>NZ_JADPKU010000026.1:0-165696 GCF_023074095.1 Bradyrhizobium sp. 137
TGCGCTCAATCGTCCGGTCATAGCTGTTGTCGCGCATCGGATCGTCCTCCGCTGGAGCGATCCAATCAGCGAATTAGTGAACATGCACAGCAATGACGGTTGAGGCGAGACGCCAGCTTACGCTGCCAGCGCCTTCGTGAGGTTCTCGGCGACCTTGTCGAGAAAGCCGGTGGTCGAGAGCCAGCGCTGGTCGGCGCCGACCAAGAGTGCGAGATCCTTGGTCATGTAGCCGGCTTCGACGGTGTCGACGCAGACCTTCTCCAGCGTGTTCGCGAACTTGGCGAGCTCGGCATTGTTGTCGAGCTTGGCGCGATGCGACAGGCCGCGCGTCCAGGCGAAGATCGAGGCGATGGAATTGGTTGAGGTCTCCTTGCCCTTCTGGTGCTCGCGGTAGTGGCGGGTCACCGTGCCGTGGGCGGCTTCGGCTTCCACCGTCTTGCCGTCGGGGGTGAGCAGCACCGAGGTCATCAGGCCGAGCGAGCCGTAGCCCTGCGCAACCGTGTCGGACTGCACGTCGCCATCGTAATTCTTACAGGCCCAGACGTAGCCGCCGGACCATTTCAGCGCCGAGGCCACCATGTCGTCGATCAGGCGGTGCTCATAGGTCAGGCCCTTGGCGTCGAATTCCTTCTTGAACTCGCGGTCGAAGATATCCTGGAAGATGTCCTTGAAGCGGCCGTCATAGACCTTCAGAATCGTGTTCTTGGTCGACAGATAGACCGGGTAGCCGCGCAGCAGGCCGTAGTTGAAGGAGGCGCGGGCGAAGTCGATGATGGAGTCATCGAGATTGTACATCTCCATGGCGACGCCGGCGCCCGGCGCCTTGAACACTTCCTTCTCGATCACGGTGCCGTCCTCGCCGACGAACTTCAGCGAGAGGGTGCCCTTGCCCGGGAACTTGATATCCGTGGCGCGGTACTGGTCGCCATAGGCGTGGCGGCCAATGATGATCGGCTTGGTCCAGCCGGGAACGAGACGCGGCACGTTCTTGCAGATGATCGGCTCGCGGAAGATCACGCCGCCGAGGATGTTGCGGATGGTGCCGTTCGGCGACTTCCACATCTGTTTGAGATTGAACTCCTTCACCCGGGCTTCATCAGGGGTGATGGTGGCGCACTTGACGCCGACGCCGACCTTCTTGATCGCCTCGGCGGCGTCGATGGTGACCTGATCGTTGGTGTGGTCGCGGTATTCCATCCCCAGGTCGAAATAGAGCAGCTCGACGTCAAGGAACGGGTTGATCAGCTTGTCCTTGATGTACTGCCAGATGATCCGGGTCATCTCGTCGCCATCGAGTTCGACGACGGGATTGGATACCTTGATTTTTGCCATGATCGGGGAAGCCTCTTGGGAACGGCGCTTTGGGCGCGCCACGGGAATATCCGGCGCCTCTTAGCACCGCCGCGCGGCGGGCGAAAGCCAAGGGATTATGCACTTTTAGCCCATCCAGCTTGCGCAGACGGGAAGCGGCAGCCGGCTCCCCGGCCGGGCCGGGCTGACGTTCCAGGCGAGATTCAAAAGTCGAATCCAAGCCGTTATTTCCCTTGAGAATTCTGTCAGGACAGGCAAACGACAAGCGGCGATGCGGCCGGTCCGGTGGGCCGGCTTGAATCAACTCCTGAAGCGGCCTCTGCAAGGCCTTGAGAGACAGCGTGAAAGCGAAGTGAGATGTCGGGGACTGACAAGAGCAAAGCGGGGCTTTCCCTCGACGGTCCCATCGTGATCCTGGTCGAGCCGCAGCTCGGGGAAAACATCGGCATGGCCGCGCGCGCCATGGGCAATTTTGCGCTTGCCGCCTTGCGCATCGTCAATCCCCGCGACGGCTGGCCCAACATCGCCGCGCAGCGCGCCGCGGCCGGCGCCGACCACATTCTGGAAAAGGCCGAACTGTTCGAGACGGTGGAAGAGGCCGTCGCCGATCTCGATCTGTTGTTCGCCACCACGGCGCGGGCCCACGACCAGGCCAAGCCGGTGGTCGGGCCGGAGGCGGCAGCGGCCGAGATCTCGGGTCACATCGCCACAGGGGGCAAGGCCGGTATCCTGTTCGGCCGGGAGCGCTGGGGCCTGACCAACGAGGAGGTCGGGCTCGCCAACCGTATCATCACCTTCCCGGTCAATCCTGGCTTTGCCTCGCTCAACCTCGCCCAGGCCGTGCTGCTGGTCGGCTATGAATGGTTCAAGCGCGCCACGTCAGGCGAGCTGCCGCACGGCATGCCCGAGCGCTCCGAACGCGCCTCGCAGCACCAGATGCAGGCCTTCTTCGACAACCTCGTGCGCGAGCTCGACAAGGTGGAATTTTTGCGCCCGGCCGAGAAGCGGGACACCATGCTGGTCAACCTGCGCAACATCTTCACCCGGATGGAGCCGACCAAGCAGGACATGCACACGCTGCACGGCGTGGTGATGGCGATCGCGGAAGGCCGCAAGGGCCCGGCCAAGGGCGGCGTGCTCGACGGCGAGCAGGCGACGCGCCTGCGCGCGCTCTTGGCCGAGCACGGGCAGGGCGGCAGCGTGCCTGACAGCGGCTCGACTGTGCGCGGGCTCGCGCGCCTGCTCCGCCGCAACCCGACCGACGCCGAGCGCCTGCTGTGGCAGGCGCTGACCCGCGACCGCCGCTTCGCCGGCCAGTTCAAGCGCCAGACCCCAGTGGGGCGGCACATTCCCGACTTCGTCTCCTTCCCGCACCGGATCGCGATCGAGCTGGTCAACGCGGGCGAAGGGGAAGCCATTGCGGCAGATCGCGCGTCGCGGCAGGCTTGGCTGGAGGCGCGGGATTATCGCGTGCTGGAGATCCGGGCGGCGGACGTGGAGCGCGATCTGGAGGCGGAGCTGGTGCGGCTGCAGGGGCTGATGTCGGAAGGATCGAGCGCTTCGTAGCAGGTAGCCTCAGACAGGGTGCCACCATCGAACAAAGACTATTGGCTGCTTCGTCGAGCAACGTCTTCGATAACGTTGCTCTTATCGCAGTCGCTGGAGAACGCGCGGAGAGGACATCATCGACGAGCGGGCGGTCAGGCGGATTCACGGACTTGCCGTCACGAGAGGCGCCGCCATGAAGCGCTAGCCTCATTTATTGGCACGCTTCGTGCCTCCCAAAGCGGCAGGCCCGGCACAATGCCGAACCAAGAGGAGACCCTGACATGAAACGCGAAGACCTCACCGAAAAGCTGCTCGACATCAAGCGCGAGAAGGGCTGGAGTTGGAAATACATCTGCGAGAAGATCGGCGGCTATTCCGAAGTGCTGATAACGGGCGCGATCCTCGGCCAGATGAAATTGACAAAACCGCAGGCCGCCAACGCCGGCGAGCTGTTCGGCCTGTCGAAGGCGGAAGTTGCGATGCTCAACGAGGTGCCGATGCGCGGCACCGGCACGCCGATGCCGCCGACCGATCCCCTGATCTATCGCTTCTACGAAATGGTGATGGTGAACGGCCCGGCCTGGAAGGCGCTGATCGAGGAAGAGTTCGGCGACGGCATCATGTCGGCGATCGACTTCGACATGGGAATCGAGCGCGTCGCCAACCCGAAGGGCGACCGCGTCAAGATCACCATGAGCGGCAAGTTCCTGCCGTACAAATATTACGGCGCCAGCGGTAACGTGCCGGAATACGGCTTCAAGGAGGGGTGATTCAGCTCTGTCATTCCAGACGCCGCGCCAGCGGCGATCCGGAATTCCGAGATTCTCAGGTGCGCACTTGCGCACCTGAGTTCGGACCTGCGGACCGCCCCGGAACGATGGTGTGTGTGGATGCGCCTCGCGTCTACTTTCCCGCCTTCACCTCGGCGGCCGCCACTGCGAGCAATTCGCTCATCTTGGCGCGAATCGCCTGCTCGGTGACGGCAACGTTCTTGGCGGCGAAATCGGCCATGATCTTGCGCAGGACGTCGGCATCGCCGGCCTCCTCGAAATCCGCCGCGACCACCTCCTTGGCATAGGCAGTGGCGGCATCGCCGGTGATGCCGAGCTTTTCCGCCGCCCACAGGCCGAGCAGCCGGTTGCGGCGGGCCTCTGCCTTGAATTTCTGCTCCTCGTCGAGGGCGAACTTCTTCTCGAAACCTTCCTGCCGCTTGTCGAACTCGCTCATGCCTTGTTCCAAATCCCTCTGAATGGAGCGGAGCCTTCCGTTGCGGCGCCCCGACTGCATGCCTACATAGATAGCAGATATCGGCAAAACAACGGGCCGTTAAGCCGCAGTCAAGGCGGTATAAGTCGGCGTCGGATGGACCGGATCGATTGTGCTGGGACAGCCAATCGGATAGGTTGCCTGAAGGTTTGGTTCCTGTTCTGTTTCCAGAGGTTCCAGGCCGTTCACGGCAGCTCCGCTGTGGGTCGTAATCCTAGTCAACCGGAGCACACCAGATTCATGGATTTCAACAAAACACGGTACATCCCAATGAGCCGTCGGCGTCGCATTTATGAAGGCAAGGCAAAGGTTCTCTATGAAGGCCCGGAGCCCGGTACCCTGATCCAGCACTTCAAGGATGACGCCACCGCGTTCAATGCGAAAAAGCATCAGGTGATCGAGGGCAAGGGTGTCCTCAACAACCGGATCTCGGAGTACCTGTTTCAGCACCTCAACGACATCGGGGTGCCGACCCATTTCATCCGCCGGCTCAACATGCGCGAGCAGTTGATTCGCGAGGTCGAGATCGTGCCGCTGGAAGTGGTGGTGCGGAACGTTGCCGCCGGCTCGCTGTCGCAGCGCCTCGGCATCGAGGAGGGCACCCAACTGCCCCGTTCGATCATCGAGTTCTACTACAAGAATGACCAGCTCAACGACCCCATGGTGTCGGAAGAGCACATCACTGCGTTCGGCTGGGCGACGCCGCAGGAGATCGACGACATCATGGCGCTCGCCATCCGCGTCAACGATTTCCTCACCGGCCTCTTCCTCGGCATCGGCATCCGCCTCGTCGACTTCAAGATGGAGTGCGGCCGCCTGTTCGAGAACGAGATGATGCGGATTATCGTCGCCGACGAGATCTCGCCGGACTCCTGCCGTCTATGGGACATCAAGTCGAACGAGAAGCTCGACAAGGACCGCTTCCGCAGAGACCTTGGCGGCCTGCTCGAGGCCTATACCGAAGTCGCAAAGCGCCTCGGCATCCTCATGGAGAACGAGCGTCCGCAGGGCTCCGGCCCAGTGCTGGTGAAAAGCTGAAAGAGGATCTTTGACGTGAAGGCACGTGTTACCGTTACCTTGAAAACGGGTATCCTCGATCCGCAAGGCAAGGCCATCGAAGGCGCGCTGAAGTCGCTCGGCGTCGACGGCATCGCCAGCGTCCGGCAAGGCAAGGTGTTCGACATCGAGCTCGCCGGCGCCGACAAGGCCAAGGCGGAAGCCGCGCTGAAGGAAGCCGCCGACAAGCTGCTGGCGAACACCGTGATCGAGAATTATCGGGTCGAGATCGTCTAATGCGCGTGCCGCTCACAGCCATCCCACGCTGCGAAAACGCCAGTACAGCGCGCCGCATGCCGTCAGCATCACGCCGAGCAGCATGTAATAGCCGTATTCCCATTCCAGCTCCGGCATGTGCTTGAAGTTCATGCCGTAGATGCCGGCGAGGGCAGTCGGGATGGCGATGATCGCGAGCCAGGAGGCGAGCTTCTTGGACACCGCCGTCTCCTGCGCCTGGCCGACCAGCAGGCTCGCCTCGAAGGCGAAGGCCAGCACCTCGCGCATGGAATCGATGCGCTCCTGGATGTTGCGGACGTGGTCCGTGACGTCGCGGAACAGCGGCTGCATGGCTTGGCGCACCATGGCGAGTTCGTCGTGCTCCAGCCGGCGGCAAACCTCCACCAGCGGGCCGATCGCGGTCCTGAGCCGCAACAGGTCGCGGCGCAGCATGTAAAGCCGCTCGATCTGCGCCTTGCTGATCGGCTTGGAGAGCACGTCGTCCTCGATGGCCTCGACTTCATCGTGAATGCTTTCGAGCACGGGCGAGTAATTGTCGACGATGAAATCGAGGATGGCGTAGAGGATGTAATCCTCGCCGCGCGCCAGCGCCCGCGGGCAGCTTTCGCAGCGTTCGCGTACCGGCGTGTAGGAGGTCGAAGCGCCGTGGCGCACCGACACCAGATAGCCTTCGCCGACGAAGATGTGCGTCTCGCCGAAGGCGATGCGGCCCTCGATCAATTGCGCGGTGCGCGCGACGATGAACAGAGCCTCGCCATATTGCTCGATCTTGGGCCGCTGATGGGCGTGGTTGGCGTCCTCGATGGCGAGCTCGTGCAAATCGAACTGCTTCTGCACGGCGCCGAGGAGCGCCATGTCGGGTTCGTGCAGGCCGATCCAGACCACGTGTCCGGGCTTGGCCCGCCAGCTCGAGGCCTCGCTGATGGCGATATTGGCAACGCGGCGGCCGTCGACATAGGCGCCGGCCGCGACGACGCCCTCGGCGGACACCGGTTCGGCAGGAGATGCGGACAGCGACGGGACGTTCATGGCTTCAATCCCGGGCAATTCGAGCGGCCAAACCGCATGCGGCCATGGCCTGTGTACAAGGCCCTTTGCCGAGGCTAGCACTGGTAAAATCCCCGTCAAATCGTTATGTCTCTTGGCGAATTGGCCCTCCCTGCCATCTCGATTCCAGCCACCGTCGGAACATTACGCCATGAAAGCCGCCATCCTCGTCTTTCCCGGAATCAACCGCGAGCGCGACATGGCGCGTGCCTTGAGGCTGATCTCCGGCCGCGAGCCCGTGATGGTGTGGCACGCCGAGACTTCACTGCCTGCGGGCACCGACCTCGTGGTGGTGCCGGGCGGCTTCTCCTATGGCGACTATTTGCGCTGCGGCGCGATCGCGGCGCGCGCGCCCGTAATGGACGCGGTGCGCGACTATGCAGCCAAGGGCGGCCTCGTGCTCGGCGTCTGCAACGGTTTCCAGATCCTCTGCGAATCCGGCCTGTTGCCGGGCGTCTTGATGCGCAATGCGCGGCTGAAATTCATCTGCCACGACGTGCATCTGCGGGTCGAGCGTTCCGACACGCCGTTCACCCGCGGCTACAATGCCGGGCAGGTGATCCGCGTGCCCGTCGCGCATGGCGAGGGCAATTACGAGGCGGACGAAGAGACTATCAAGCGGCTCGAAGGCGAGGGGCGGGTGCTCTATCGCTACTGCTCCCCTGAGGGCGTGGTTGATGAGACCCATAACATCAACGGCGCGGCGCATTCCATCGCCGGCATCGTCAACGACAAGGGCAACGTGCTCGGCATGATGCCGCATCCGGAAAACCACGTCGAAGACATCATGGGCTGCACTGACGGCCGCGGCCTGTTCGCCGGCCTCGTCCAGTATTTGGAAAAAGCCGCGTGATCTGGTTCGTGCTGAAGCGCTCGCTCGCCGCGCTCGCGGCGCTGTCGTTCGCGACCGTTGCGTTCGCGCAGGATTATCCCAAGCGTCCAATCACCATGATCGTGCCGTTCGCGGCCGGCGGCACCTCGGACGTGATCGCGCGGACCGTGGCCGAGCAGATGGGCATCGCGCTCGGCCAGACCATGGTGATCGAGAACGTCGCCGGCGCCGGCGGCTCGACGGCGCTGGCACGCGCCTCCCGCGCCGAGCCCGACGGCTACACCATCGCGATCGGCAATGCCGGCACCAACGCGGCGACCTACACGATCTATCCAAAGCTGCCGTTCACGCCGGAATCGTTCGTGCCGATCGCCATGGTGGCGAAGACGTTCGGCGTCGTCGCCGTGCGCAAGGATTTTCCGGCCAAGGACCTGAAAGAGTTCATCGCCTACGCCAAGGCCAATCCAGGCAAGATCAATCTCGGCCATGCCGGCGTCGGCTCCTCGAACTATCTGATCTGCAAGAGCTTCGTCACCGCCGCCGGGATCGACGCGACGCTGGTCGGCTATCGCGGTGCCGCGCCCGCGCTGACCGATGCGATCGGCGGCCAGATCGACGGCGTCTGCGATGCGGCCGCCTCCGTCTCGCAAGCAATCAACGACAAGCTGGTAAAGGGCCTCGTGGTCGGCTCGACCGTGCGGCTGGCCTCTTTGCCCGATCTGCCGACATCAGCCGAAGCCGGCCTAGCCGAATTCGAGGCGCAGGGCTGGAACGGCCTGTTCGCGCCCAAGGGCACCCCGCCGGCCGTGATCGCCAAGCTGAATGCCGCCGCGCGCACGGCTGTGGAATCCGACGCGGTGAAGAAGCGCTTCGCTGACCTCTCGACCGTTGCGCCCGATCCCGACGAGCACACGCCGGAAGTGCTGCAAAAGCTCGTGACGCGCGACGTGGAAAAATACCGGAAAATGCTCGCGGACGAGGCCAAGTAGCGGCCAGCCTTCGATCGACAATCATTCATTTGTTTCAGGCGGCGCAGCTATGGTTGCGCATCACTAGCGCCTGACCGAAAGTCAGCTCAATCAGGAGGGGTCGGGCTCGTCACAAAAATGGAGCGGAAGAAGGGGGCGCATCTTCCTCGTGGCGGCCGCTACGCCCCATCTCATCCCGCTCTAGCGCAGCTTCAGCCGTTCGGTCGGCACCGTCATTGCCGCAACACCGGCCATGACCAGCAGCAGACCCAGCGCGAGGTTCGACGGCACGCTCTCGCCGAGCAGCAGCACGGAGAGGCCGACGCCGATCGGGATGCGCAAATAGCCTTGGGCGTTCGTCGTGAGCGTGCCGAGCCGCCCGAGGCAGACATAGAACAGCATCAAGCCCAATGCGCTCGACACGATGCCCATGACGATGGTGGCGGTGATCGCGGTCGGCGTCGGGTGCAGCGTCCAGGGCTGGTCGATGAGAAGCGAGGGCGGCAGCAGGATGATGCCGCCGAACAGCAGCGAACCGGCCGCCACCACCATCGGGTCGTAATCGGACAGGCGCAGGCCGAAGATCGTGGCGCAGGCAAACGAGATGGTGGCGAAGAGGATCGCGACCTCCGCGATGATCTCGCGACTGAGCCCGCGCAGCGCATCGAGGCCGACGATGAGAATCGTGCCGGCAAGCCCGAGGATCGCGCCCGCGAGCTTGAGCAGCGTCGCCGGCTCGTGCCGCGTGATCAGCGATGTGATCAGGAAGGCGAAGATCGGCGTCGTCGAAGCCAGCACCACCGTGTTCGACGCCGGCACATATTGCTGCGACCAGGTGATGATCAGGAACGGAAAGGTCGAGTTGATCAATTGCTGGGTCGCGAACAGCTTCCAGGCTTTCGCGTCGGTCGGGATCGTGACGCCGCGCATCCACAGGATCGCGAACAGGAAGGCGGCCGCGATCAGCGAGCGCGCCGCGATGAAGGTGATGGGTGGGATCGTGTCCAGCGCCAGCTTGGCCAGCGGATAGGTCGAGCTCCAGCAGCAGGCCAGCGCCAGCAGCAGCGCGAAGTCGCGCCAGCTGCGTGCCCCGGTGGTGGCGATTGACGGCAACGGCGTTGATGCGGACGCCGTCGTGCGACCCGCCTCCGATGTGCTCTGCGGCACCTTGTTCTTGCTCCCCGGCGCACAAGCGCTTGACCAACTCTGGGCGAGGGAGCGTGAAAAGGGAAGGCGTCGAGCTATGCGTTTGGCTGGGGCTGCGGCTTCCGCTTCACCCGCTTGATCGTCCCGGAAAAAGTGAACAGCGGCCGTCCGTCGGAGGCCAGCTTGCCACGCAGGAAGATCAGCGAGCCGCCGGCGCGAGACACTTCGCCCACGCATTCGATCAACTCGCCCTCGCGTGCTGCATCGAGGAAGTCGCAGGCGAAATTGGTGGTCACGGCAGGCCCATCCAGCTCATGGGTGGCGATTGCAAACAGGCAATAATCGGCGAATGCCATGAAGCAGCCGCCATGGACGTTGCCGGAGCCGTTGAGGTGCTTCCTCTCCACCCGGAAGGCGCAGCGGACGCTGCCGTCCGCCTCGATCCGGTGCCAGAAGGGGCCGACATGGGATTCAAAACTGTCGCGAATCCAGGTCCGCCAGCCCTTGAATTCGCCGTCTGTGGCGACGTGGAGGTCGGGGCGGCGGGGCGGAGGGGCTTTGGTCAATTCGTGCAAGGACGTGGGCCTTCAATTGCGGGTCTTTAGCCCTTAAATCCGATCCGTCCGCGCCGTGCAATTCCTGTTCCCGCAGGTCGCCTGCCGCAAAACGTGGGACAGCGGGAAAATGCGCCACAAAGGGCTTTTCGTGAGCCCCCGATGTTCCTAAGAACGGCCAAACGCTGCCGAAAGCCCCCAATCCATGAAGAATGAACCCAAGATCACCCCAGAACTGGTTGCCGCCCACGGGCTCAAGCCCGACGAGTATGAGCGCATCCTCAAGCTGATCGGGCGGGAGCCGACCTTCACGGAACTCGGCATCTTCTCGGCGATGTGGAACGAGCATTGCTCGTACAAGTCCTCACGCATCCATTTGCGTGGTCTGCCGACCAAGGCGCCCTGGGTGATCCAGGGGCCCGGCGAGAATGCCGGCGTGATCGATATCGGGGATGGGCAGGCTGTGGTCTTCAAGATGGAGAGCCACAACCACCCGAGCTACATCGAGCCGTACCAGGGCGCGACCACCGGCGTCGGCGGCATTTTGCGCGACGTCTTCACCATGGGCGCGCGTCCGGTCGCTTGCCTCAATGCGCTGAGCTTCGGCGCGCCGGAACATCCCAAGACGCGGCATCTCGTCTCGGGCGTGGTGGCTGGCGTCGGCGGCTATGGCAATTCCTTCGGCGTGCCGACGGTCGGCGGGCAGGTGCGCTTCCACACCCGCTATGACGGCAACATCCTCGTCAACGCGATGGCCGTGGGCCTCGCCGATGCCGACAAGATCTTCTATGCGGCTGCCTCCGGCGTGAACATGCCGATCGTCTATTTGGGCTCCAAGACCGGGCGCGACGGCATTCATGGCGCCTCGATGGCGTCGGCCGAGTTCGACGACAAATCCGAGGAGAAGCGCCCGACCGTGCAGGTCGGCGATCCCTTCGCCGAGAAGCTGCTGCTCGAGGCCTGCCTCGAGATCATGGAGAAGGGCTGCGTCATCGCGATCCAGGACATGGGCGCGGCGGGCCTGACCTGCTCGGCGGTCGAGATGGGCGCCAAGGGCGACCTCGGCGTCGATCTCGATCTCGATGCGGTGCCGACGCGCGAGACCGGCATGAGCGCCTACGAGATGATGCTCTCGGAGAGCCAGGAGCGCATGCTCATGGTGCTCAAGCCCGAGAAGGAGAAAGAGGCCGAGGCGATCTTCAGGAAGTGGGGGCTCGACTTCGCTGTCGTCGGCTACACCACGCCGAGCAAGCGTTTCGTGGTCAAGCATGGCGGCGACGTCATGGCTGATCTGCCGATCAAGGAGCTCGGCGACGAGGCGCCGGTCTATGACCGCCCGCATGTCCCCTCCGCCGCGCTGCCGATCGTGCACGCCCGCGACGTGCCGGCGCCGATGGGCCTCGGTGCGGCCTTGGAGAAGCTGATCGGCACGCCGGACATGTGCAGCAAGCGCTGGATCTGGGAGCAGTACGACCACGTCATTCTCGGCAACACCATGCAGCGTCCCGGCGGCGATGCCGCCGTGGTGCGCGTGCAGGACGGGCCGAAGGGCCTGGCGCTCACTGTCGATGTCACGCCGCGCTATTGCGAGGCCGATCCGTTCGAGGGTGGCAAGCAGGCGGTGGCGGAAGCCTGGCGTAACATCACCGCGGTCGGCGGCAAGCCGCTGGCGATCACCGACAACCTCAATTTCGGCAATCCTGAACGGCCCGAGATCATGGGCCAGTTCGTCGGCTGCCTGCAGGGCATCTCGGAAGCCTGCCGTACGCTCGACTTCCCGGTCGTCTCCGGCAATGTCTCGCTCTACAACGAGACCAACGGCCGGGCGATCCTGCCGACACCCTCGATCGGCGGCGTCGGTCTGCTCGACGATTTCACCAAGTCTGCCTCCCTGGCCTTCAAAGCCGAGGGCGAAGCGATCCTGCTGATCGGCGAGACCCATGGCTGGCTCGGCCAGTCGGTGTACCTGCGCGACATCTGCGGTCGCGAGGAGGGCGCCCCGCCGCCGGTCGATCTTAGCGCCGAAAAGCGCAACGGCGATTGCGTGCGCGGCATGATCCATGCGGGCACCGCGACGGCCGTGCACGACCTCTCCGATGGCGGTCTGCTGGTCGCGCTCGCCGAAATGGCGATGGCGAGCGGCATCGGCGCAAGACTGCTCGCAGCACCGACCGCGCTCGTTCCGCAGGCCTATTGGTTCGGCGAGGACCAGGCGCGCTATCTCGTCACCGTGCCGGAAACGGAGGCCGGCCGCGTGCTCGCCAAGATGCGCGGCTGCGAGGTGCCCTGCGTGCGCATCGGCACCACTGGTGGCGATGCGGTTGCGATCTCAGGTGAAGCGGCGGTGGCGATCGACGTGTTGCGTCAGTCGTTCGAGCGCTGGCTGCCGGAGTATATGGGCGGGAAGGTGGCCTGAGCGGCTTCCGCATACTCAGACCCGGATTACGCCTCACAACACGTGCGACGCGCCCGGAATCTTCCGCAACGCCGCAGTCAGGCCCCAGCTCAGGATCACCGTGAGCACGAAGCCGATCGCCGCCTTCGCGATCGCAGGCCACGCATAGTCGAACAGGGCGTACTGGATCCACAGCGCGATCGGATAATGCACCAGGAACATGCCGTAGGCATCCGCCTGCATGCGGTCGAGCAGGGTCGACCCCGGCGCCTTCGAATGCAGGAAGAAGGCGAGAATCGCGAGCAGGATCGAGGCCGAGAACAGCACGACGAAGGTGCCGTAGAACACATGATACCAGTGCGGCAGCCGATCCGGATTCCCGAGGATCTCACGCTTGATATAGATCATGCCCCACATCAGGCAGTAGGGGATCAGCGTGACGACCACCCACAGCCAGCGGGTTTTCGGCAACTGGCCCTCGGCGCTGAGCACACCGCGGTCGAAGTTCGCCGCACCGACGCTGACGCCTATGAAGAAATACGCGAAATAGAGCAGGATGCGGCTCGCCTGCACCGAGAACGGCCCGAACTCGAACCACTTGTTGGCCCCGAAATAGACCAGCGCCGGCACGTAGACGATGACACTGATGGCCGCGAGCAGCAGCCAGAATAGGGCCGGCTGCTCGAAACCGCGCACCGAGATGCGGTTGACCGGATCGACCAGATGCGCCGAGACCCGGTAGAGCAGGCTCGCCGTCAGGTCGAACGCCAGCAGCACCCAGACGAACCAGATCGGGCCGCTCGGCCACGGGCCCGCCGTCACCGTCTTCCACCAGAACGAAGCGAAGGTCAGCTCCGGCTCCTGCCGCAGCGCGATCGCGTAATAAGCGAGCGGAATGACGGTGAAGGCCGCGATCACGAACGGCAGCCCGAGGCGCAACAGGCGGTCGCGGAGAAAGACTGACGGCGCCTTGCGCGCGATGCCCGGCCAGGTGAACAGTCCCGACAGGAAGAAGAACATCGCCATGAAGAAGCTGTCAGTGGCGAGCACGATCACGTCGAAGCCGGCCCAGGAGGCCGGATCGGTGTGACCGAAATGCGTGTAGGGGATCACCGCGTGATGCAGCAGCACGACCAGCGTCAGGAAGGTGCGGGCGCGATCGAGCGACAAATTGCGCGCCTTGCTCTTGGGCGCAGCATGCGCCTCCGCGCCGATCGTCGCTGAATGTGACATCGTGATCATCGTTGCCCCGCGCTCCCGCTCCCGGTGCGGACTGTGCCGCCGGGAACCAGATTCATCAAGGGCCCTTTGGGCCGCCCCCAGTCATAGGAACCAGTTCCGCGCAGCGAAGTTAGCGTTCGCGAAAAAGGTGTGAGGGCCGCGAGGGGGCGGCACCAATTCGGAGGCGGCGATGACGATCCTGAAGTGGGCGCTGATCTTCTTACTTGTCTCGATCGTGGCCGGTGTGCTCGGCTTCACCGGCATTTCGGCCGCCTCCGCCGATATCGCCCGCTTCCTGTTCTACGTCTTCGTCGTGATCTTCCTGGTGCTGCTAATATTGGGGCTCACGATCTTCAGGGCGTAGCCCCGCGGCATCCATGCTTACACTCGTCATGGCCGGCGACGAGCCCGGCCGTGACGGCGGCGTCTAGCCAGGGCTAGCCCACTTCCTCGATCTTCACCTTGTCCGGATAGAAGGCGAGATGGCCGGAAATCTCCGTCATCGCGGGGAAGGGCGTCTCGTAGGTCCAGATCGCATTGTCCAGCGTCTTGCCATCGGCCTTGATGCTGTAATAGCTCGCGTCGCCCTTGTACGGGCAGTGGGTGACGCGGTCGGTGCGCTCGAGCAGCGCCATATTGGCGTCCTCCCGCGGTACATACTGCACCGCCGGATATTTGGCCTCCTTTAGAGTCAGCGCCTTGCTGGTCTCGGCAATCACGATGTCGCCGGCCGTGACGCGGACGCGCCGGGGATTTTGGGTGATGGTGATGGGGTGGTCGGGCCCTGGAAGCTTCATGATGTCACGCCTTTTCGATCAACCTGCCGCGCGCGGCACTTTGTCGTGCCTTCCTGTTGCGATCAGGGATATAGTGCCGGACGGCGTGACGGTGAAGGCCGTCCACGCTAAGTTTGGCCGTGCCGGTGAGGGGACCCCGGCAAGCGATTCGAGACCAGAAGGAGCAAGACCCGAAATGCCCATGGACGCCCACGATATCGAGGCGATGATCAAGGCAGCGATCCCCGATGCCGAGGTGACCATCCGAGACCTCGCCGGCGACGGCGATCACTATGCCGCGACCGTGATCTCTGAATCCTTCCGCGGCAAGTCCCGCGTCCAGCAGCACCAGATCGTGTATCAGTCCCTGCGCGGGCAGATGGGCGGCGTCCTGCACGCCCTGGCGCTGCAAACCGGGGTACCTGGCGGACCCGGGGCGCCGGGCACCTGATCTGAACGGCACCTGATCTCGGCGCGACGGGGGACGATGATGGCTGCGGACAACCCGCGCGGCGCAATGTTTCGCGTCATCGGTCCGAACCAGCACGGCCGCGTCACCAATGCCGAGCTGTTCTTCGACCTCGTCTTCGTCTTTGCCGTCACGCAAATCTCCCACACGCTGCTGCACCATTTCACGCCGCTCGGCGCGGTCCATGTCGCGGTGCTGTTTCTGGCGGTGTGGTGGGTGTGGGTCTACACCGCCTGGGTCACCAACTGGCTAAATCCCGAGCTGACGCCGGTCCGCATCCTGCTGTTTGCGATGATGCTGGGCGGCCTCGTGCTGTCGACGACCATCCCAACCGCCTTCGAGGGCCGGGGCCTGTGGTTTGCGATTGCCTATGCGGCCATGCAGGTCGGACGCACGGCGTTCTGGCTGTTCGCGACCCCGCATCATCGCACCGCGGTGCGGCACAACGCTATTCGCATCCTGACCTGGCTCTCGCTCTCCGCTGTGTTGTGGATCGCAGGCGGCTTGTCCGAGGGAGACACCCGGCTATGGCTGTGGATCGCAGCAGTGACCTGGGAGTACATCTCGCCGGCCGCACGCTTCTGGGTCCCGAAGCTGGGCTTCTCGTCGGTCGAGGCCTGGGCCGTCGAAGGCGCGCACATGGCCGAGCGCTGCTCTTTGTTCGTCATCATCGCGCTTGGCGAAGCCGTCGTCGTCAACGGCGCCACTTTTGCTGAGCTGACCTGGACCGCGGGCAACATCCTCGCCTTCGTCTCGGCCCTGGTCGGCGCCATCGCGATGTGGTGGGTCTATTTCCACAAGGGCGCGGAGGCCGGCTCCGAGCGCATCTCCAAGTCCACCGAATCCGGGCGGCTGGCGCGGCTCGCCTACACCTATCTGCACATGCCGATCGTCGCCGGCATCATCCTGACCGCGGTCTCGGACGAGCTGGTGCTGAAGCATCCCACTGGTCATTCCGACCTGCGGATCATCCTGAGCACGATCGGCGGGCCGCTGGTATTCCTGGTCGGCACCATCCTGTTCAAGCACGCCATTCGCGGCTTCCTTCAGCTCTCCCACGGCATCGGCATCATCCTGCTGCTGGTGCTGTGGTGGTTCGCCGCCGACCTCTCGCCGCTCTGGCTGTCGGTCGCGACGTCCGTGATCATGATTGTCGTTGCGGTGTGGGAATCGGTGTCGCTCGGGTCGGCAACCGAGGCCTAAGCGCGGAAGGCCTAGTCGGCGACCTCCAGCGCGTGCACCGAGAACATCTTGGCCGCATCGGTCCAGCTGTCGCGCACGCGCCAGCCTGCGTCTTGCGCCAACGCAGCAAAGCGCTCGAGGCTGTATTTGTAGCTGTTCTCGGTGTGGATGCTCTCACCGGCGCGGAACGAGAAGCTGGTGCCGAGCAGGCGCACGGTCTGGCTCTTCTTGCTGATCAGGTGCATCTCGATCCGATGACGCTCGCGATTGTAGATCGCGCGATGGGTGAACGCGGAGAGATCGAAATTGCCGCCGAGCTCGCGATTGATGCGGACCAGCACATTGAGGTTGAAGCGCGCGGTGACGCCGGCGGCATCGTTATAGGCATCAAAGAGCACCCGCTCGTCCTTCTCGAGATCGGCGCCGATGATCATCTGCGCGCCGCGGCCGAGGATCTTGCGTGCGCTCTTCAGGAAGCCCTCGGCTTCCTGCGGCTCGAAATTGCCGATGGTCGAGCCAGGGAAGAAGCCGACCTTGGACATGGACGCGACCGCCCTGGGCAGCTCGAACGGCGTGGTGAAGTCGGCCGCCACCGGGTGGATGCCGAGCGCGGGAAAATCCCGCTTCAAGCCGTTCGCCTGCGCCTTCAGGAAATCGCCGGAGATGTCGACCGGCACATAGGCTGCAAACTTGCAGTGGTTCAACAGCAGCCGGACCTTCGTGGTCGCGCCGGCGCCGAACTCGACCAGGGCCGCATGCTCTGGGATGATCTTCGCGATCTCGCTGCCGCGCTCTTTCAGGATCGATAGCTCGGTGCGCGTCGGATAATATTCCGGCAGGCGCGTGATCGCCTCGAACAATTCCGATCCGGTCGCATCGTAGAAATATTTCGGCGACAGTTTTTTCGGCTGCTGCGAGAGATTCTCGATCGCCTCGCGGGCGAAGGCAGTCGTCTGCTCGTCGGGGAGATGGGCTTCGGCCAAAGCGCTGGCGTGCACATTCATGATACTCTCCTGAACGCGCTGTCCGGCGCGCATTTGTCGTCGGAAGTTTTTTTACTCGTAGCCGGCAAGCCGCAGCCCCGTGAACTGCCAGCGGTGGTGCGGATAGAAGAAGTTGCGATAGGTGATACGGCTGTGGCCTTCGGGAGTTGCAAGCGAGGAGCCGCGCAGCACCAACTGGTTGACCATGAATTTTCCGTTGTATTCGCCGAGCGCGCCTTCGACGGCGCGGTAGCCGGGGTAGGGCGCGTATGAAGAGCGGGTCCATTGCCAGACAATGCCGAAAGCATCGTTGAGCTGGCCCGTGCGGGCCGCGACCTCCCATTCTATCTCGGTCGGCAGGTGCTTTCCGGCCCAGCGCGCGAACGCATCCGCCTCGTAATAGCTGACGTGGCAGACCGGCGCGTTCGGATCGATCGGCTTGAGGCCGGCCAGCGTCATCACGTGCCAGGCGCCATCGACCTCGCGCCAATGGCCCGGAGCGTCCCAGCCCTCGTTGCTCACGGTGGCAAAACCGTCCATCAGCCACAGCGTTGCGGTCCGGTAGCCGCCGGCGCGCATGAAGGCGAGCCATTCGCCGTTGGTGACGAGATGGCGGGCGATCTTGACCGGGCCGACGAGGGCGCGATGCGGCGGCTTCTCATTGTCG
Organism: Bradyrhizobium sp. 137; assembly: GCF_023074095.1. Classification (NCBI taxonomy): domain Bacteria; kingdom Pseudomonadati; phylum Pseudomonadota; class Alphaproteobacteria; order Hyphomicrobiales; family Nitrobacteraceae; genus Bradyrhizobium; species Bradyrhizobium sp. 137. Next base: position 17,659 of record NZ_JADPKU010000026.1, read on the forward strand.
AAATGGAAGCTGTCGTCGACGTGGCCGACGGTGTGGATGCCCTCGTTCAGCGTCAGCCAGTCCTCGCCGCCCCGGGTCGCGGCCGGGAAACGCCAGTTCGCATCGTAGGCCGGCGAGACCGGGTTTTGCGCGAAGGCGTGCAGGATGTCGGTGAACATCAATTCCTGATGCTGCTGCTCGTGATTGAGCCCGACCTCGACCAGCGGTGCGATCTCGCGCAGCTTGTCCCAGCCGGCCTCGCGGAAGAATTTGACGACGGCCGCATCGACATAGTTGCGATAGGCGCCGACCTGGTCGGCGCTGGGACGGGTGATATCGCCGCGGCGATGCCGGGCATGACGCGGGCCGGCGCTGACGTAATAGGAATTGAACAGGAACGCGAAATCGGGGTGGAAGGGCCGGTAATCAGGACAGTGCTCGCCGAGCAGGAATTGCTCCCAAAACCAGGTGGTATGCGCGCGGTGCCATTTCGTCGGGCTCGCATCGGGCATGGACTGGATCTGTTGGTCCTCCGGCGACAGGGGGGCGGCGCGGCGCTCGGTCTCGTCGCGGACGGTCAGAAACGCGTCTTGAAGCCGCTGGGCGAACTTGCCCGGATCGGAGGACAGCGACGAAAGCTGGGGGGCGGCCGTAGCGGAGGCTGGTTTCGTCACGGTTTTCTCCAGACAGGACAAGAGAACGTTGTTCGCGTTTCCCGGTTCCATGACCAGGGTTCGTCCTAGATAGGGGCTCCGTTACGGTATGAAAGTCCTCCCCGGCGATGATATTGTTGTCATCAGCCTATGGACCGGCGCGGTTCAGACCGGCCGCCGCCGACCGTTCGCCGCCATTTTACTTTGGATGCACAACGGTTTGGGCTACATATATGACAGATATCGGGTTAGATCGGCTGAGCCGGCCCGACGTGAAAGAAGGGCTCCGCCCCAGAAGGACACGGATATGAGCATCGAGGAATTCATCGCCAACGAAGTGAAGTCGAACGACGTGGTTCTGTTCATGAAGGGCACGCCGCAATTTCCGCAGTGCGGGTTCTCCGGCCAGGTCGTCCAGATCCTCGACCACATCGGCGTCGGCTATAAAGGCCTCAACGTCCTCGAATCCGCCGAGCTGCGCAACGGCATCAAGGAATACTCGAACTGGCCGACCATCCCGCAGCTCTATGTGAAGGGCGAGTTCGTCGGCGGATGCGATATCGTCCGCGAGATGTTCCAGGCCGGCGAATTGCAGCAGCTCCTCTCCGAGAAGGGCGTCGTCGTCGCGGCTTGATGCATGGCCCGGCTGACGCGCCGGATCGGCGGCGCCGAGCTCGAGGTCATCGTTGCCGACATCACCACGCTCGGCGTTGACGCCATCGTCAACGCCGCAAATTCGTCTCTCCTTGGTGGAGGCGGTGTCGACGGGGCGATCCACGACGCTGCCGGTCCCGAGCTTCTCGCCGAATGCCGGACGCTCGGAGGATGCCCGACCGGCGATGCCAAGATCACCAAGGGCTATCTTCTGCCTGCGCGCCATGTGATCCATGCGGTCGGCCCCGTCTGGCACGGCGGGGGCCGCGGCGAGGCGGAGGCGCTGCGCTCGTGCTATCGGCGCGCGCTTGAGCTCTGTCAGGCCAACGGGCTGACTTCGCTGGCCTTCTCCGCGATCTCCACCGGCGTGTATCGTTTCCCGGCTGACCAGGCCGCGACGATTGCAGTTCATACGACCATCGACACGCTGCCGGCCACGCCCTCGGTCACCCGCGTCATATTCTGTTGTTTCTCGGAGAGAAGCGCCGCTCTTCACACGGCCGTTCTGGCGCGATACGGCAGCCCTTGTGCCTGACAACGCGGTCGGTACACTCCGCGGGCCATGTTCCGGGGAGGGGATATGATTTCACGATCAGGATTGCGTGCGCTGGTCTGCGGCGCGCTGATGTCGCTTGGCCCCGTGTCGCTGGCGCGGGCGGAGGGCATTTACGAGATTCCAGCCGGCGCGCATTTCAACCAGGACAAGCTCGCGAGGATCAGCGAGTTCTTCAAGAACGAAGTCGCTACCGGCAAGATCGCCGGCGCGACCGTGCTGATCAAGCAGCACGGTAAGCCGGTCTTTCACGAAGCGTTCGGCGTTCAGGACGTGGTCAGCAAGGCCCCGATCACCGATAAGACGATCTTCCGCCTGTTCTCGATGACCAAAGCGATTACCTCGGTGGTCGCGATGCAATTGGTCGAGGAGGGCAAGATCAAGCTCGACGATCCCGTCGCGAAATACATCCCGTCCTTCGCCAATGTGAAGGTCGGCGTCGAGAAGAAGGCCGAAGACGGCAGCAGGTCGCTCGAACTGGTGTCGCCCAACCGGCCGATGACCGTGCTCGACCTGATGCGCCACACCTCGGGCATCACCTATGGCTTCTACGGCGACAGCCTGGTGCGAAAAGCCTATCGGGAGGCGAATATCTATGCCGGCGATTTCGACCTTGCCGAGTTCGCCGAGCGGATCGCAAAACTGCCGCTGCACAACCAGCCGGGTGCACTCTGGCAATATGGCCATTCCACCGACGTGCTGGCGCGCGTGATGGAGATCGCGGCCGGCAAGCCGCTGATCGATATCATGCGGGAAAAGCTGCTCGATCCGCTCGGCATGGTCGATACCGGGTTCTTCGTCACCGACCCGGAGAAGCAGAAGCTGCTGGCGAAGCCGGTGCCGAACGACGGCGATTTCCGGGTCGGCCGGATCAACGATCCAACAGTCGTCAAGAAGATCCAATTCGCCAGCGGCGGCATGGTCACGACCATGGCCGACTATGAGCGCTTTGCGCAGATGCTACTCAACGGCGGCAGCCTCCACGGCAAGACCATTCTCAAACCCGAGACCTTCAAGCTGATGGTGACCGATCAGGTCGGACCAGGCTCCGGCGTCGAGCGCGACTACTTCTACTTTCCCGGTGACGGTTTTGGCTTCGGCCTCGGCCTTGCCGTCCGCACTGATCCCGGCAATGCCAAGCCGCCGCCCCCGGGCAATCTCGGCGAATTGAAGTGGGACGGCGCCTCCGGCTGCTATTTCGTGATCGACCCCAAGCAGGACATGTTCTTCGTCCTCCTGGAACAGACCCCGACCGAGCGCCAGCGCGTGCAACGGACATTGAAGCAGTTGGTCTATGAAGCCATGGAGAAGTGAAGTGCGCGGGCGCCGCGCGCTGATCGCGGGGCTCGTTGTTCTGGTCGGTGCCTTCGGTGCGAAGGCCGGCTCTGAGGGACGGGCCGCGCGCAGCTTCTCGCCCGAGGGGTTGGCGAAGGTTTCCGACTACATCCGAAACGAGATCGCCACCGGCAAGATCCCCGGCGCCATCCTGCTCCTCCAGCAGCACGGCAAGCCGGTCTATTACGAAAATTTCGGCGTCCGCGACGTCGCGACCGAGATCTCGATGAGCGCGGACACGATCTTCCGGCTCTATTCGATGTCGAAGCCGATCACCTCTGTCATGGCGATGATGCTGGTCGAAGAGGGCAAGCTTTCGCTCGACGATCCCGTCTCGAAATACATTCCGGCCTTCGCCAAGATGAAGGTCGGCGTCGAGAAGAAGGCCGAGGACGGCAAGGTCGCGCTGGCGTTGGAAGCGCAGAATCGTCCCGTCACGATCAAGGACCTGCTTCGCCACACGTCGGGTCTGCCCTATGGCTATTATGGTGGCGGCATGGTGCGGGAGCTCTATGCCGAGGCCAATCTGTTCCAAAGCAATCTCAGCAATGCCGACTTCGTCGCGAAGATCACCACGCTGCCGCTGGTCGAGCAGCCGGGCACCGCGTGGGATTACGGCTTTTCCACCGACGTGCTCGGCCGCGTCATCGAGGTGGTCGCGGGAAAGACCCTGCTTCAGTTCGAGAAAGAGCGGCTGCTCGATCCGCTCGGCATGACCGAGACCGCGTTCTTCGTCGCCGATCCCGCCAAATTCCCGCGCATTGCCGAGCCGATGCCCGAGGATCGCAACATCAACCCGACCACGCCGGTTCGCGACATCAGGCGGCCGTCGAAATGGGAATCGGGCGGCGGCGGCATGGTCGGCACGGTCGGCGACTACGCCCGTTTCGCGCAGATGCTGCTCAGTGGCGGCATCTATGAGGGACGGCGTTATCTCAAGCCCGAGACGATCGCGCTGATGGCATCCGATCACATCGGACCTGAGACGAAGATCGCGCGCGACCAGAACTATTACCCGGGCGCCACCAGCGGATTCGGCCTCGGCTTCGCCGTACGTACCGCGGTGCCGCCGGGGACTTCCTGGCCGCTTGGCGAATATCGCTGGGACGGCGTCGGCGGCACATTCTTCTTCATCGATCCCGAAGACGACCTGTTCGGGATCTTCATGGTGCAGACCCCCTCGCAGCGTGGCCGGATCCAACTGGCGCTGAAGACGCTGATTTATCAAGCGATGGGGCGGTGATCGCGAGCGGTTGGTTGGTCGGCCCGTTACTCCATCTACGCGACTTTACGCCCCGCGCACGATCTCGCGCACGTATCCGATCGTCTCCTCGATCTGGCTCGCATTGACGTCGAGATGGGTGCAGGCGCGGATGCGGCCGTCCATCATCGCAAGCGTCACGCCGCGCTGGCGCAACGCTGCGACCATCTTGTCGCCGGGAATGCCGGCGCCGTCGGGCTTGAAGAACACCAGATTGGTTTCGGGCTCCTGCACCTCGATGCCTGCGATCTGCGACAGCCCGCGGGCGAGCGCGCGCGCATTGGCGTGATCGTCGGCAAGGCGCTCAACGTGATGGTCGAGCGCGTAGATGCAGGCGGCCGCACAGATGCCGGCCTGCCGCATCGAGCCGCCGAGGCGCTGCTTCCATTGCCACACCGCGTCGATGAAGACGCGTGAGCCTGCAAGCACGCCGCCAATCGGCGCGCCGAGGCCCTTGGAGAAGTCGATCCAGGCCGAATCCCATCCCGCGGTCATGTCACGCGGCGAGATTCCGCTCGCCACGGTGGCGTTGAGCAGGCGCGCGCCATCCATGTGCGTGATGAGGCCGTGCTGCTTGGCGATCGCGACGATCTCGTCGAGCGCCGCCTTCTTCCAGATCGTGCCGCCGCCGATATTGGCGGTCTGCTCGACGCTGACGACGGTCTGCGGCGGCTGATAGCGCGTGCGTGGATGCAGCGCCTTACGGAGAGTCTCCGGCGTGAACTGGCCGTTGGCGCCCTTGAGCTGCGTCACCTGGAAGCCGCCGATCGCGGCATGCGCGCCGCCTTCGCGGGCGATGATGTGCGCGGTCTCGTGCGCAAGGATCTCGTCGCCGGGACGGCAATGCACAAGCGTCGCGGTGACGTTGCACATCGTGCCCGAGGGCATGTAGACCGCCGCTTCCTTGCCGAGCAGATCCGCCACGCGCTCGCACAGCGCGTTCACCGTCGGATCGTCGCCGACCTGCTCGTCGCCGACCTCCGCCCGCGCCATCGCCTCGCGCATCGCAGCCGTCGGCTTGGTCTGCGTGTCCGAGAGCAGATTGATGCGCACCGGCGGTGCCTTGGGGTCGATGGGGGGAGGGGTGTAGAGCATCAACTTGCTCCCTGAGGGATTGGCATTCACTCGCGGTCAGCGAGTTCTAGGTGGACGCCGAGCGGCGTGACGAAACCGCATAATAGCGATTTCTGTCTCGGTCACACGATAATCGATCAGATAAGGATAAGCGTTGACCGGCAAGCGACGGACGTATGCACGCGTGGTCTGCCGCCCTGCATAAGGATGCGGATGGGCTGAGACATCGGAGTGGCTGCCTGAACGAAAAAGGCCCCGGAAACCGGGGCCTTTAAACTTCGATCTGCCGAAACGATTAGCGCGAATAGAATTCGACGACCAGATGCGGCTCCATCTGCACCGGGAACGGCACGTCGGAGAGGTTGGGGATGCGCGTGTATTTCGCGGTCATCTTGCCATGGTCGACATCGAGATAGTCGGGCACGTCACGCTCGGGGAGCTGGCTGGCTTCGAGCACGTGGGTGAGCTGCTTGGAGGCTTCCTTGACCTCGACGACGTCGCCGACCTTGAGCTGGTAGCTCGAGATGTTGACCTTGCGGCCGTTCACCTTGATGTGGCCGTGGTTGATGAATTGGCGCGCGGCGAAGATGGTGGAAACGAACTTGGCGCGGTACACGACCGCGTCGAGACGGCGCTCCAAAAGGCCGATCAGGTTCTCGCCGGTGTCACCCTTGAGGCGGCTGGCTTCCACGTAGATGCCGTGGAACTGGCGCTCGCTGATGTTGGCGTAGTAGCCCTTCAGCTTCTGCTTGGCGCGCAGCTGCACGCCGAAGTCGGAGAGCTTGCCCTTGCGACGCTGGCCGTGCTGGCCGGGGCCGTATTCGCGGCGGTTCACGGGGCTCTTCGGGCGGCCCCAGATGTTCTGGCCCATACGACGATCGATCTTGTACTTCGCCTCACTGCGCTTAGTCATCGCGTCCTCTTCAGGTACATGGTTTGAGGAAACGCGCCCTCCTGTGTGACGGGGAAATCCCGGCACCGACAGGTCCGATCCCCAAAGCTTAAGGGACAGAACCACGGGTCGCGAAACGCTTCGCGGGCCGAAATCGGCCCGCGAGCAGGCGGCTTTTAGGGGAGTTTGGGGTTCGCTGTCAATGCGAATGGACCCGGAATCAGGTACCCACCGCCCGGATCGGCTTTGGCCCGGCCGCACGCAATTCGCCAGCGATTTCAGTGTTCAGGACCTGTTCCAGCCGGGTCAGGACCCGGGCGATCGGGGCGGCATCCGTCACCCGATGGTCCCAGCGGATCACGACATGGATGGTCTGGTCCGCCTCAACCACCCCATAGCTGACGATGAAGGGTCCCGGCGTGATGGGGTGGAGCTCGCCGCCGCCATAAGCGGCCACCGAGCTCACCGCGAAGCTGCCGAACCAATTGCCGCGCTGCCGGCCGAAATTCAGCCCCACCGCCCAAGACAGGCGTCGCAGCGGCAACGGGAGGCGGGTCGCCCGCATGATCTTGCGGTACATGGGAACCTCCTCAACCGGTGCCGTCTTGGCGCGCCGGATCTCGGCGTCGACCGCCGCCAGCGTCATGGCCTCGGGGGCCGCAATTCGCTGTGGCATCACGCATTCCTCGCCATCCTCGACGCGGGCGACCGCCACCAGTGCCACGCTCCTGGGCAGTTCATAGAGGGCTGGCCGGGGCCATTTGGCGTAGAGCGTGCGGAGGATCGGCTCCTCACTTGCAACCAGGGCGAAAGCCTTCACGAACATCGCTGCCCAGCCGGCGCGCGCCGTTGCGCCCGCGCGAGCTTCCAGCAGAGGGCGGACGTTGAGCGAACGGGATAGCGAAACGAAGGGCACGCCCATCGAAGCGTGCATGAGGTCGCAGATCAGACGGCGCCGCAGGGAGATGGTCTTGGGCGTCCCGCGCATTGGTCTCCGGGTCCTGGGGATCAAAGATGAAAGTATGTGCAGCGAGTGGGTCGTCCGCTCGCCGCGTGCTCTAGCACGAACCAACGGGTTTGGACCCGGTCGGTTCGCCGCATCAGGGTGCCGGCGACGCCAGCGGCTTGGTTTTGTCGACGACGTAAATTCCAAGCACTTTCAATGATTTGTCACCATGGGTCTTGGCGTCGTGCACGGAACCCGCCGGGATCTGGTAGGAATCGCCGGCTTTCAGGCGCTTGTCCGGCTGGGCGTCGATGAGGAGGTCGAGCTCGCCCTCCAGGACATAACCCGTCTCGATCCCCGGATGGGTATGCCGGCCGGCGGCGCCGCCGGCCGGCACCTCGGCGATGGCGGTCACGGTCGTGTAGCCCTCCGGAAAGTCGATCTTCTGGAGCGGGGTGCGCTTGATGCCGGATTGCTGGGCAGAGGCCGCGACGGCGATGCCAGTGAAAGCGAGCGCAAGCAAAGTCTTTCTGAGCATGGTTTTTCCTCCCTGGAGCCGACGACCCTAGCAGCGCCGCGGTTCCCAGCAAGGCCGTATCGGCGATTCAGCGCCTGACCCCTTCGAACGCCGCCATGATGCCGCGCTGGAACAGCGACCAGTCGAAGCCGAGCGCGATCGCGCGGTAGCCACGGTCAATCAGAGCGTTGGCCTGGTCGGCGGTGCGGGCCACGCCGCCGATCGGCACGCCGCTTCTGAGGATGCCGACTTCCGCACGGGCGACCAGCTCGAGCAGCTCCGGATCGTCCATCTGACCGCGCTTGTTGATGGAGGTGGCGAGATCGCCCGGACCGATGACCGCGACGTCGACGCCCGGCGTCGCCATGATCTCGTCGATGCGATTGACGGCGTCGACATGCTCGATGGTGATCATGCAGATCATCTCGTCGTCGGCTGTAGCCATATATTCCGGCATCGACTGGCCCCAGCGGAATGGCGCGTGGAAGGGACCCCAGAGTCGATCGCCGCGCGGCGGGTAGCGCACGCTGCGCACCGCTTTCTCGGCATCGTCGCGGTTGGTGATCATCGGGAAGTTGATGCCGAAGGCACCGATGTCCATCGGTGCTTTCGCAAGCCATGGCTCGTTCGCGGCGATCCGAACCAGCGGCGTGCACGGCGTGCCTGTGGTCGCGGCGATCATCGCATGTGCTTCGGTCAATCCAATCGGGCCATGTTCGAGATCGACGATGATCCAGTCGAGCGAGCGCGCCATGATCTGCACCATCTGCACACTCGGGATCGTCGCGATCGCGCCAAAGGCGGGGCGCCCCTCGCGCCAGAGCTGGCGAAGACGGTTGAGTGGTGTGGAGGGGACCGACATGGGAAGGCCTGCGGCAAGGTGACGACGGCAAAGCCTAGCAGCGCGCCGTTGCCGCGCAAAGTCAGGCGAGGGCGCGGCCGCCGAAGAACGGCGTCAGCATCGCCGAAAGGCTATGCACGCGGTTCGAAGTAAAGATCATCTCGGCGCCGGACTGCGCGATGCCGACGATCCGCCGGCCAAGCAGATCCGAGACGCGGCGGGCGATCGCGGGCGCCGGGTCGATCCAGTCAACCGGCCAGGGCGCCAGCCGCTTGAGCCGGCCGAGCAGCAGCGGATAATGCGTGCATGCGAGCACCACCGTGTCGGTGCGCGATGTCGCATCCCCGGCGTCGCCCACGAAGCAGGGAGCGAGTTCGGCAAGGATGGCCTCATCGCTGATCGGAGCGCCGCTCAGCTCGGCTTCAGCCAGCGAGGCAAGCTGGGGCGAGCCGACCAGCGTCACCTCGCAGCCCTGCGCGAACTCGCGGATCAAAGCTTTCGTATATTCCCGCTTCACCGTGCCCTTGGTGCCGAGCACCGAGACGCGGCGGGTCTTCGACTGCGCGCAGGCCGGCTTGATCGCCGGCACCGTGCCGACGAAGGGCAGGGAGTAAGCGGCGCGCAAGTGAGACAGTACCAGGGTGGATGCCGTGTTGCAGGCGATAACGACGAGGTCGGGATCATGCGTGCCGATCAATTCCCCCATCAATGGCACCACGCGGGCGATGATCTCGTCCTCGCCATGGTGGCCATAGGGGAAGAAGGCGTCGTCGGCGACATAGACGTAATGCGCGTCCGGGCGTGCGGCGACGACCTCACGGAGCACCGTGAGTCCGCCAAGGCCGGAATCGAACACCAGGATCGTCGGAGAATTGGTCACGTCATTATCCTAAGGCGCCATGGTTACCAATCTGTTTTTAGGGCGGTTTTGCGGCGGGGCCGCTTGGGGCGGATCTGGATCGGCTGAATGCCCTGCGGAGGGCGACACATCCGCAAAATTCCCGGGGGGCACCGCTGAAGCGCTGCGCTGCGTCCGGCGCAGGAGGAAATGTGGCACGCGCAACGACGGAGCAGATGTGTCCCCGCCATTCCGTATCGGCGCCGGCCGCAGCGGTCACGCGATCCTGTTCGTCGTTGCCGCTCGCTCGGCCGCGAGCTGGCTCTGCAGACGCTCGATGTTTTGCAAGAGGCGCTGGCTGGTTAGCACCAGGAAGTAATAGCCGAACTGCGGATCCTGGAAATAAATCTCGAGCAGCCGGTCATAGGTGATCGTCAGCACGTGTCCGTCTTCGATGCATTCGACCGTTCCGGTACGCCGGTTGTCCGGCGTGAGGAAGCCCAGTTCACCCATCAGAGCTCCGGGCAAAATTTCGACGTTGATCTCCTTGACCAGAAACTTGCCCGTGACCGTGAGGAACATTTCGTTAGCGGGGTCGCGCAGCTTGAAGAGGATGTCGCCGCGGCGGTATTTGCGCTCGGTCATGAACGGCTTGAGCCATTCGATCGACATGTCGCCTTCGGCGGCATGGCGCGCCTTCTTGACCAGCTTGAGCATCTGCCGCAGGCGCAGGGCGTTGATCGGAAGCAACAGAAGATACAGCAGGAACGTCGCGACGTTGGCGGAGAGCGCGCCGAAAACGGCGAACAACGCGCAGCCGACCATGTTCGCGACGCGCAGCGGCACCATCGTCCGCATCAAGAGGGTGGCGACGAAGAAGCCGGCGCCGACCGCGGCAAACAGATTGGCCAGCGTGATGTTCTGGACAAAGATCTCCAGCAGCCGATTGAAGATGGCGTCGTAGGTGACGTTGTTGGGATCGAGGCCCATCTGGACCAGGATCTTCGCGATCCTGAGGTTGTCCGTTGCCGCGTCGAGAATGCGGTCGAGGATCGACGAAACGTCTGCGCTGCCGGACGGCATGATACTAACCCCGCGTAAGGCCTTCAGTCCTGGTCGGTATGCTCGACACGTGTAGCCCAAATCGAATGACGGCTGGCTGAAATGAAGCCTTTGGCCGTCATGCCGCAAGAGGCAAATTTTAGCTCGATCGGGCGTTTCGGCAATTGCCCGTTGGTTTGCGCGTCTGGCCGCGGCGCGCTGATGATTCGAGGCCTCGGCGCGGGCTTTGGTGCCGGGGATGGACCCGGGCGCCGCAACAACGCGGGGCCGCCCGATCTCCGCCTCAGGGCCTGGCGGCGGGCTGCACGACCTGCTGCTCGACGAGGCCAAGGCGTCCGGGCAGTGAGCCCGCGCGCAACAGCATGGCGATGCTGTTGGCCTCTTCCAGGCTGAAGTTGCCGGAGATCTGGCCGGAGCCGCCGGTGATGGGCTCGCGGATCACGGGGGTGGAGAGCACCCTGTCTTCGAGCACGATGGCGAAGGGCTTGCCGATGTTCTCTGCGGTGATGTGGGCGAAACGCCGCGTGCCGCGGCCGTTGAAACGGAACGAGGCGATCGGCTCTTTCGTGCTGCTCGCAAATCCCGGTCCCGCATAGCTGATGTCGTCGCCGTCGAGCACGCTGGCCTTCACCAGATAGGGGAGCTTGTCCTTGAAGCCGAGCAGGACTTCCGTGCCAGCGGGCGGCGTGCCGGATTGCGCCTGCTCCGGCGACATCGAGAGATCGATCAGGCGGAAGCTAACCCGCACCTTCTTGGCGAAGATCGCGGTGATGCGCTCGGGCTGCATCGTGCCCGGCAGCAAGATGCGGATGCGGTCTGTTCCCTCAACCTGGACGCTGGCGAGCGTGATGCCGGCGTCCTTGAGGCGCTGCTCGATCATGGCGATGGAATCTTCGACTAGGTCGTGCAGCCGTGCGGCAGATGCGGCGTCGGTCGGCGCGAGCCTGATCAGTCCATCTCCGGCATCGGTCACGCTGAGCGCTTGCGTGGCCAGCCCCTCCGCCGCCGAGGTGAGCATGTGCGTGAGCTGTTCGCGGCCCTTCGCGTCCGGGATTTTAACGTCGACGCCGCCGTCACGGATCGCAAGCCCGGAGAAGGCGATCCGGCCCTCGCGCAGGATCTTGTAAATGTGGTCGCGCAGGTCCGTGACAACCGCCTCGCGCAGGGCGTCGGTGTCGACCTTGTAGATGATGCGGGACCCGCCCAGCTTCTCCATCTTGTCGGCGACGAAAGCCGCGACCTTGGCGCGCATCTTGTCGAATTGAGTGTCGGCGAACGCCGCGCGAGGCAGCACGATCGTCGATGCCATCGCGAGCACGACGAGCAGGCTTGTGATGCGGTTCCGCAGATGCGTAGGCATAATCACCTCAAGTCTTGCGGCAGGACGCTGGTAGGCGAATCCGACGCCAGTTCTTGGTCCCGGGATCGGGCGCGGAGGTTCAAATTCGGTCTAGATCGAGCCTAACCGCCGCTGTCCACGGCCATGGACGAACGCCAAATCATCCATCATTCTGTCCGCGCTCGACGGGCCATCGGTCGAGGCCCCGCCGAACCAAATGTCAAAAGAAGGGGTGGGGACATGCATCTGAGGGAGGACGGAAATCCATGGCGGGCATCCACGCGCTCGATCGGCTCATCGGCAACGACTATCCGGATTTGTTGACAGACGCGGAGGTCCGGGCCTTCGAGCAGGTTCCTTACGCCGATCGCGTCGCGGCCGAGAGCACGTATGACGCGATCCGGCTGGGTGCAACGCGCAACCCCGACGGGGCGGCGATCCAGTTCCTGCAAAACGCCGATCCCGCCGACACGCCGGTCGTGGTCACGTATCGCGATTTCATGGCGCGCGTCATGCAGGCCGCCAACATGTTTCACGCGCTGGGCGCGGAGAAGGGCGACGTCATCAGCTTCATGCTGCCGCTGGTGCCGGATGCTTTCGTGACATTGTTCGGCGCCGAAGCCGCCGGCATCGCCAATCCCGTTAATCCGCTGCTCGAGCCGCACCAGATCGCGGAGATTCTGGAGGCTGCGAACACGAAAATCCTGGTGGCGCTTGGGCCGATGCCGGGCACCGACATCTGGCAGAAGGTCGAGCAGATCCGGCCGCAACTCAAGCATCTCAAGGCAACGGTCCAGGTGTTCGGCGGCGGCGATCCGGCGAACGGCATCTTTGCCTTCAGCGACCTGATCAAGCTGCAACCGGCGGACCGGCTTATCAGCGGCCGCAAGATCTTGGGCAGCGACATCGCCGCCTATTTCCACACCGGCGGCACCACCGGCACGCCGAAGCTGGTGCGGCACACCCATGCCAACCAGGTCTATCAGGCCTGGGCGCTCAATCTGCTGCTGAAGGCCAAGCCGGGCGCAAACCTGCTGTTCGGCATGCCTCTGTTCCACGTCGGGGGCTCGCTGACACAGGCGTTGCTGACGCTGTCAAGCGGCGGCTCGCTGGTCGTGCTGTCGCCGAGCGGCTGGCGCAATCCGAATGCGGTGAAGAACATCTGGGGGCTGGTCGAGCGCTTCAAGCCCGAGGCGCTGTCGAGCGTGCCGACGGTGCTCGCTGCCGCGCTGGCGGTGCCGCCGGGCAAGGCGGATATTTCGAGCCTGAAATATGCGGCAGGTGGCGGCTCGGCGATTCCGGTCGCGGTCGGCTCGGCGATTCAGAAGAAACTGAAGCTGCCGGTGATCGAGGTCTACGGCATGACGGAGACCTCGAGCGTGCACACGCTGGCCTATCCGTCGCGGCCCATCCGGCTCGGCTCGGTCGGCCTTCCCATGCCTTACGCGCGTGTGCGCATCGTGCAGCTCGATGCCGAGGGACGCCTGATCCGCGATTGCGCGCCCGACGAGATCGGCGTCGTCATCATGGCCGGGCCCGGCGTGTTCGGCGGCTATCTCAACGACGAGCACAACAAGGGCGCCTTCATCGATGAGGTCTGGGTCAATTCCGGCGATCTCGGTCGCCTCGATGCCGACGGCTATCTCTGGATCACAGGCCGCGCCAAGGACCTCGTGATCCGCGGCGGCCACAACATCGATCCGGCGCCGATCGAGGAGATCATGTTCAGACATCCCGCCGTCGGCTTCGCCGCCGTGGTCGGCCAGCCCGACGCCTATGCCGGCGAATTGCCGGTGGGGTATGTGCAGTTGAAGCCCGGCGCGAGCGTCGAGCAGGGCGAGCTCGAAGCGTGGGTGCGCGAGCGCACCCCGGAGCGCGCCGCCGTGCCGGTGCAGGTCATTCCGATCGATCCGATGCCACTGACGGGCGTCGGCAAGGTGTTCAAGCCGCAGCTGCGCTGGGACGCAGCGCAGCGTGTGTTCACCAAGGTGCTGGCACCGCTGGTCGAGCGCGGCATCGATTGCAAGGTCAAGGTCGGTCCGCACGGCAGCCACGGCTCCATCGCCACCGTGACGCTGACCGGCTTGCCGGCGGGTCAGCGCGAAGCGGTCGAGGGCGAGGTGCACGCGCTGCTGGCACCGTTCGTGATGCGCCACGAGGTGGTGCAAGCGTAGCAGCCCCGAAGGACCGTGGCGTCAGCTGGGGCAGCAGGGCGACGCTTCGCCGCATTATCCATACCCCTGTTTGAGGACCTCTATGTGACCGGTATCACATAGGAAGAATTAGCAATCGGCGACGCTACCGAATAGTCTCAGGGAATTGCATCCGGGGGGACGCAAGTGATTCCGTTTCGGCTATTTGCATTGTTGATATTGGCGATGAGCCTTGCGTGCGGACCGGCACACGCCGACCGGCGGGTCGCGCTCGTCATCGGCAATTCCGCCTACAAGAGCGCTCCGAAGCTCGGCAATCCCGTGAACGACGCCACCCTGGTCGGCGGCATGTTCAAGAAGGCCGGCTTCGATTCTGTCGACGTCAGGCTCGATCTCAGCGCCAGCGAGATGCGGCGCATGCTGCGCGAATTTGCCGGCAGGTCGCGTGATGCGGAGATGGCGGTGATCTATTACGCCGGCCATGGTATCGAGCTCGACGGCAACAACTATCTCATCCCGACCGACGCCACGCTGGAGACGGATGGTGACGTTCTCGATGAGACCATTCCGGTCGAGCGGGCATTGTTCGCGGTCGAACCGGCCAAGCAGCTGCGGCTGATCATCCTGGACGCGTGCCGGGACAATCCGTTTGCGAAGACGATGAAGCGCACGCTGGCCTCGCGCGCGGTCGGGCGCGGCCTCGCCAAGGTCGAGCCCACCAGCCCGAATACGATGATTGCATTCGCCGCCAAGGCAGGATCGACGGCATCGGATGGCGATTCCCGAAACAGCCCGTTCGCCGCCGCGCTGGTCGAGCACCTGCCGAAGCCGGGTCTTGATCTGCGCAAGGCCTTCGGCTTCGTGCGCGACGACGTTTTGAAAGCGACCGGCTACAAGCAGGAGCCCTATGTCTACGGCTCGCTCGGCGGCGACGACGTGCCGTTGGTCGCGGTCAAGCCGGCCGCGACTGGTCCGCAGGCCAACCCGCAGGAGGCCGTTCGCAGGGATTACGAGCTGGCGCTCCAACTCGGCACGCGGGACGGCTGGGAAGCGTTTCTGGCGGCGTATCCGGAGGGCTTCTACGCCAACCTGGCCAAGGGGCAGTTGAACAAGATCGCCGCCGAGGAGACGCGCGCGGGGGCCGAACAGAAGGCAAAGGCCGCCGAGCAGGAGAAGGCGAGGCTCGTTGCCGAGCGCGCCCAGAAGGCCGAGCAGGAGAAGGCGGCCGCGGCGGCCAAGGCCGCCGAAGAGGCGCGGATCGCGGCCGAGAAGCAGAAGCAGATCGAGCAGGCGAGGGCCGAGGCCGCCGAGCAGCAGCGCAAGGTGGCCGAAGCGGCGGCGGCGAAGGCATTGGCCGAGAAGCAAGCAGCGGAGAAAGCTAGGGCCGAACTCGCTGCAAAGCAGGCGGCAGAGAAAGCGGAGCAGGCCGCAAAGCCGGCGACCGACCGGCAGATTCCCGAAGTTGAGAACCAGAAGGTGGCCGCGCTCTCGCCTGCACCGACCTCGACGTTATCCGCAGCTGAGCTCGCCAAATCGGTTCAGAGCGAACTGCGCCGCGTCGGCTGCCTCACCTCGGCTGCAGAGGGCGAGTGGACTTCGGCCGCGCAGCGCTCGCTGACGCTGTTCAACAAATATGCCGGCACCCAGTTCGACGTGAAGCTCGCAAGCAGCGACGCACTCGATGCGTTGAAGGCGAAGCCGGGGCGCGTCTGCCCGCTGGTGTGCAATTTCGGCTTCAAGGCCGACGGCGACCAATGCGTGAAGATCACCTGCCGTGCCGGCTATCGCGTCGGTGACGACAATGAGTGCGAGAAGATCCCGGAGAAGAAGCCGGTTGCGACGCGCGAGGATTCGAAGAGGCGGGATCGGGACCGAAAACAAACGGAAGCCGCGCCCTCAGCGCCGCAGGCATCTGGTCAGGTGATCTGCAACGCGGCCGGGTGCAGGCCGATTGCCAAAGGGTGCCGGCTCGGGACGGCCAATCATCCTTCCAATCCGGCGTCTAAAATACCTGCCGAAATATGCAACTGATGATCAAGCGTTCATTTCGAGCGTACTCGTCGCGCTTAGAGCTCTCGGCCTGGACCTGCGCAAAGCGTTTGGCTTCGTGCGCGATGATGTGCTGAAGAGCACTGCCGGAAGACACGCGTGCCGCAGCCGAGCAAAAGGCGAAGGCGGCCAAGCAGGAGAAGGTGAGGCTCGTTGCCGAGCGCGCCCAGGTTGAGGCGACACCGTCCAAGCCGCATACATCTGGCCAGATCTTTTGCAATGCTGCCGGCTTGTCGGGAACGGATGCAGAATGGAGCGCGCTAGCACCGCTGATGCGAGTTCAGTGATGGTTGGCCGGACGAGAGACGTCTGCGATTGAGTCGGGTGAGTTAGCAAGTGTAGCCGACCACTTTACGTCCGCGTCGACAGAAAAATGGTGGGTTACGCCTTCGGCTAGTCCACTACAGACTCTACGCCGGCATCCGCGTCTCGATCAGCCGGGCCCAGAACGAGGCGCCGTGGCCCAAAATGTTGTCGTTGAAGACATAGGCCGGGTGGTGGCACTCGTTGCCGTCGCCCATGCCGACCAGGATCATCGCGCCGGGGCGGGCTTCCAGCATGAACGAGAAATCTTCGGCGCCCATCATCGGAATGAACTTGTCGTTGACGCGCTCGGTGCCGACGATGTCGCGGGCGACGTCGGCGGCAATGCCGGCCTCGCGTGCGTGGTTCATCGTCACCGGATACATCCGCGTGTACTTCGTCTCGGCCGAGCCGCCATAGGCGCGGGCGACGCTGTCGGCGACTTCGCCGATGCGGCGCTCGACGAGATCGCGCACTTCAGGATCGAGCGTGCGCACGGTGCCCGCGAGCTCGGCGACCTCCGGGATGATGTTGAAGGCCGTGCCGGCGTGGAATTGCGTGATCGAGATGACGGCCGATTTCAGCGGATCGACGTTGCGCGCGACGATCGATTGTAGCGCACCCACGATCTGCGAGCCGATCAGCACGCTGTCGATCGATTTGTGCGGACCCGCGCCGGCGTGGCCGCCCTTGCCGTGGACGGTGATCTGGATGTTGTCGGACGAGGCGAGCATCGCGCCAGGGGTGGTTGCGAAATGACCTTCGGGCAGGTTCGGCATGTTGTGCATGCCGTAGACCTCCTGGATGTTCCAGCGCGTCATCAGCCCGTCCTCGACCATGGCCCTGCCACCGCCGCCGCCTTCCTCGGCCGGCTGGAAGATCAACACGGCCGTGCCGTCGAAATTGCGCGCCTCGGCGAGATATTTGGCAGCGCCGAGAAGCATGGCGGTGTGGCCGTCATGTCCGCAGGCGTGCATCTTGCCCGGGACCTTGGAGGCGTAGGGCACGCCGGAGGTCTCCATGATCGGCAGCGCGTCCATGTCGGCGCGCAGGCCGATGGTCTTGCCGGATGCCGACTTGCGGCCGCGGATCACGCCGACCACGCCGGTGCGGCCGATGCCCGTCACCACCTCGTCGCAGCCGAATTCGCGCAGCTTGTCGGCGACGATGCCGGCGGTGCGGTGGACTTCGTAGAGCAGCTCCGGATTCTCGTGGAAGTCATGGCGCCAGGCGGCCATTTCGTCGGACAGGGCGGCGATGCGGTTGACGATGGGCATGGGGGATCCGTTTCTTGTGGGTTCTTGTCTTTCCGGGGGGATGCGAAGCATCGAGCTATGGTGCGCATTTGTGCACCAGAGAATCTGGAGATTGTAGCGCGAGATTCCGGGCTCACGCTTCGTGTGCCCCGGAATGACGAAGAAAATTCAGCTCTGCCCGAACACGCGCTTGAAGATCGTGTCGACGTGCTTGAGGTGATAGCCGAGGTCGAACTGCTCCTCGATCTCGGCGTCGGTAAGATACTTCTTCACCTCAGTGTCCTTCTTCAGCAGCTGAAGGAAGTCGCCTTCACCGCGCCATACCGGCATCGCGTTGCGCTGCACGAGCTTGTAGGAATCCTCGCGGCTGGCGCCCTTCTGCGTCAAGGCCAGCAGCACGCGCTGGGAGTGCACGAGGCCGCCGAGGCGGTCGAGATTCTTCTGCATGTTGGCGGGGTACACCAAGAGCTTGTCGATCAGGCCGGCGAGGCGCACCAGCGCGAAGTCGAGGGTCACCGTCGCGTCCGGGCCCATCATGCGCTCGGCGGAAGAGTGCGAGATGTCGCGCTCGTGCCAGAGCACGACGTTCTCCAGTGCCGGCGTCACATAGGCTCGCACCATGCGCGACAGGCCAGTGAGGTTTTCCGACAGCACCGGATTGCGCTTGTGGGGCATCGCGGACGAGCCCTTCTGCCCCTCCGAGAAGAACTCTTCGGCCTCCAGCACCTCGGTACGCTGCATGTGGCGGATCTCCACGGCGATGCGCTCGATGGAAGAGGCGATCACGCCGAGGGTCGAGAAATACATCGCGTGGCGATCGCGCGGGATCACCTGGGTCGAGATCGGCTCCGGCACGAGGCCCATGGCCTTGGCCACATGCTCTTCGACGCGGGGATCGATTTGCGCAAATGTGCCGACGGCGCCGGAGATGGCGCAGGTCGCGACCTCCTTTCGCGCCGAGACCAGACGTTCCTTCGCGCGCGTAAATTCGGCATAGGCATAAGCGAGCTTGAGGCCGAAGGTGACGGGCTCGGCGTGGATGCCATGGCTGCGGCCGATGGTCGGCGTCATCTTATGCTCGAAGGCGCGCTTCTTCAGGGCGGCCAGCACCTTGTCGATGTCGGCGAGCAGCAGGTCGGCGGCGCGAGTGAGCTGGACGTTGAGGCAGGTGTCGAGCACGTCGGAGGAGGTCATGCCCTGGTGCACGAAGCGCGCCTCGGGACCGACGATCTCGGCAAGGTGGGTGAGAAAGGCGATGACGTCGTGCTTGGTCTCGCGCTCGATCTCGTCGATGCGGCCGACGTCGAAAATAGCATCCTTGGCCTTGGCCCAGACCGTCTTGGCAGCTTCCTTCGGGATGGTGCCGAGCTCGGCGAGCGCGTCCGCCGCATGCGCCTCGATCTCAAACCAGATCTTGAACCGGGTTTGCGGCTCCCAGATCGAGGCCATTTCCGGGCGGGTATAGCGGGGGATCATCTGACGGCTCCAAGAGGTGGGCGGGACGCCCCTGGGGATGCTGGGGGCGTGGGCACCGGCCAAAATGCTTTTTACGCCGCGATTTAGCAGAGCGGGGAGGGCGAAACAAACGATCCGGGCCCGCGGCCGGGGGTGCGGGGTAACTATCCACCGGTGGGCGGAGCCAGCCACGCGCTGGACCAAAGATCAGCTATCAATCACGGATCATTGACTGACAGATATTGAAATCTGTCAGCGAGATGTGTATATCCGTCTCCGGACGCTCCGATTGGGCGTCCCGCGACAAGCCCCGGGGAGCCCGACATCCGAAGCAAGCTCGGATCGGAGGGCCGATTGAAGAACGGGGAAAGCGGACGAATGGAGACTTAAGACATGACGACCGAAATCCTCAATTTCACCGGCATGATTGGGCATTGGCTCAATTTGCTGGTGGCGCGCCAGATCGCGGCGCAGGCTGCAAAACTGCCTCATTAAGGCATAGGCTTTCCGAAACGACCGGCGAGGGCGCTTCGGAAACAGCCCTACTGCCGGGTAACTGAGCCCTGAACGGGAACAATGGTGCTGGCATGAATGAAGCTGTTGTCTTGACGCCGGAGCGGATCCTCGAAGTCACCGAGGACGTGCTCAGGCGCTTCGGACTTGCCAAGGCCACCGTGGTCGACGTTGCCCGTGCGCTCGATGTGAGCCACGGCAGCGTCTACCGCCATTTCCCGAGCAAGGCCTCGCTGCGCGAAGCCGTTGCCAAACGCTGGCTCGACCGCATCGACGCGCCGTTGCGCGCGATTGCCGAGGAGCAGGGCCCCGCGCCTGATAGGCTCGGCCGCTGGCTGCGCACGCTGTTCGCCGCCAAGCGTTCGCGCGTCCTCGACGACCCCGAGATGTTCCAGACTTATCTGACGCTGGCGCGCGAGGCCTGCGCAGCCGTCAAATGTCACAAGGACACCATGATCGACCAGATCGCGGCGATCCTGGCCGACGGCATCAAGCAGGGCGTATTCGAGGTGGACGACGTCAAGACGACCGCGCGCGCCATTTTCGATGCCACCGTCCGCTTCCACCATCCGGCCCATGCCGACGAGTGGAAGGACGCCGATCTTTCCGCGCGGGTCGATGCAACGCTGGCGCTACTGCTGCGCGGATTGAAGGCGGGTTAGGCCACGCCACCTGCCCAATTGGCGCGAGGGCCATCAACCTCTCGCCTTGTGAAGAAAGCTACCATTGCGGGCCGGGGGCGCCGAAGCCGAGCGTTTCCGCGCATGGAAGTTCGGCTCGGACGATGGCACCACCGGGGGACTTTCAGGGTATGCATTGACCGCGATTTCGACAGCATCCTTTGACCGCTTGCGCAGGCGGTAGAAGGTTAGCTCCTGATCGAGCATGGGGCAGCGGAAGTGGACGACGGCGGTGTCCGGCAGACGGCAGAGTTCGTCGATGAGCTCGCCTACTGTGATGATCGGGGGATGGTCGACTGCGTTGTGATGACCCTTACTCATGACCGTTTACTCCTTCTGCCGTACTAACCGGAGCCGGATGGGCTCCGTTCCAATTTCGTTCGGCAGATTGGCGAGCTTCAAGACGGAGTGCGGCAGCTTTGCTGCTAGATCCTCGTCAGCCCGCACGTTGCTGCGAGCCGCACGAGCTGTGCATCCGTGCGTGCGCCGGTCTTTGATTTGATCAAATAATGGTAGTTCTGGACTGTTTTCACACTGAGATTGAGATGCGTTGCAATCTGCTCGGTGGTAGCGCCGCCGGCGAATTGGCGCAGGATCTCGATCTCCCGCTCGCCCAGCTGATCCAGCGCTGAACCCGTCGGCGATAGGCTGTCCTCGGCGAGAATATGCGCGATGTCGTCGCTCATGGCGCGCTCGCCGCGCGCCACGCTGCGGATCGCATTCACGATGGCGGACGGCTCGCTGCTCTTGGTGACGAAGCCAGAGGCGCCGGCGCCGAAGGCGGCTTTCACCAGCACGGCTTCGTTGTGCATCGTGAAGATGAGAATGCGCGCCCGCGGGCTGCGCGCGCGGATGTTGCGGATCGCTTCCAGCCCGCTCGCGCCGGGCATCGAGATATCCAGCACGACCACGTCGGGGTCATGCGCCTTGAAGGCGCCATAGGCGTCCGCAGCATTGTCGGCTTCCGCGACGACACGAAGATCGCCCTGGCTTTCCAGCACACGCCGGTAGCCCTGCCGCACGATCGGGTGGTCGTCGACCAATAGCACGGAGATGCCTGTTGCCGCGATATCATTCACGTCGGCCTCATGCGGCGAGCGGGATGGTGGCGGCCACGCTGAGGCCGCGGTTCGCAGGCAGGATCGACAGCGATCCACCGGCGGCTGAAAGGCGTTCGCGGATGCCGGTGAGGCCGAATCCGGCCGATTGCGCGACGCGCTTGGCATCGCCGCCGCCGTCGTCTTCGACCCGGATCAGGAGCGCGTCGTGCTCGCCCGCGCGCCGCTCAACGCGTAGCGAGATCTCGCGCGCGGAGCTGTGGCGCAGGGCGTTGGTCAGGCATTCCTGCGCCACGCGATAGGCGGTGATGGCCGCCGGGCCGCTGATATCGGTAAGATCGCCCCTGAGGTCGAGCTGGATTGTCGGTCGCGCCGCGCTCTGCGAACGCCAGCTATCTACCAAATTCACGAGACTTGCCTCGAGCCCGAGCTCCTCGGGCAGGGGATTGCGCAGCCGCTTCAGCGCATCGCGCAGCGAGGCCATCAGATGATGGGTGGCCTGTGAGATCATCCGCGCATCCTGCGCGATGCCTTTATCCCTGTCATGCTTCGCGCTCGCCGTCTCGATGGTGTTGGCGAAGGCGAGGATGGCGGAGAGATTTTGTCCGAATTCGTCGTGCAGCTCCCGGGCGAGCGCGCGGCGTTCGTCGTCGCGGATCTCGATCAGCCGCCGGGTCAGCGCCGCGCGCTGCTCGGTCGCTTCCTCCAGCCGGCCGCCGAGCGCATCGACGGCGCTGCCGATCATCGCAAGCTCCATCGAACGGAAGCGCGGCAGCTTCGTGCGATACTGGCCGCGCGCCATACGCTGCAACGCGGTGACGATGGTGCGTGCCGGCGCCAGCGCGTGCGCGATGGCGAGCGAAGCCAGCAGCGCGATTGCCGCCGCCATCAAGAGCGCGACGTCGATCACGTTGAGGATGTACTCCCAGGCGAGCGAGATCGCGGCGGCGGCGTCCGGGGTTGCAACCACCGTGCCGGCGGCCGCTGCGCGCGGACTGACGGGCCGCACCACCTCGGCATGGCTGCCGAGGAAGGTCGGCACGATCGATGCGAACCAGTGCGGCGGCGTCTTGCCGATGCCTTGGCTCTGGCCGCAGAGCGGCTTCTCGAACGCCGCGGCCGGCTGGAACTCGACGCAGACGCCGGGCGAGATCAGCTTCATTGTCTCCAGCGAACGCCAGTCCGGAACCGGCAACAGATGTTCGCGTGCTCTGCTGCTGCGCAACAAGAGCTCGCGCCAATATAGCGCCTGAAGCGCCTGCGCGACCCTTTGTGCGGAAGCCGCGGTCGCTCGGTCGACGCTGCGATAGGCGTCGAACGTCGCCCATACCGTCGCTGCTCCCAGGCACAGCGCCACGATGAGCAGCAGACGGGCGACGAGCTGAAGCACGAGGCGCATGCGATCACCCCCAACCTTTGGTAAGCTCAGCCTAACAACGCCGCCGCGCCTTGCCAATTGCGGGGAACGGCAGGATGGCAGCTCGGGCAAATTTCCCAAGCCGGATTGGGCATGGCTCTTTGGACCTGGCGCGGCGGCTTTGATCTAATCGGCCAAAGAATCCTTCTAGGCCAATCTTTCTCGGCCAATCGTCGCAAGCCAGGAGCAGTGCAGCATGAGTTCGATGACGATTGGGCCGATCGCGGGCCACGCTGCCGACCCGACCGAGCGCAGCGCGCTGCTGTTCTGGATGATCTTCACCGGGCTCTCGATCTTCGCCGTCGTGCTGTTGTGGCGCTTCGGCCTGATCCACCTGATGCTGACCTCGGACCGCACCTACATTTCGAGCGTGATCGCGCTGCTTTACGTCGTTACCTGCGGCCACTGCTTCCTGCGGACGCGGGCGATCGCGCGGGAGGGAGCAGCGGCACGGCGCTGCCGGGCGGTGCTGTCGGCCGCCGGCGGCAGCAAGGCGCTCGACGCTAGCGCAACAGCGCTTCCGCGCGGCCTGGTGCGCGACCACATCGAGAGCCTCGTGACCAAGGCCGCTGCGCAAGGCTACCGGCCGGTCGACCAGACGCTGCTGCTGCGGACGCTCGCCGACCGGCTGCGCGGCTCCAACGGTTTTGGCGCCTTCGTCTCGGACACGCTGATGAAGCTCGGCCTGCTCGGCACCATCATCGGCTTCATCATCATGCTGGCGCCGATCGCGGGCCTGGATGCCGCCGACAAGGCCGCGATGCGGTCCTCGATGGGGCTGATGAGCGACGGCATGGCAGTGGCGATGTACACGACGCTGGCCGGCCTCGTCGGCTCGATCCTGGTCCGCATCCAGTACTACATGCTGGATGCCGCCACCCAGCGGGTGTTCTCGGACGCGGTGGTGCTGACCGAGACCTATGTGACGCCGGTCCTGGAGCGCAAGGGTGCTGGAACGCCGTCATGATGGATGATTTCGGTCTCTATCCGCGCGAGGAGCCGTTCGATCCGCTCGGCGTGATGCTGTTCAAGGCGCTCCAGGTGATCGCCTTCCTGTTCTTTCTGGCGCTGCTCGCGGTCTCCCCGGACGCCAAGGAGGGCAAGATCGACTCCAAGGCCGAGTTCATGATCACGCTGGACTGGCCGGACAACCACCCCGATGATCTCGACCTGTTCGTGCAGGACCCCGCCGGCAACATCGCCTGGTATCGCCACCGCGAGGCCGGCTTTCTCACGCTTGATCGCGACGACCGCGGCGGGGCCAACGACTTCATCATCGTCGCCGGCAAGAAGATCGCCTCGCCCATCCGCGAGGAGATTGTCACGGTGCGGGGCATCGTCGCCGGCGAATACACCGTCAACGTCTCGCATTTCGTGGCGACGACCGGCGAGCCCGTGACGGCCAACGTGAAGGTGCAGAAGCTCAATCCGACTGCGCAGGTGGTCTTCGACAACAAGTTCACGCTCGATCACACCGGCGACGAGAAGACCGCGGTCCGGTTCCGGCTCGATGCCGAAGGCAAGGTCGTCAATGTCGACCAGCGGCCGAAATCGCTATTGGAGACGTTCCGCAGCAGCTGGCGCAACGGCGCCGATGTCGATCCGAAGACCCGGGTGAGGGTGCGCCGTGAGTAATCTGCAAACGGTCATCCTCACTTTGTCGGTCGCCTATGCGGTGATCGGTGCGCTGCTGCTGGTCGTGCTGGTCTATGCGCGGCTGCACTGGGTCCTGAAGGCGACGGCCGTCGTCATCACCAGCGCCTTCTATGTCGTCAGCTTTACCGAAATGCGCGGACTGCTCGGCTGGGCCAGCTCCGACCGGATGCCGACCGCCTTCAAGCTGCTCCAGGCCCGCATCGTCGAGCCGCATTCGTTGGAGGGCGATCCCGGCTCGATCTATCTCTGGGTCGAGGCGCTCGATGAGGACAATCGGCCGAGCGGCATTCCGCGCGCCTTCCGGGTGCCCTATGACGACAGGCTGGCCGACAAGACCCATGCGGCGCAGAACGAGATCGCGGCTGGGCATCCGCAGGGCGGGCGCGCCGCCGATTTCGGCGGCGGTGACGGCAGCCTGATCGACATGGTGCGGGAATATGTGACGCCGAAGACGATCTTGGAGACCAGCGGCGGCGATTCTTCGACCGGCGAGTTCAACGCCCCGCCGGCCGGCGCGCAGGGCGTCGTGTTCACGCCGCTGCCGCCGCCGCGGATGCCGCCAAAGGACGAGCAATAGCCCTTCACCATCGCGGCAGCGGCCCGCTGGAAAACCGGCACGCGCCGGCGCATGTTCTTGACGTCCCTCAATTTGGCCTTATCGGCTTCAGATAAGATTTTGAGGGTGGAGGGTGCGTGCTCCTAGCTGTCTTCTCGGATATCCACGGCAACCGGCAGGCGTTCGAGGCGTGCCTGAAGATGGCCCGCGCGAAAGGCGCGGAGCGCTTCATCCTGCTCGGTGATTTCGTCGGCTATGGCGCCGATCCGGAATGGGTCGTGGACACTGCGATGGAGCTCGTTGCCCGCGGCGCCATCGCCGTGCGCGGCAATCACGACCAGGCGGTCAATTCCTCGGCTGAGACCATGAACGCCGAGGCGCAGGTTGCGATCGAATGGACTCGCGGCCGGCTCGACAGGGCGCAGCGTCGGTTTTTGGCCGAATTGCCGATGCTGATGGAGGACGACGGTCGCCTGTTCGTGCATTCGGAAGCCTCCAGCCCGCAGCGCTGGCACTATGTCCGGTCGACGGCGGATGCGGCCAAGAGCCTGATCGCGACACCCGCGCATATCACCTTCTGCGGCCACATCCACAGACCTGCGCTCTATTCGATGTCGGTGACGGCGAAGATGACGAGCTTCGTGCCGAAGACCGATGTCTCCGTGCAGCTCCTGCGTGGGCGGCAATGGCTTGCCGTGCTCGGCTCGGTCGGCCAGCCCCGCGACGGCGATCCGTCCGCGTCCTTCGTGCTGTTCGACACGGTCTCGTGCCAGATCACCTATTGCCGCGCGCCCTATGACGTCGCGACCGCGGCCGGCAGGATCCGCGACAACGGCCTGCCGCATTGGCTGGCCGACCGGCTGTCGCAGGGGCGCTGACGGTGATGCCGAAATCCCTGGTCAAAGCAGGTGCGGAAATCGACGGTTTCACCATCGGTGAATGCGTTCATGCTGGCGGCATGGCGACGTTGTGGACCGTCACCCATCCCGGCATCGACATGCCTTTGCTGATGAAGATCCCGCGGGTGTCGGAGGGTGAGGATCCCGCGGCGATCGTCTCGTTCGAGATGGAGATGATGATCCTGCCGCGGGTTGCAGGCCCGCACGTGCCGGCCTGCTTCGGCACCGGGGATTTCGCGCATCAGGCCTATGTCGTGATCGAGCGTATCCCCGGGGCGACGCTCTACAAGCGACTGCCGGACTTGCCGCTGCCTTATGACGAGGCGCGGCAGCTCGTGGCGAAGATCGCGACCGCGCTCGCCGACCTGCATCGGCAGAACGTGATTCATCACGACATCAAGCCGAGCAGCATCATGTTCCGCGGCAGTGGCGAGGCCGTGCTGATCGACTACGGCTTGTCGCACCACAACCATCTGCCTGACCTGTTGCAGGAAGAATTTCGTCTGCCTTACGGGACCGCGCCCTACATGGCGCCGGAGCGGCTGTTAGGCGTGCGCGACGATCCGCGCAGTGACCTCTTCTCGCTCGGCGTGCTGCTCTATTTCTTCACCACGGGCGAGCGTCCCTTCGGCGAGGGTGAAACGTTGCGCGCGATGCGGCGCCGGCTGTGGCGCGATCCCTATCCGCCGCGCGCATTGCGCGCCGGCTATCCGCCCTGGCTGCAGGAGGTGGTGCTGCGCTGCCTCGAGATCGAGCCGGTGTGGCGTTATCCGACGGCGTCCCAGCTCGCCTTCGATCTCACCCATCCGGACCAGGTCAAGCTCACCGCGCGCGCGGAACGGCTGAAGCGTGATTCCCTCGGCGTGGCGTGGCGGCGCCGCTTCAATCAGGGCGTCATGCAGCCACGAGCGAAATCGGATGTCGCGGCGCAGATCGCGTCGAGCCCAATTCTTGCGATCGCGCTCGACACTGTGGAGGGCGCACCGGAGCTGAACGAGGCACTGCGCGTGACGACCGAGCGCATTCTCGCCACGCTGCCCTCGGCGCGGCTGGCCTGCCTCAACGTGCTCAAGCTCAATCGCATCGCGATCGACCGGACGCTCGACGAGCAGGGCTCCAACAAGCATATCGACCGCCTGGTGGCGCTCCGGCATTGGGCGGCGCCGCTCAAGCTGGACGAGAGCCGGTTGTCGGTCCATGTGCTGGAGGCCGTCGATCCCGCCGCTGCCATCCTGGAGTTCGCCGAGGTCAACCATGTCGACCATGTCATCATCGGCGCGCGGCAAGGCTCGTTCAGGCGCACCTTGCTCGGCAGCGTCTCGGCCAAGGTGGCCTCGGAGGCGAGCTGCACCGTCACCATTGTGCGGCCGCCGCGGATGGCGGGGGATGTGGCTGAAGCGGATGACGGCGAGGCGGCCGGATAGGGCTGCGCCTACAAACGGCGGATCAGGCCGCGTGGGCCGTGTGAGCCGCGTGCTTACGGCGGATGGGCCAGGAGAATTGCGGGTCAGCCTCGCCGTGATCCGCGCTGCCGCCGAAATACTGGATGATCTCGCGGCAGGGCTCGCAATTGAACAGGTTACGCGACGCGGATGCCTTGGTCATTTCCTTCAGGCAGTTCGGGCAATGCGGTCTCATGGGGCGGTCCGGAAAAGGAAATCTCAGTGTCGGCGCTGCGAGGCAAACGAATGGTCGACGTCCGCATTGCTGGGCCCGGCATCGTCGTTCCGCGTGCGATCGGCGCGTTCGAGGCGGCCGAAGAAGTAGTCGAGATTCGGATGCGGTCGCCGTGGAATACGGCACCTGCGCTTCGGCTGACGTTTCACGAGTGCGAGCTGCATGGCATCACCCCCGGCGACGCTGAAGGTGAATGATGCGGGCAGAGGATGCGGCCTTCACCGGTCGCGCCATGTAGAGGCTGCGAGCTGCAATCGCAGCATTCAATCCAAACCACAACGCTACGCCAGTCCAAACCAGGGTCGTCGTCATGATGTGCTCCCGTCAAAAGCAGGCAGGAGTCACTTGCGGTGATTTGCGCGAATCAGGGAAGTCCGGATGAGTACGGATCAAGATTCCGTTTAGGCATTGCGCGCCGCAACACTTGGGAGCTGCAGGTTTGCGGACTCCCGATCCAGCTCAAATCGCTTCGCCGCGTGCGCCTGCGGCTGCGTTGCGGATGGCAGCGATGTTGGTCTTGTAGGCCTCCTGCGTGCCGCCCCTGAACACGGAGGTGCCGGCGACGAAGGCGTTGGCGCCGGCGGCCGCAAGCGGGCCGGCAACGTCAGGACCGACACCGCCATCGACCTCGATGTCGATCGGGCGTCCCGCAATCATCGCGCGGATGTCGCGGATCTTGCCGATCGCGGAGGGGATGAAGGCCTGGCCGCCGAAGCCGGGATTGACCGACATCACCAGCACGAGATCGACCAGGTCGAGGACGTATTCGAGCGCGCTGATCGGCGTGCCCGGGTTGAGCGACACGCCCGCCTTCTTGCCGAGGCCGCGAATGGCCTGGAGCGAACGGTGCAGATGGGGACCTGCCTCCGCATGCACCGTGATGTGGTCGCAGCCGGCTTTCGCGAAAGCCTCAAGATAGGGGTCGCAGGGCGAGATCATCAGGTGCGCGTCGAAGATCTTCTTCGTATGCGGGCGCATCGCCTTGATGACCTCGGGACCGTAGGAGATGTTGGGAACGAAGTGTCCATCCATCACATCGAGATGGATCCAGTCGGCGCCTGCCGCGTCCACCGCGCGCACCTCCTCGCCGAGCCTTGAGAAGTCCGAGGCGAGGATCGAGGGCGCGATGGCCAGGGGACGGGGGGCGAAAGCTTGGGTCATGGCGCGTTTTCCGGGTGGCGGCCGAAGAAGAATGGCCTCGCCTAACATGGGCCTCTGCGGCGGGCAATGCAGGGGGAGGCTGCTTCCTGTGGGCGGAAATTTCTGCCGCGACCGGCACGAATTGCCGGTGTTCCCGGGCTGTGCAAGGCGCAGCGAAGGCGGATTTTGTTGAGCTTTTGACGCTGGCACGACGCTTGCTGACGTCGTTCGGAACATTGGCCGCGGCATGCCGCATCGGGTTGGAGTTGTGCAATGTTGTTTGCCCTTGGCGCGGTATCGAGTGCGCTCGACGCGATCCAGTCGTTGACGAACTCGAAGTCGTCATCGGCAACGCAGAAGGCCGGATCGACGCATAAGACCGGATCTCCGCAAGGCGCGACCAACCCGTTCGCGATCGACAGCAGCAGCATGACGTCCTCGTTGGTCGGCTCAGGCAGTCCGCCACAGATCGCGCCGGCGACCATGACGGCGCTGCTCGCCGCGCAGAGTCAGTCGACCGATGGTGCGAGCGGCGCGACCAGTTCGACCTCATCGGCGCCCTCGACCTCGAAGGGCCGGCAGGCGGCGCTGAAAGATCTGTTCTCGCAGATCGATGCGGACGGCGACGGCAAGATCACGAAGGCCGAGTTCGAGGACGCGCTCAGTGCCGGCGGCACCAATCTCGCACAGGCCGATGACCTGTTCTCGAAGATGGATGCGAATTCGGATGACAGCATCAACCTCGGCGAAATGACGAAGGCGCTGACGAGCGGCCATGGCCGCCATCAGGCGCAAAGCGCCGGCGGATCGGGCGATGCGGCAGGCGGCGGATCGGAATCCTCGAAGGCAAGCAGAGGATCGACCTCGACGACGACGACCAATGCCGATGGCTCGACCATCACCACCGTCACCTATGCGGACGGCTTCAAGATGTCGACGACGGTCCCTGGCGCGTCCCGCTCGTCAACCGCGAATAGTGGCGGCAATTCGCCGTATGACTGGTTCGGGCAGATGATGCAGCGCCAGGCGCAGGCCGCGTCCACCGCTTCTTCGACGTCAATGAGCGTGTGAGCGGGATCCAGGCTACAGCATGATCTGGGAAAGCGTGCAGCGGTTGTCCGAATAGATCATGCTCAACCAATAACCCAAAGCGCAATGACGTTCATCCTGATCTCATCGCGCTTTAGCCTACGTAGTCGTGGGTAGTGTCACGATAGGCATACCGATCGCGGATTTCGCGGTTGAAGAACGATCCCTTTGAGCGGGCCTGACTGAACGCGGCCGCGACCTCGGCCGGAACGTCCTCGTAGACATACAGGCGACCGCTGACGAAAGTCACCTTCAGCTCACGCGTATCGGGCGCATAGCGAAAGAAGCGGATCACTGACGACGGCATGACGGTGCACCTTGGCTCCGTCGGAATAACGCCATGTCAGGCGTTTCGTTGCTCTCCGAAGCGATCGTTCCACGCCGGCTGCGCCCCGGCGAACGGCAGGGCCGTCGCGCCGTAAACGCCGCGGGCGATGGCACGCGCGACCACGTTGGCTGCGACCGTGCCGAGTTCGGTGAGGCCGACCAGCGGCTCGATCGGCTTCACGCAGGTCGCGGCGGCGAACAGCACGTCGCCGTCGGTCGGCGCATGCACCGGATAGATCGCGCGGGCAAAGCCGGTATGCGCGATCATCGCCAGCCGCTTGGCCTGGGGCTTGGTCAGCACCGCGTCGGTGACGACGACGCCGATCGTGGTGTTTTCGCGCGCGCTCGCGGCAGGACCGCCCTTGATGCGCATGCGGAGCATGTCGTCGGTGAACTTGTCCGGCAGGCCGCGTCCGCCGAATTCGCCGTCCACCTCGAACGGCGCCGCCCAGAACCACGGTCCGTTGCCGACGGTGACGCTGCCCACCGCGTTGACGGCGACGATCGCCGCGACCTTGACACCGTCGGGCGTCAGCGCCGAGGCCGAGCCCAGCCCGCCCTTGAACGTTGCGGTGGTGGCACCGAGGCCGGCGCCGACGCTGCCGAGCGCGAAGTCCGTGCCAGCGGCGGCTGCCGCGGCGTAGCCGAGCTCGCGATAGGGCGAGAAGCGTCCCCAGGCCTTGTCGCCGCCGTTGAGGAGATCGAACAGGATCGCGCCCGGCACGATCGGGATCAGCGCTTCGCGAACCCGGTGGCCGCGGCCCTGCTCGGCGAGCCAGGCCTGCACGCCGCCGCCGGTATCGAGGCCAAAGGCGGAACCGCCCGACAGCGCGATGGCGTCGATGCGCTCGACGGTGTTGGCAAGATCGAGCAATGCGTCCTCGCGTGTGCCGGGTCCGCCGCCGCGAACGTCGATCGCGGCGATCGCGGGAGAATCGAAGATGACCGCGGTCGCGCCAGAGGCGACTTTTGCGTCTTCGGCATGGCCGACGCGGACGCCGGCAACGTCGGTGAGGAGATTCTTCAAACTGGCCTCGCGAGCTGAGAGGAGTTCGCCTCTGCGATAGCGCAGAGACGTCGCAGGCTCAACTGGCGAGGGCCGCCCTGAGCATCTTGGCGAGCTCGGATTTGCGGTAGGGCTTGGCCAGCAGCAGCACGCCGGAATCGAGCCGGCCGTGATGGACGATGGCGTTCTCGGTGTAGCCCGAGGTGAATAGCGTCTTCAGGTCGGGGCGGCGCTTCTGCGCTTCGTCGGCAAGCTGGCGGCCGTTCATGTTGCCTGGCATGATGATGTCGGTGAAAAGCAGGTCGATGGTCTTGTCGTTGTCGATAATGGTGAGGGCCTCGGCGCCGTTGGCGGCCTCGAGCGCGGTATAGCCGAGGCTCCTGACCTGCGTCACAACATATTGCCGCACCAGGGCGTCGTCCTCGACGATCAGGATCTTCTCATTGCCGCCGGCGATCGGCGCATTCTGGAGCGCCTCGAACGCGGTCTCCTGCACCCCGGTCGAGCGCGGCAGGTAGATCTTCACGCTCGTGCCGTGGCCTTGCTCGCTGTAGATTTTGATGTGGCCGCCCGACTGCTTGACGAAGCCGAACACCATGCTCAAGCCCAGGCCGGTGCCCTTGCCAACCTCCTTGGTGGTGAAGAAGGGATCGAATACCCGGTCGATCAGGTCCGGCGGAATTCCGGTGCCGGTGTCGCTGACGGCGATCATCACGTAATTGCCGGCGACCACGTCGGGATTCATACTGGCATAGCCGTCGTCGAGGAAGATGTTGCGCGTCTCCAGCACCAAGGTGCCGCCGTCGGGCATGGCATCGCGCGCGTTCAATGCGAGATTCAGGATCGCGGTGGAGAGCTGGCCCGGATCGACCAGCGCGGGCCAGGCGTCCTCGGTGAGCTGCGGCAAGATCGTGATCTGCTCGCCCAGGGTCGGATGCAGCAGCTTGGCAGCTTCGAGCACCAGTGCATTAACGTCGATCTCGCGCGGCTGGAGCGGCTGCTTGCGTGCGAAGGCGAGCAGGTGCTTGGTCAGTTGCGCGCCGCGTTCAGCCGCATCGTCGATCAACTTGGTGATGGCGGCAAGCTCCGGCCTGTCGGCGACGGCGTCGCTGAGAATGCCGATCGTGCCCGTGATGACGGTCAGCACGTTGTTGAAGTCGTGAGCGACGCCGCCGGTCAACTGGCCGATCGAATCCATCTTCTGGACCTGCCGGAGCTGGGCCTCGGCCGCCTGCTTGTCGGTGAGATCGCGGCCGATGAAGAAATGGCGTTTCACCGGCTCCGACCAGGTGCCCATCCAGTTCAGCGTGACCTCGTGACCGTCGTAATGGTAGTAGCGCGCCTCGAAGCTGCGCTTGACCGCGCCACGCCGGGCTGCGCGCATCTCGCTCCGCGTCTTCTCCAGATCGTCAGGATGGATGAACTCGGTCGCGCTGTGCCCGACCATGTCCTCGGGGCTGTAGCCGAGAATGTTCTTCACGCTCGGGCTGACCTGGACGAAATTGCCATAGCCGTCGGTGACCAGGATCAGGTCCTGCGATGTCTCGAAGATGCGCTGGCGTTCTTCAGTCTCGCGGCGAAGCTTCTCTCTCGCCTGCTTCTCTTCGGTAATGTCGTGGGCGATCTTGGAGGCGCCGATGATCTCGCCCTGATCTGTGCGCAGGGGAGAGATATTCAGGACGACGTCGAGTGGGCGTCCGTCTTTTCGGATGCGGACCGTCTCGTGCTGGGCGATCGACTCGTTGCTGGCGACCCGGTTGAGGATGCTCCTGACTTCGCCCTTGCGGTCCGGCGGCACGATGATGTCGATTGGCTGGCCGACGGCTTCCGCAGCGGAATAGCCGAACAGATGCTCGGCGGCCTTGTTCCAGCCGGTGATGATGCCGTCGAGCGTTTTCGTGATGATGGCGTCGTTGGAGGACTCGATCACCGCGCCATATAGCGCGAGGCGCTTGCCGTAATAGTCGCGTTCCGAAGCCGATTGCTGGCGCAACCTGCCGACGAGGCCCATCGTGTGCGCCTGAAGACGGACATTCTCGATGAGGAGCACCGCGAGCACGAAGGTCGCTGCGGCGAGGCCGTAGAGCCGGCCGGCATAGAAGCCGAGGTCGAAGCGCGCGACGTTGACGATCGCCGACAGCGCGATGTCGAACAGCCAGGCGCACATGACGACCATGAGCCAGACGTCGATGACCGTATGCGGTCTGCGGAACCAGAGCGAGACAAGCGCGGCAAAACTCAGCGACCACACGAAGGACACGACGCCGATCATGGTCGGCGTGTAGTGGCCGTCGCGCAGCAGGACCGGCAACAGATCGTGTTGCGCGGTGACGATCCAGGTGCAGACGGCCATCGCGACGATGATTCCGAGCACGCAGGCATAGATCGCACTGCTCGTCGCACCCCGGAGCCGGGAGCCTCCGTCCTTTTCCTTCAGCCAGGCATAGCCCAGCACGCATAGCGGGAAGACGCCGTGCCAGATCATGTAGAGCCAGACCGTGGTTTGCCGGCCCGCGCCGAAGAGCCCGGTCGGTGTGAACAGGCCGGGGAAGGTGAGGGCATGGACCAGTGCCGCTGCGGCGGTGAAGAGATAACCGGTCGCGAGCCATAGCAATGCACGAGTCCGCAAGACTGCGAATTGCGAGAGCAGCAGCACTGCCGTGACGATGTCGCTGATGGCGAGCGCCGATTGGTAACTCGCGACGAAGGCGGGGACCGGCAGTAGCGGGATACCCGCGAAGGGTACAGCCGCTGCGAACAGGATCGAGGACACGCCGACAATCGTCAATGCCGCAGCGCGGTCGGTCGAGGTGGCCGGCAGGGTCGAAAGAAATGTGCTTCGGTCGATCGTTGCAGGCACGTCCACCTCTCGCAGGTCGATTTTGAGCTGGTCGGTCTTCAGCAGGGTCTTGAGCATCTCCGCTAGTCTCATTCGACTGCGAGCCCGTTCATGGTAGCGGGTTCTGGCGCTCATCGTGAACGGAACCGGCTTACGACTCAACCGACGGTTACAGCTTACTTAATTCTGGTGAGAACGCGGAGCAGGGATCGGTAAGATGGGCTTTACTGGACGGTGTCATAATGCCCCTCCGCCGCGGCGGGTTCCAGGTTTAAATCAGGCGATCTGATTTCGATATCGAGAGTTGTCCCATGCCCCGCGTTCTCGTCATCGACGACCAAAAGGACGTCCGCGCGATGGTCGCGATCGTGCTTCGGGTCAATGGTTTCGAGGTCGTGGAGGCCAAAAGCGGTGCGGCGGGGCTGAAAGCCTTCGCGGAAAGCCCCTTTGACGGGGCGATCGTCGACATCTTCCTCGGTGATACCAACGGCCTGGATGTCATCGCGGCCCTGCGCGAGCGCGCGCCTGCGCTCCCCGTCATTGCGGTGTCCGGAATGACGACGCTCGATTTCATGGACCAATCGCCCCACCTCGCCAATGTGGTCTGCCTGCAAAAGCCGTTTCGACCGAATGATCTCCTGCAAGCTCTGCGAAAGGCCGAGGCGGCGCCGAGCGGCGAGCTGCCGGCCGCGGTCTGACCTCACGCAAGAAGAACGCCCCGGGGCGAGCCGGGGCGTGGTGATGATTGGTCGGTCTGAGGCCACTCTAGCGGGGTTAGGTGCCGTTGCCCCTGATCTCGACGTAACCGCCCTTGGCATCCCATTTGTAGACGACGTAGTCGATCTGCTTGATGTCGCCCTTGGCGTCATACTCGATCGGGCCGATCACGGTGTCCCACTTGCCGGCCTTGATCGTCTCCATGACCTTCTTGGCGTCGGTGGTGCCGGCCTTCTTGGCCGCCTGCGACCAGACCTGCATCGCCGCGTAGGTGTAGAGCGTATAGCCCTCGGGATCGATGCCCTTGGCCTTGAACGCCTCGACGATCTTCTTCGCCGTCGGCTTATTGCGCGGATCGGGGCCGAAGGTGAACAGCGTGCCTTCGCCGGCCGGACCGGTGATGGAGGCGTACTCCTTGTCGGCGAGCGCGTCGCCGGCCATTAGCACGGTCTTGAGGCCCTGATCGCGCATCTGACGCAGGATCAGGCCGCTCTCCTGATGATAGCCGCCGACATAGACGAGATCGATGTTGTCACGCTTCAGGCGCGAGACGATGGCGTTGAAGTCTTTGTCACCCTTGTTGTAGGACTCGTACATCTTCTCGGTGATGCCGGCCTTGTTGAGCGCCTTCTTGGTCTCGTCGGCAAGACCCTTGCCGTAGGTGGTCTTGTCGTTGAGGATCGCGATGTTCTTGCCCTTGTAATTCTTGGCGATGTATTGCGCCGCGATCAGGCCTTGCTGGTCGTCGCGGCCGCAGACGCGCGCCACGTTCCAGAGCTTGCGCTCGGTGAACAGCGGGTTGGTCGAGGCCGGCGTGATCTGGAGCACGTTGCCGTCGGCATAGGCCTCCGAAGCGGGAATCGACGAGGACGAGCAATAATGCCCGGCCACGAACGGGATTTTCGCGCCGGCGATCTTCTCGGCGATCGAGCGCGCCTGCTTCGGATCGCAAGCGTCGTCCTCGACGGACAGGGCCAGCTTCTTGCCGTTGAGACCGCCGGCGGCGTTGATGTCGGCCACGGCCATCTCGGCGCCATTCTTCATCTGGCGGCCGAAGGCGGACTCGCCGCCGGTCATCGGGCCTGCGACTGCGACGGTGACATCCTGCGCGAATGCCGCGCTCGAGAGCGCGAGCGATGCGCCGAATGCCAGGCCGATGAGCTTCAGTGATTTCATGAGATACCTCGCGGGTGGTCGCCTGTGGAAGTTGCCGGGCTTGCCCGGTTCAAACCGGCGCCATTCTCGAATGAATTTGAGGAGAAGTCACCGGCAAAATACGGGCATCGGCGGAGATATCTCGCCACATTCGGCCCGCACGTGGGTCGGCCCTTGTCCGGCTTCGGCGGGCGTCAGCCGCGCCGGCCGCCTTCGAGGTAGGCGGCGCGAATCTCGGGGCGCTGCAACAACTCGGCGCCGGTCCCGGCCAAGGTGATCAGGCCATTGACCATGACATAGCCGCGATGGGCGAGCTTGAGCGCATGGTTGGCGTTCTGCTCGACGATCAGAACGGTCAGACCATCCTGCCGGTTCAGGGTGCGGATCGCATCGAAAATCTGACGGGCGATCAACGGAGCCAACCCGAGCGAGGGCTCGTCGAGCAGGAGCAGGCGGGGGCGGCTCATCAGCGCGCGGCCAATTGCCAGCATCTGCTGCTCGCCACCGGACAGGGTTCCACCGCGCTGGGCATAGCGTTCCTTTAGCCGCGGAAACAGCGTGAACACGCGCTGGAGCGTCACCTCGCGCTCCACATCCGTGCATTCGGTGGCATCCGCTCCCATCTGAAGGTTTTCCGCAACGCTCATGCGCGGGAAGATGCGGCGGCCTTCCGGCGATTGCGCGATGCGCAAATGCGCGATCTCGTGGGTGGGAACGTCGGTGATATCGCGGCCTTCGTACAGGATCTGGCCGGCACGGGCGCGCGGCTTGCCGAAGATCGTCATCATCAGCGTCGACTTGCCGGCGCCGTTGGCGCCGATCAGGGCAACGATCTCGCCGGCATTGATCTCGACATCGACGCCCTTCAGCGCCTCGATCTTGCCGTAGGCGGCGCGAAGGCTGCGGATCGCGAGCAGGGGATTGGGCGCAGACGTCACGTCCCGCCCTCCATCACGGCCACCGCCTCGTCCTCGTCGGCGCCGAGATAGGCGGCGATCACCTTGGGATCGTCGCGGACGTCGCGCGGAGAGCCTTCCGCAATCTTGACGCCATGGTCCATCACCACGATGTGGTCGGAGATTTCCATCACCACCGACATGTCGTGCTCGATCAGCAGGATCGAGGTGCCGAGCTCGTTGCGGATCGAGAGCAGGAGCTCGCTCAAGGCCGCGCTCTCGCGTGCATTGAGGCCAGCGGCGGGCTCGTCCAGGCACAATAGCGCGGGCTCGGTGCACATCGCGCGGGCGATCTCGAGCCGGCGCTGGTCGCCATAGGCGAAATTGCCGGCAGCGTCGTCGGCGCGCTCGAGCAGGTTGACCCGTTGTAGCCACTCGGTGGCGAGATCAATCGCGCGCTTTTCGGCGTCGCGGTAGGCGGGCACGCCGAGGAGACCGAGGAGGGTGAAGCCGGAGGCGCGCATCAGCGCGTTGTGCTGCGCCACCATCAGGTTCTCCAGCGCGGTCATGCCGGGAAACAGGCGGATGTTCTGAAAGGTGCGCGCCACCTTGGCCTGCTTGGCGATGCGGAAATCGTTCAGGCTCTCCAGTGCGATCAGCTTGCCGTCGTCATGCTTCAGGCGGATGCTGCCGCCGCTCGGCTTGTAGAAGCCGGTGATGCAGTTGAAGACGGTGGTCTTGCCGGCGCCGTTCGGGCCGATCAATGCGGTAATCTTCTTCCGCTCCGCCGAGAGCGACAGGTCCTGCACGGCGACGATGCCGCCGAAGCGCATCGTGAGCCGGTCGACGCTGAGAATCTGGTCGCGGCTCATCCGTGCCCTTCCTTGACGAGATCGGAGGAGATCGCATGCGCCTTGGTCAGATACACGGTGGGGGCGCGATGGCCGATCAGGCCGCGCGGCCGCCAGATCATGATGAGCACCATCGCCATGCCGAACACCAGCATGCGGTAAGTCTCAAGGCTGCGGAACAGCTCGAAGCCGCCGATCATGGCGAGCGCCGCGAGCGCAACGCCGAGCTGCGACCCCATGCCACCGAGCACGACGATGGCGAGCACCAGCGCCGATTCCTGGAAGGTGAAGGATTCCGGGCTGATGAAGCCCTGGCGCGTGGCGAAGAACGCGCCGGCGAAGCCGCCGAACATGGCGCCCGTCGCAAATGCCGTGAGCTTGGTGGTCGTGGTGTTGATGCCGAGCGCGCGGCAGGCGACCTCGTCCTCGCGCAAGGCTTCCCAGGCCCGCCCGATCGGCAGGCGGCGCAGGCGAATCGTGACCCAGTTGGTGAGAAGCGCCAGCGCCAGGATCAGATAGAACAGGAAGACGATGCGGTGGGTCGGCGAATATTCGATGCCGAGCTTGGCAGCTAGCCCGTCGTCGCTGTTGTCGAGCGGGATGCCGAAGAAGGAGGGCCGGGGAATGCCCGAGACGCCGTTGGGACCGCCGGTGAGCTCCTGCCAATTGATGATGACGAGGCGGATGATCTCGCCGAAGGCGAGTGTCACGATCGCGAGATAGTCGCCGCGCAGGCGCAGGACGGGGAAGCCGAGCAGCACGCCCCAGAATGCGGCGAGGATGCCGGCGAGCGGCAGGCAGATCCAGAACGACCAGCCGAAATTGGTGGCGAGCAGCCCGTAGGAATAGGCGCCGACGGCATAGAAGGCGACGTAGCCGAGATCGAGCAGGCCGGCGAGGCCGACCACGACGTTCAACCCCCAGCCCAGCATGACATAGGTGAGCACGAGGATCGCGAGGTCGAGGATGTAGCGCTGGTTATAGAAGATCACGGGCACCAGCAGCGTGAAGATCAGGAGCGCCGGCGCGAGGTAGCGGCCGATGAAGGATATGCCGCTCTGCACCGCCGGAGGTACCAGCTTCTCGGCACCGCTCGGGCCGATCCATTGCCGCAATAGCTCCATCACGATCGAGCCGCCGAACACCACGGCGACGAGGGAGGCGACCTCGCCGAATCGCGTCCAATAGGTGAGCTGGCCGGAGGATCCTGCCTCGGTGCGCACGCCGACCATCAGCGAGAACAGCACCAGCGCGATTAGCGCGCTAAGGAAGGATTTCTTCAAAATGTAGGAGATGCCTGCTGGGCGATGGTCGGACATGGTCGAGGGAGTTGTCACGCGGGCCGGTCCGTCAGACTTTTTCGACTTCGGGACGGCCGAGCAGGCCGGTCGGCATGAAGATCAGCACGACAATCAGAATCGAGAACGCGGCGACGTCCTTGTACTCCACCGAGAAATAGGCCGACCAGAACGTCTCGATCAGGCCGATCGCAAGTCCGCCGAGCATGGCGCCGGGCAGCGAGCCGATGCCGCCGAGCACGGCGGCGGTGAAGGCCTTGATGCCGGCGACGAAGCCCATGAAGAAATCCACCAGGCCATAATAGAGCAGGTACATCAGGCCTGCGACCGCGGCGAGCGCGGCGCCGATCACGAAGGTCATGGAGATGGTGCGGTCGACGTCGACGCCGAGCAGCGCCGCCATGGTCTGGTCCTGTTCGCAGGCGCGCATGTCGCGTCCGAGCCGGGTGCGTGACACCAGCCAGGTGAAGATCGCCAACAGCACGATGGTGGTGATGACCACCATGATCTGGATGTTGGAAAGCTGGATGACGAAGCCGTCCGGGCTCTCATGCAGCGTGTAGCCGCCGGTGATGAAAGGCGGGATCGGCTTGACGCGCGCGCCTTGCGCCACCTGCGAGTAGTTGGTCAGCACGAAGGACATACCAATCGCCGACAGCATCGGGGCGAGGCGGAAGGAATGACGCAGCGGCCGGTAGGCGATGCGCTCGATGGTCCAGCCGTAGAGCGCGGTGATCGCCATCGAGACCAGCAGAACCACGAGCAGGATCACCGGGATTGCGGTGAGGCCGAGCGAGATCAGAATCAGGAAGGTAATCAGCGCAATGAAGCCGCCGATCATGAAGACGTCGCCATGGGCGAAGTTGATCATGCCGACGATGCCGTAGACCATCGTGTATCCGATCGCGATCAGGCCGTAAATCGAGCCCAGGACGAGACCGTTGATGAGCTGCTGGGCGAAATAATCCATGGGCTGCCGTTACCAAACCTGACGCGGCTCAAAGGGAGCTCTTCGAGAGAGAGGTCGCAAGTTCTCCTCGGGCCCCGGCAGCCCTTGAGCATTCTTCCAGTTTTGTAACAGGAGGGAACTGGACGCTGCAACTGGCCAGATGTCGACATCCAGGCTTGTACAGAGGTCATTTTCGCCTTCGGTTCCCTCGAACCGCGAGGAATCGGGTTCCTGAGCAACCAAAATGGAGCGTGGCCGTTGTCTCGCCTCTGACGTCCAACAAGGGAGTTCCCCCGAATGACGAAGCAGCAGAACCAGAATCCGGGTCAGCAGAGTCAGAACCCCGGCCAGCGCACGCCTCAGCAACAGCAGGGCGGCGGCCAGAAACCCGGACAGCAGCAGCAGGATCCGATGCGCCAGGGCGACCGGCCCGGTCAGCAACAGGGTCAGGACAAGTAGTTTGGGAGCCCAGACGTGAAGAGGGGCCCTGCCGTAAGGCGGGGCCTTTTTTGTGGGCGCCCGGTCCGCCGGGCGGTTAAGGTAAACAAAGGGTTTAGATTGCCGCCACAGTCTGATGCGAGTTAGCTCCGGCAAAGCCATTGCCTTCCGTTGAGGGCTTTCGGCAAGCAAGCGGGAAGCGGCATGTTCAGGAATTGGCGGATCGGCTCGGTCAACGGCGCGCTGCTGGCGGCCTACTTCATCCCGGCCTGGACGCTGGTGGCCTTCAACATCATGGTCGCACCGGTGCACGGCCTCTACGAGCGGCCGAGCGTCGCGGTCGCCCTGTTCCTCAGCGACCATCTCGACATGGCGGGGATGAGCACGGTGCGGGCCGCCTGGCTGCTGGCCCTGGGACGGCTGACCGTCGTGGCGTTCTTTCTGATCTATCTCGCGCTGCTCTGCATCCGCCGCACGCGGAAGAATGGCGGCAGTGACGAGGCGCTCGGCATTGCCCTGGCGATCGGCAGTCTGATCTCGTTTGCCAGCATGGTGATGGCCTCGAAGGTCGGCGAGATGGCCGCGCTCCGGCTGCACGCGACCGAGCTTCTGCTTCTGCTCGGCGCGGCCATCGTCGTGGTGATCGAGAAGCCGGCGGCAGCGCCGAAGACCGTCGAGATCGCCGCTCCCCTAGGTCTTGAGCAGGCCGAGCTCCTGCACAATCGCTGAGGCTTCCTTCACGGCGTGGTTCGCCGCCGGAACGCCGCAATAGATCGCCTGCTGCAGCAGGATCTCCTTGATGTCGTCGGGCGTGAAGCCGCCTTCGGCGAGCGCCGCGCGCACGTGCAGGCGGAATTCGTCCCATTGCCCGAGCGCGACCATGGTGCCGATCACCAGCACCCGTCGCGTGCGCTCGTCGAAATGCGGCCGCGTCCAGATCTCGCCCCAGGCGTAGCCGGTGATCAGGTCCTGGAAGTCGGTGTTGAAGGCGTTGCGGTTCGCGATCGACTTGTCGACCCAGGCATTGCCCAGTACTTTTCGGCGTACATTCATGCCGGCATCGCGGCGGTTTTGGTCGTCCATATCTATCCTCCTCTCTGTCATTGCGAGCGAAGCGAAGCAATCCAGAATCTTTCCGCAGACGGCAGTCTGGATTGCTTCGCTGCGCTCGCAATGACGCGTGGTGAGATCAGCGCTGCGTCAAAAATCCTACCACCGCATCTGTAAACGCGTGCGGCTGCTCGACGTTAGAAATGTGGGCGGCATCGATGATGGTCATGCTGGCGCCGGGAATGTTCGAGCGGATCAGCTCGCCCGCCGAGATCGGCGTCGCCATGTCATGGCGGCCGGCGATCACCAGCGTCGGGCTCTTGATCTTGGGAAGCAGCGCGCGCTGGTCCAGTGTCGACAGCGCCTCGCAGCAGGCGAGATAGCCCTCGACGGGCGAGGCAAGCAGCATCGACTTCATCTTCGCGGTGATCTCGGGCTCGCGCTCGCGGAAATCCTGGGTCAGCCAGCCCGCAAGCACGGCATCGGCGACCGCCGCGATGCCGCCCTTCTTCACAGCGTCGATGCGTTCCAGCCATTTGGTCGGTTCGGCATAATAGCAGGAGGTGTTGGCGAGGATGATCTTACCGAAGCGTTCCGGCGCGTTCGCGCCCAGCCATTGTCCGACCATGCCGCCCATCGACAGGCCGCACCAATGCACCTTCTCGATGTTGAGATCGTCGAGGATCGCGAGCACGTCGCGGCCGAAGCGCTCCATCGTGTAGGGACCGGGCGGAACGTTGGACTTGCCGTGGCCGCGGCGGTCGTAGCGGATGACGCGGAACACCTGCGTCAGCGCCTTCATCTGCGGCTCCCACATTTGCAGCGTGCAGCCCAGCGAATTGGAGAGCATCAAGGTCGGTCCGCCGTCGCGGCCCTCGACCGAGACGTTGAGCAGGCAACCGTCGGCATCGATCATGGGCATGCGGCGTCTCCGTCGGATTCGCGGTTCTTATTCGCGATCGAGGCTGTCGAGCAGCCGGTCGATCAGGGCTTGGGAAGCTCCTTGATAGGCCATCGGCTCGAACAATGCCGCAATTTTTTCCGGCGGCAGATGAGCGGTAACAAGCGAATCAGCCGACAGTACCTCGCGCAGATGCTTCTTCTCGGCGACCGCGCGCTTGCTGGCGGCCTCGACGAGATGATGCGCATCGCTCTTGCCGATCGTCTCTGCCAGCGCAAAGGTGACCGCTTCCGCCATGATCAAGCCGTGCGTCGCATCGAGATTGCTGCGCATGCGCGCGGTGTCGACGTCAAGGCCCTCGGCGATGTCAACGACGGCGGCAAGCGCGCCCGAGGTGACCAGCATCAATTGCGGCAGCGTCGGCCATTCCGCGTGCCAGGGGCCGGCGCTGCGTTCGTGGTCCTGCACTTGCGCGGCAAAAATCGTCGCGGCGAGTTGCGGGGCCATGGTCGCAGCGCCAAGCGCGCTGGCGGCGGCGACTGGGTTGCGCTTGTGCGGCATAGTCGAGGAGCCGCCGCGGCCTTCGCCGGCGGGTTCGAACGCTTCGGCGACGTCGGTCTGCATCAGCAGCGAGACGTCGCGGGCGATCTTGCCGCAACTGCCGGCGAGAATCGCAAGGCAGGACGCCGCCTCCGCGATGCGGTCGCGATGGGTGTGCCAGGGCGCATCCGGCAATGGCAGGTTCAGCTCCTGCGCCAGCCGCTCTGCAACAGCTAGTCCCTTGTCGCCGAGCGCGGCGAGCGTGCCGGCGGCGCCGCCGAATTGCAGCGCGAGACCCTCGCGGGAGAGCCGCCTGAGGCGGCAGCGGCTGCGGGCAAGGCTTGCGGCGTATTCGGCAGCCTTCAGCCCGAACGGCATCGGCAGCGCGTGCTGGAGCCAGGTGCGCGCGACCATCGCGGTGGCGCGATGGGCGCGCGCCAATGCGGCAAGACCCTTGATGGCGCGGCTGAGGTCGGCGTCCAACGCACCGATGCCCGCGCGCAGCGTGAGCATGGTCGCGGTGTCGATGACGTCCTGGCTGGTCGCGCCCCAATGCACGTAACGCGCGGCCTCCGCATCGGCCCTGCCGACATTGGCGGTCAGCGCCTTGACCAGGGGAATCGCGAGATTGCCT
This sequence comes from Bradyrhizobium sp. 137, assembly GCF_023074095.1. Taxonomy (NCBI): domain Bacteria; kingdom Pseudomonadati; phylum Pseudomonadota; class Alphaproteobacteria; order Hyphomicrobiales; family Nitrobacteraceae; genus Bradyrhizobium; species Bradyrhizobium sp. 137. The sequence continues at coordinate 61,105 of NZ_JADPKU010000026.1, forward strand.
GATCGCGTCGCGGCCTCGGCCAGGGCTGCCATATCAAAGGCATCAGCCTTGCAGGCGGACGCGATCGACTCCACCGCGGATGGGGGAATCACACCTGTGGCGGCTTCGGCCCGTGCCAGAGCTGCCTCGAAATCGAGCATGTTCTGGAGGGTCGACCGATCGTCGCAGACCGCGCGCATGGCTGCGCTTGACAGCATCGGCGCGAGCAGGGGGGAGAGGGATGTGCTCATATTGTGCGGGACCTAACCACCATGGCCCGCCTGTGCCAATCCCAAACCATCGGCGCAAGCTTTTTGCAGTTGCGAATATGCATTGCACGTGACCGGGGGCCGCCCTTTCCTTTACGGCCTCCGTGCGTTACTTGAGCAGCATTATAGTTGTGCGATCCGGGAGGCACCCATGGCCATGACGATGAACGGCGAAGTTCAGCTTGCGGCGCCGCGCGAGGCCGTGTGGGACAAGCTCAACGACCCCGAGGTGCTGAAGGCCTGCATCCCCGGCTGCGAGGAGCTGGAGAAGACCGACGACGGCGGCTTTCGCGCAACGGCGAAAATGAAGGTTGGCCCGGTGTCCGCGCGCTTCAAGGGCAAAGTCATGCTCTCCGATCTCGACCCGCCCAACGGCTACAAGATCTCCGGTGAGGGTGAGGGTGGGGTGGCCGGCTTCGCTAAGGGCGGCGCGGCCGTCAGGCTCGCGGAGAAGGACGGCGGCACACTGCTCTCCTACGACGTCGAGGCGCAGATCGGCGGCAAGTTGGCGCAGCTCGGCCAGCGCCTGATCAACGGCGCCGCCAAGAAGCTGGCCGACGAATTTTTCGCGAACTTCGCCAAGGCGGTACAGGGCTAAAGGCTATCGCCTTTGGACATGGCGCCTTGCGTCCGGGGCGATGTTGCTCCCGGGCATAATGGCCCATATGATGGGTCGGAATAATTATAAGAACCGCTTCGATGGGACCCGTCGGGGCGCTGATAGAGAGTGCTTATGGCAAAAATCTCCCTCATCGTGAACGGCAATCCAGTCACGGCCAATGTCGATCCCCGCACCCTCCTGGTGCAGTTCCTGCGCGAGAATCTGCGGCTGACCGGGACCCATGTCGGCTGCGACACCTCGCAGTGCGGCGCCTGCGTCGTGCATCTCGATGGCAAGGCCGTGAAGTCCTGCACCACGCTGGCGGTGATGGCCGATGGCCACGAGGTCAAGACGATCGAGGGGCTCGCCGCGGATGGCGCGCCGTTGCATCCGATGCAGGAGGCCTTCCGCGAGCATCATGGCCTGCAGTGCGGCTTCTGCACGCCCGGCATGATCATGACCGCGATCGACATCGTGCATCGCAAGGGCCATGAGCTCGACGACCACACTATCCGCGAAGAGCTGGAAGGCAATCTCTGCCGCTGCACCGGCTATCAGAACATCGTCGCCTCGATCACCGCCGGTGCGAAGGCGATGGCCAAATCCGATCTCGCGTAGACCGCGCGCGCATTCCGCGATCAGGACACACCCATGTATGAATTCAAATATCATCGCCCCGGCACCGTGCGCCAGGCGGCCAATCTCCTGGTGAAGAACGAAGACGCCAAGGTGATCGCCGGCGGCCACACGCTGATTCCCGTCATGAAGCAGCGCCTCGCCAGCCCGCCGCATCTGGTCGACCTCTCTCACATCGAGGGGCTCGACACGATCGAGATGAAGGGTCGCTCGCTGGTGATCGGAGCCACCGCCAAGCATGCCGAGGTCGCAAGCTCCCCGATCGTCGGCGAGGCGATCCCGGCGCTCGCCAGCCTTGCGGGTGGAATCGGCGATCCCGCCGTGCGTCACAAGGGCACGATCGGCGGCTCGCTCGCCAACAACGATCCGACCGCGGATTATCCGGCCGCCGTCCTCGCGTTAGGGGCGACCATCGTCACCAACAAGCGCCGCCTGAAGGCGGAAGAGTATTTCCAGGGCCTGTTCTCGACCGCGCTTGAAGCCGACGAGATCATCACCAAGGTGATGTTTCCGCTGCCGAAGAAGGCGGCCTATGTCAAATTCCGCAACCAGGCTTCGCGCTACGCGCTGGTCGGCGTGTTCGTGGCGCGGCGTCCGTCGGACGTGCGCGTCGCCGTCACCGGTGCCGGCTCCGAAGGCGTGTTCCGCGTCACCGCGTTCGAGGAGGCCCTGAAGAAGCGCTTCTCGTCGAAGGCGCTTGACGGCATCGTGATGCCGGCCGAAGGCCTCAACAGCGACATCCACGGCAGCGCCGAGTACCGTGCGCATCTCATCGGCGTGCTGACGCGCCGCGCCGTCGATGCCGCCAATGCCAAGGAATGAGCTGACCTCATTCCGCGGCCCAAACTGTCCCCGGTGAGGGCGTAGCGAGACTGGCTTTTTCATGACTTCAGCGGCCAATTCTTCCGGTGCTTTGCCGGCATCGGTCGATGCGATGCTCGAACTCCTGACCTCGTGTGGCTACCTCGCCGAGCGGTCGCTGGCCACGGTGACCTATCTCTCGCTGCGCATGGGCCGGCCGCTGTTCCTGGAAGGCGAGGCCGGCGTCGGCAAGACCGAGATCGCCAAGGTGCTTTCGGCGGCGCTGCGGCGGAAATTGATCCGCCTTCAGTGCTACGAGGGCCTTGACGTCTCCTCCGCGGTCTATGAGTGGAACAGCGCCGCGCAGATGATCGCGATCCGGATGGCGGAAGCGGCCGGCGACACTGATCGCGACCAGCTCTCGAGCGACATCTTCGCGGACCGTTACATGATCAAGCGGCCGCTCCTCCAGGCGCTGGAGCCCGACGTCGCCGGTCCGCCGGTGCTGCTGATCGATGAACTCGACCGCGCCGACGAGGCGTTCGAGGCGTACCTGCTCGAAATCCTCAGCGACTTCCAGGTGACGATCCCCGAATTTGGTACCGTGAGGGCGCCGCACCCGCCGATCGTCATCATCACCTCTAACCGCACCCGCGAGATCCACGACGCGCTGAAGCGGCGCTGTCTCTATCACTGGGTGGATTATCCCGCCGCCGAGCGCGAGCTCGCGATCGTCAAGACGCGCGTGCCCGGCATATCGGCGGAACTTTCGGAGCAGGTCGTGCGCTTCGTCCAGGCGCTGCGCAACCAGGACTTCTACAAGTCGCCGGGTGTCGCCGAGACCATCGATTGGGCCACCGCTTTGTCGGAGCTCGACGCCCGTTCGCTGACCCCGCAAGTGGTCGGCGATACGCTGGGCGCGCTGCTCAAATACCAGGACGACATCACCCGGATGCAGGGCGATGCCTTGCAGAAGGTGCTGAAGGACGCCACGAGCGAGTCGTAGGTCCGTCGTTCCGGGGCGCGACGCAGTCGCGAACCCGGAATCTCGCGCCGCAATCTCTGGATTCCGGGTTCGCCGCTTGAGCGGCACCCCGGAATGACGGAGAGAGGGATTAGACCATGGCTATCAACCATCTTGCCCCGGAGCAGACCGAGCAGTTCGCCGACAACATCGTCGGCTTTGCCCGCGCGCTGCGTGCGGCGGGGATGCCGGTGGGCCCAGGCGCCGTCATCGATGCGATGAGCGCGCTCCAGGTGATCGACATCGGCAGCCGCACCGATGTCTTCGCCACGCTTGAGGCCATCTTCGTCAAGCGCCACGAGCATGCGCTGATCTTCAAGCAGGCTTTCAACCTGTTCTTCCGCGCCTCTGAAGAGTGGAAGCATATGCTGGATTCGGTGCCGCTGCCGGAGCAGGCCAGGAAGAAGCCGCAGGCAGGCTCCCGCCGCGTGCAGGAGGCGATGTCGCAGCCGCGCATGACGGAGACGCCGCAGCACCAGGAGCAGGATCTGCGCCTGTCGGTCTCCGACAAGGAGATCCTCCAGAAGAAGGACTTTGCGCAGATGAGCGCGGCCGAGATCGCCGAGGCGCTTCGCGCCGTCGAGCGGATGCGGCTGCCGCAAGCCGAGCTCCTGACGCGCCGGCGCCGGCCCGATCCACGCGGGCTACGCCTCGACCTGCGCCGCACGCTCCGAGCATCTTTACGCACTGGCGGCGACATCATCGACATCCATCGCCTTGGACGGATCGAGAAGCCCGCGCCGATCGTTGCGCTGCTCGATATCTCGGGCTCGATGAACGAATACACCCGCCTATTCCTGCATTTCCTCCATGCCATCACCGATGCGCGCAAGCGCGTCTCGGTGTTCCTGTTCGGCACCCGGCTGACCAACGTCACCCGCGCGCTGCGCCAGCGCGACCCTGATGAGGCGCTGGCGAGCTGCTCGGCGTCGGTCGAGGATTGGGCCGGTGGCACGCGGATCTCTGCCTCGCTGCACAACTTCAACAAATTGTGGGCGCGGCGCGTGCTGAGCCAGGGTGCCATTGTGCTGCTCATCTCCGACGGGCTGGAGCGAGAGGCCGATTCCAAGCTGGCCTTCGAGATGGACCGGCTGCACCGATCCTGCCGGCGGCTGATCTGGCTGAACCCGCTGCTCCGGTTCGGCGGTTTCGAGGCCAAGGCGCAGGGCATCAAAATGATGCTCCCCCACGTTGACGAATTCCGCCCGGTACATAATTTGAGTTCGATCCAGGAGCTGATCACCACGCTCTCCCAGCCGCTGCCGCCGCATCACCGCAGCCTGATCCGCTCCGCAGCTTGAGAGGCCACCCATGCTCGATCGCGACGAGGATATTATGAAGGCGGCGGAGGACTGGCAGAAGGCGGGCCGTGGGGTTGCGCTCGCCACCGTCGTGGAGACCTGGGGCTCGGCGCCGCGTCCGGCGGGCTCGAGTCTCGTCATCAATGACGAGGGCACGTTCTTGGGCTCCGTCTCCGGCGGCTGCGTCGAGGGCGCCGTGGTCACCGAAGCCATGGACGTGATCGAGAGTGGCAAGCCCAAGATGCTGGAGTTTGGCGTGGCCGACGAGACCGCCTGGAATGTCGGGCTGTCCTGCGGCGGCACCATCCGCGTCTTCGTCGAGAAGGTCGGCTAGCCGTGAAGCTCGCGATCCTGCACGAACTCAACGCCGAGCGCGCCGCGCGCCGGCCGGTCATTCTGGTGACGGACACCGAAAGCGGCGAGCAGCGCCTGGTGAAGGCGAAGGACTTTGCCAAAGATCCGCTGCGCGCAGAGCTGGAAAAGCAGCTTCGCGCCGGCAAGAGCGCCAATGTCGAGGCCGGCGGCAAGAAGCTGTTCCTCAACGTCTATGCGCCGACTGCCAAGCTCGTCATCATCGGCGCGGTGCATATCAGCCAGGCCTTGGCGCCGCTGGCGCGCTCGCTCGGCTACGACGTCACTGTGATCGATCCACGCACGGCGTTTGCAAGCCCTGAGCGCTTCCCCGATATTCCGCTGATCGCCGAATGGCCCGACACTGCGCTGCCGCCGCTCAATGTCGATGCCTACACCGCCTTCGTCGCGGTAACGCACGATCCCAAGATCGACGATCCCGCGCTGCTGCACGCCTTCGAGCGCAATTGCTTCTACATCGGTGCGCTCGGCTCGCGCAAGACGCACGCCAAGCGGGGCGACCGGCTGCGGGCGCAGGGCGCGAAAGAAAGCGACATCGCGCGCATCCATGCGCCCATTGGCCTTGCGATCGGCGCGGTCTCGCCGGCCGAGATCGCGGTGGCGATCATGGCCGAGATCACGGCGGTGCTGCGCCTGCCTCCGAAAGAAAGAGAAGAAGCGGCATGAAGTTCGGCCCGGCGAGTCCGAGGGATGCGATCGGCGGGGTGACCGTCCACACCCTGCGCCAGGGACCGCTGGTGCTCAAGAAAGGCACGACGATCGGCCCCACCGAGGTCGAGACGCTGGAGCGCGCCGGCATCAAGCAGATTGTCGTGGTACGCATGGAGGCGGGCGACGTCTCCGAGGACGTTGCGGCCGCCAGCATCGCGCTTGCCGTCGGCGGCGAGGGCATCCATGTCGAGCGCGCCTTCACCGGCCGCGCCAATTTGTTCGCCGCGCGGGCGGGCGTGCTGGTGATCGACCGCGCCGCAGTCGACCGCATCAACAATGTCGACGAGGCCATCACCTTTGCCACGCTGCAGGCGTTCAAGCCGGTGGTCGAGGGCGAGATGGTCGGCACCGTCAAGATAATCCCGTTTGGCATCGGGGAGAGTTTGCGCGATGCCGCGGTGAAGGCCGCCGGCAAGGACGTTCTCAGAATCGCCCCTTACGTCGTCAAGCGCGTCGGCGTGGTCTCAACGCTGCTGCCGGGCCTGTCTTCCAAGGTGATCGACAAGACGCTGCGCGTCACTGCCGAGCGCCTTGCACCGGCCGGCGCCGGCATCGTCGCCGAGCGGCGGGTCCCGCATGAGGAGCAGGCGCTGTCGGCGGCGATCAAGGAGTTGCTCGAGCTGGGGGCTGAGCTCGTGATCGTGTTCGGCGCGTCCGCGATCGCTGATCGCCGCGACGTGATTCCGGCAGCCGTCACCGGCATCGGTGGTGAGATCGAGCATTTCGGCATGCCGGTCGATCCCGGCAATCTGCTGCTGATCGCCCGCGCTGGCGACGTCCCGGTGCTGGGCGCGCCCGGCTGCGCGCGCTCGCCGGTCGAGAACGGTTTTGACTGGGTGCTGATGCGGCTGCTCGCCGGCATCAAGGTGACGCGGTCCGAGCTGATGGGCATGGGCGTCGGCGGCCTCCTGATGGAGATCGTGACGCGGCCGCAGCCGCGCGCAAAACCCGAGACCGAGGGCAACAGTCAGGTCGCCGCCATCGTGCTGGCGGCGGGCCGCTCCACCCGGATGGGCGGACCGAACAAGCTGCTCGCGGAGTTCGAAGGCAAGAAGCTGGTGCGGATCGCCACCGAGCGGGCACTGGCCTCCCGGGCATCCGAGGTGATCGTCGTCACCGGCCACCAGGCCGAGCTGGTCGAGCAGGCGCTGCAAGGCCTGAAGGTCAAATTCGTCCGTAACCCGGATTTCGCCGGCGGCATCGCGAGCTCGGTCAAGGCCGGTATCGCGGCCGTGCCCGAGACCTGCGATGGCGCCGTGGTTTGTCTCGGCGACATGCCGCTGATCGACGCCGGCCTGATCGACCGCCTCATCTACGGCTTTGCGCCGGACCGCGGCAACCTCATTGTCGTGCCCGTCAGCGAGGGCCGCCGCGGCAACCCGGTGCTATGGTCGCGTCGCTTCTTTAAGGAGTTGATGACGCTCGACGGCGACGTTGGCGCGCGACACTTGATCGCCAAGCACACCGAAGCGGTGGCCGAAGTGCCCGTCGACGGCGAGAGCGCCTTCCTCGACATCGACACCCCGCAGGCACTGGAAGCGGCACGGCGCGGATGACAGTGTCGTAGCAACCCTCGCAAGTCGCCCATTTCAACCGCCCGTTCACCATCTGGAAACGACCGCCGCTTAGAGTCGCCTTCGCCTGCCTTGGGGGGAGGGGTTTTTCCATGGCTTCGAACGTCGTCGCGCGCCGTTGCGCGATGTTTTTCTTTGCTCTCTCGGTTTGTGTCTCCGGCGCCCGTCACATCACAGAAGCTCACGCCGCCGGTGCCATTGCGGTTGGCAAGTGCGGCGCCTATGGCCAAGCCTATGATTACGGCGCCGAGCACGAGGCCCGCGCCGTGGCACAGAAGCAGTGCAAGGGTGATTGCACCACCGTCACGATGAAGCGCGCCTGTGCTGCGATGTCGGTCGATCTCGTCAACCCGTGCGGCGCCTATGGCTATGCCGTCAAACCGAAGATCTCGGCGTCGCTGAATGCGGCGACGCGCGAATGCTACAAATACGGCGACAAGGAATGCGTGATCCGCGCCTGGGCCTGCGACGCCAAGGGTTGATCCCTCGAGCGCTGAATCTTCTTGCCGTCATTCCGGGGCGATGCGTAGCATCGCGCGTGGAATGACAGTTAGGAATACACATGCAGTTCGACACCAAGATCGCCATCGTGATCCGCACCGATCTTCAGGCCTGGCAGAAGCTCAACATCGCGTCTTTCCTCACCAGCGGCATCGCCGCGGCCTTTCCGGAATGTATCGGCGAAGCCTATGAGGACGCCTCGGGCACGAAATATCACGCGCTGATCGGCCAACCGATCCTGATCTATGGCGCGGATGGTCCGGCATTATCACGCGCGCTCGACCGGGCACTGACACGCAACGTCAAACCGGCGGTCTATACCGAGGACATGTTCAAGACCACGCACGATGCCGCCAATCGCGAGGCGGTGAGGGGCGTGGCGCGCGCCGAGCTCAATCTCGTCGGCATCGCGATGCGTGCCGAGCGCAAGGTGATCGACAAGATCGTCGACGGTCTGAAGTTTCACAGTTGAATTTAGCTGCTGGTGTTTCACCTCTCCCGCTTGCAAGCGCTGGTGTTTCACCTCTCCCGCTTGCAAGCGGGAGAGGGAACGCACCTCACCCCGGCGGCATGCCATCGAACTTTAGCAGGCTGGGGTCGAGGCGGTCCCAGTCATGGCCGCGCGCGGCGAAAGTGACCGCCTGCGGCTTGTAGCGGGCGGGCTCGTCGAGGCTTGCGGCGCGGATCGTGAAGACGTCGGGCTGTGCCGCGAAGGTCATGTACACAGGCACGCCGCATTGCGTGCAGAAACCACGCGTCTTGACGTTGCCGCTGTCGGCGACCATGTCCCAATGCTTAGCCTCGCCGGTCACCGTGACGCCGGCGCGTGCGAACGTCGCGTACGAGCCATGCCCACTGCCGCTTTCCCGCTGGCAGTCGCGGCATTGGCAGTGGTTGCTGAACAGCGGCTTGCCGGCAATCGAATAGCGGATCGCGCCGCAGGCGCAGCCACCGGTATAGGGTTTGTCCATCGCGATATCTCCTCACTTCTCGCCGCTGATCTCGTCGAGCTGTCTGACGACCTTTTTCCAGCCGCCGCTCATCACGTTGTAGGCCGACTCGTTCCTCGGCATGACGAAGCCCGCATGGATCAGGCGGATCCGGGTGCCGGCTTCGACCGGAGCGAGGGACCAGGTCACAACGGTGTCGAGCGGCGCGCCGTAACCGGTGTTGCGCTCATCGCCGCCTTTCCAGGCGTAGACAAGACGCCTGTTGGCCACCACCTCGAGAACCCGGCAATGAATGACGCCGTCCCAGGCGCCGCCCGGGGTGGTCTGGAATGTGAAGGTGTTGCCTTCAACCGGCTCGAAGCCAGTCGGCTTCATCAGCCAACGCCCGATCAACTCGGCACTGGTCAGCGCCTTCCAGATCGTCTCCGGCGCATGAGGGAGCACTTCGTCAACGACGATGTCCCGGACGATATCTTGGGTCTCGGCTTTCAACTCGGCTGCACTCACGGATCGATCTCCTTCAAGAGGTCACGCAGGTTCTGGAAGCGCTCGCGCCAGAACACGCCGTAATGGTCCATCCAGGTGACCAGGGGCTCGAGCCCTTGCGGCGCGGCGCGGTAGTAGACATTGCGGCCCTCGGCGCGCTCGGCGACGAGGCCGGCCTGCTTGAGGGATTTCAGGTGCTGCGAGATCGCGCCCTGGGTCACGCCGCTGCCGCGTGTCAGCTCGGCGACGCTGATTTCCCGGCTGTCGAAGACGCGTTCAAATACGGCGCGGCGGGTCGGATCGGCGAGGGCGCGCATCACGGCCGTTACGGGGTTGGGGGTGGCTTCCATCATGAGAGACGCATTAGCATACACTAATTCATTAGTAAATGCTAATTCGTCGCGTCTAGTGCGATTCCGTCACCTATTGACGATGACTGACTAGTCAGTCATGAATTATGCATGACGAAGAAGCCAGCCAGAACGATCGCATCCGCGGCTCAAGCCGCAAGCCAGGCACCCGAAGCCGGCGCTGAGGCCGAGGCCCGCGTTTCAAATCGGGCCGCCCGCGCGGCGGAGCGGCGCGCCGCGATCGTGGAGGCGGCGATGGACGAGTTCATCGCGCGCGGCTTTGCCGCGACCCGGCTCGACGAAATCGCCAAACGAGCCGGCGTCGCCAAAGGCACGATCTACCTGCACTTTAAGGACAAGGAATCGATGTTCGAGGAGCTGGTGCGCACCGTGATCGTGCCGGTGGTCACGCGCCTTACGACGCTGCCGCCGCCGACCGGAACGGTCCGCGACCTTGTCGAGACCTTCGCCAGCAACTTTCTGAAGGAGGTCATCGGCACCAGGCGCGGCGACCTCGTGCGCCTGATCGTGGCGGAGGGGCCGCGCTTTCCGTCCGTTGCCGATTTCTACTACCGCGAGGTCGTCTCGCGCGGAATCGCGGGCATGCGCGCGCTGATCGAGCTCGGCATCGCCCGTGGCGAGATCCGCGAGAAAAATCTCGCGCGGTTTCCCCAGATCCTGGTTGCGCCCGCGATGATCGCGGTGATTTGGCAGAGCTTGTTCGCACGGCACGCGCCGCTCGACGCGCAGGAGATGCTGCGCGTCCATCTCGATTTGATTTTTGGCGAACGGAGGACGACATGAGGTCGTCGCAAATCATGTCTGACCTCATCCTGAGGAGCGCGGAACGCGCGTCTCGAAGGATGCAGGCCCGGCTGTGGCTCCTCGCCCTTCGAGAGGCCGCGGAGCCTGTCATCGGGCCGCGCTCCGCGCGGACCCGTTGGCGGCTCCTCAGGGTCAGGGGGCGACAGCTGTCGCGCCTTTGCTCGATCGTGGTTCTGGCGATCGTAACCTCGCTTGGCGGCTGCAAGGAGAAGCGCGATCCCGGCTTCCAGGGCTGGGTCGAGGCCGACATGATCTTCGTCAGCCCGGACGAAGCCGGCCGGGTGACCAAGCTCAATGTCCGCGAGGGCGACGAGGTCAAGGTAGGCGATCACCTCTATTCCGTCGATGACGACCTCCAGCTTGCCGATCTCAACCAGCAGAAGGCGACGCTGGCGAATGCGCAGCAGACCTATGACCGGGCGGCCTCGCTGAGCAAGACCGGCTCCGGCACGCAGGCCAATCTCGATTCTGCTGTTTCGGCTTTACGGGTGGCGCAAGCGCGGGTGGCGACGTCGGAGACGCGGCTAGCGCGTCGCAAGGGCTTTGCGCCGGTCGCAGGCACCATCCAGCAGATCTATTTCCGCGAGGGCGAGATGGTGGCGGCGCAGCGGCCGGTGCTCTCGATCATGCCGCCCGGCAACATGAAGCTGCGCTTCTTCGTGCCGGAGACCGAGCTGCCGAAGCTCGCCATCGGGGACACAGTGCGCATCGCCTGCGACAATTGCGCGGCCGATCTCACCGCAAAGATCTATTTCATCGCGACCTCGGCCGAATACACCCCGCCCGTCATCTACAGTCTCGATGAGCGGAACAAGCTGGTCTATCTGATCCAGGCGCGGCCCTCGCGCCCCGACGCCTTGCGCGTCGGACAGCCGATCAACGTCTATCTCGATCCGAAGACACCGGTGGCGGATAGGCGATGAGCGGCGGCAACGGCATCGCGATCGACGTCAAGGGCCTGACCAAGTCGTTCGGGGGCCGCGAGGTCGTGCACGATCTGTCGATGCAGGTGAGGCGCGGCTCGATCTACGGCTTCCTCGGGCCGAACGGCTCGGGCAAGACCACCACCATTCGCATCCTCTGCGGCCTGCTCACGCCCGACAGCGGCGAGGGCACCTGCCTCGGCTACGACATCCGCCGCGATGCCGAAAAGATCAAGCGCCAGGTCGGCTACATGACCCAGCGCTTCAGCCTGTATCAGGATCTCTCGGTGCGCGAGAACCTCGAATTTGTCGCGCGCCTCTATGGCCTCACTGACGCGCGCGGCGCTGCGCGCGACATGATCAAGCGGCTCGGACTGTCGGGCCGCGAGGAGCAGCTGGCCGGCGAGCTCTCCGGCGGCTGGAAGCAGCGCCTGGCATTAGGTGCCTGCACGCTGCCCAATCCGCAACTCCTGCTGCTCGACGAGCCGACCGCCGGCGTTGATCCCAAGGCGCGGCGCGACTTCTGGAACGAGATCCACGCGCTCGCCGCCGACGGCCTCACCGTGCTGGTCTCGACCCATTACATGGACGAGGCCGAGCGCTGTCACGAGATCGCCTATATCGCTTATGGTCATCTCCTGACGCATGGCACGGTGGAGCAGGTGATCGCCAAATCCGCGCTCACCACCTACACGGTCACGGGCGAAGACCTCAATGAGATCGCGGCCGCGCTCACGGGCAAGCCCGGCATCGATATGGTGGCGCCGTTCGGCACCTCGCTGCACGTTTCGGGGCGCGACGTCGCTGCGCTCGAGGCCAGCATCGGGCCGTGGCGCGAGAGAAGCGGCCTGCACTGGCAGAAATCGTCGCCATCGCTCGAAGACGTGTTCATCGAGCTGATGAGCCGCTCAAAGGACAATTTCCAGTAAGGACAATTTCCCATGAGCGCTGTCGATCATCCCGCGCCGGCCCACGAAATCCGGGAGCGCTTCGGCTTCTGGAAACGCTCCTATGCGATGCTGGTCAAGGAGTTCATCCAGCTGAGGCGCGACCGCGTCTCGTTCGCCATGATCGTGATGCTGCCGGTGATGCAGCTCATGCTGTTCGGCTATGCCATCAACACCACACCGCGTAACCTGCCAAGCGCGGTGCTGCTCCAGGAGGACTCCGATCTCGCCCGCTCGATCCTGAAGGCGCTGGAGAACACCGCCTATTTCCGCTTCCTCTATGAAGTGCACGATGTCGATGATTTCGACAATCTGCTGAAATCCGGCAAGGTGCTGTTCGGCGTCGAGATCCCGCGCGGCTTCGAGCGGGCGGTGCGGCGCGGCGACAGGCCGGCGCTGCTGGTCGCGGCCGACGCCACCGATCCGGTTGCGGCAAGCTCGGCGATCGGTTCGCTCGGCATGGTGGTGCAGACCGCGCTCAAGCACGATCTCTACATCGGCGATCCCCCGGAGATGCCGTTCGAGATCCGCGCCCATGCCCGCTACAATCCGGCCGCGGCCTCCAGCCTCAATATCGTGCCGGGCCTCGTCGGCACCATCCTCACCATGACCATGCTGATCTTCACCGCGCTGTCGGTCACGCGCGAGGTCGAGCGCGGCACCATGGAGAGCCTGTTGTCGATGCCGATCAAGCCGGTCGAGGTGATGTTCGGCAAGATCGTGCCTTACGTCCTGGTCGGCTTCCTCCAGGCCTTCCTCATCATTGGCATTGGTGTCGGCCTGTTCGGCGTGCCCCTGCTTGGCAATCTGTTCCTCCTGGCGCTGCTCTCGACGCTGTTCATCACCACGAATCTGTCGATCGGCTACACGATCTCCACGCTGGTGCAGAACCAACTTCAGGCCATGCAGATGTCGATGATGTTCTTTCTGCCGAGCATCCTGCTCTCCGGCTTCATGTTCCCGTTCGCGGGGATGCCGGCCTGGGCGCAATATCTCGGCGAGGGCCTGCCGCTGACCCATTATCTGCGTATCGTCCGCGCCATCATGCTGAAGGGCGCGACCATGCAGAACCTGCGCTTCGACACGCTGGCGCTGGCGGCCCTGATGCTGCTTGCCATGACCATCGCAGTGACGCGCTTCCGCCGCACGCTGGATTGAGGCAAGATGCCCCCGGAATCGAGGGGCGGAATGGCGAAATTTGCGAGCAGGAAGACGCGGCAGCATGCCGTGCTATCGGGCGATTTCGAGCGTGAGCTGACGCGGGAGGTGCTGCGCACCGAACTGTTGCGGGTGCGCGCGCTGATCATGACGGGCTGCGTCATGGTGTTGTTCCTCACCGCGATCTATCTGATCGAGCCCGCTGTCGTGAACCGGGTCTGGCGCGGAACGGAAGGGCTGATCGAGGTCTATGGCCTTCTGGTCGGTTTCATCCTGTTCGAAGTCTGGGTCCACACCCAGATCAGGAAGAACCTCCGCCTCGATCGCGACCTGCCGGTGATCAGGCGCTATATCGGCACGCTGATCGAGACCTCGCTGCCCACGGTGATTCTCATCCTGCAAATCCGGACCATGGGCGCGAGCCAGGCGCTCGGCTTCGCCGTGCCGCTGATGTACTTCATTTTTGTCATCCTCTCGACCCTGCGGCTCGATTTCTGGCTCTCCACCTTCACGGGTTTCGTGGCCGCCGCCGGACTTCTGGCCGTCGCGCTGTATTACAATTCGGCGAGCGAAGCCGGCGAGCCCCAGATCTATTTTCACGCGGTGCGCAGCATTGTCATCCTGATCTGCGGCGTGCTCGCCGGCGCCGTCGGCGCGCAGCTGCGGCGGCAATTTGCCGCGAGCATCGCGGCGGCGACCGCGCGCGACCGGGTGACCAATCTGTTCGGCCAACACGTCTCGCCGCAGGTGGTGGAGCGGCTGATGGCGGCGGGAACGAGCGCCAGCGGTGATCTCCGCCGCGTCGCGGTGATGTTCGTCGATTTCCGCGGCTTCACGGCCGGCGCGCAGTCCCGCACGCCCCAGGAGGTGGTCGACCGGCTCGACGGCGCCTTCGCAATATTGGTCGACATTCTCGATCGCCACGGCGGTATCGTGAACAAGTTTTTGGGTGACGGTTTTCTCGCGCTGTTCGGCGCGCCGCTGGAAGCCTCCGACGCCGCGCATCGCGCTGTCGCCGCAGGCCGCGAGATGCTAACCGCGATGAATCGCATCAACGCGCAAACCAGCTGGCCGCTGCGGATCGGCATCGGCATCCATTTCGGTGAGGTTGTCGCCGGCAATATCGGCTCGCCCCGACGCAAGGAATACACGGTCATCGGCGACACCGTGAACTTCGCCTCGCGGCTGGAGGCGCTGAACAAGGAGTTCGGCTCCCAGCTCCTGATTTCCGCATCCGTCCGCGAAGTGCTGGGCGACGACGGCAGCGACGCCGTGGCGCTGGGCGAGGTCGAGGTGCGCGGCTATGAGCGGCCGGTCGCGGTGTTTCAGCTGGGGTGAGCGCTGTCTGGAACGGGGCGTAGGCAAAGCGCTCACCGTCTCTTCCGCGAATGCTCCGATTGCTCCGAATTTTGGGGCATGACGGGCGATGCTGCCGGCCTGTAGTGTTGCCGAAGACGCGGCCGGTTGCGGCCGCGACTTGCATGGGGAAACGAAAGATGCAGCGCCGCTACATCACCGTCGATGTGTTCACCGACCGCGCCTTTGGCGGCAATCAGCTCGCCGTGGTGCTCGATGCCGGCGGGCTCTCCACTGAGCAGATGCAGGCGATCGCCACCGAATTCAACTACTCCGAGACGACCTTCGTGCTGCCGCCGCGCGACAAGGCGAATGATGCCGAGGTGCGCATCTTCACCCCCGTCAGGGAGATGCCCTTTGCAGGTCATCCGAATGTCGGCACGGCCTTCGTGCTGGCGACGATCGCCAAGGAGCCGAAGCCGCGCCTGCTGTTCGAAGAGAAGGCCGGACTCGTGCCGGTCGACATCCGGCGGGAGCAGGGCCGGGTGGTGAGCACCGAGCTCACCGCGCCGCAGCCGCTGTCCCGGCTGTCGCAATTGCCTGCCCTGGATGCCGCGAGCTGTATTTCGCTCAGCGCGGAGGATATCAAGGTCGACCGTCACGTGCCGCAGGTTGTCGGTGTTGGAACGCCATTTCTGGTGATCGAGCTGCATTCGCGCGATGCGCTCAAGCGGGCGAGATCCGATGCGGCGGCCTTTGGCCGGGTATTTCCGCGCGACGGCGCGGCCTCGGCCTGGTTCTATACGCGCGATGTGCCCGCGGCGGAGGCGCCCTGCGAGCTTCAAGCGCGGATGTTCATGCGCGGTGCCGGCGGTCTCGCCGAGGATCCTGCCACCGGCAGCGCCACGGTCGCGGCCGCCGCGCTGTTCGCCGACCTCGACCCCGCGCGCGACGGCGAATTCAAGCTCACCGTCGGTCAAGGTTTTGACATGGGCCGGCCGAGCCTGCTGCTGACGCGGGTGCGCAAGCAGGACGGCAAGATCCGCTCCGCCCATGTCGGTGGCAGCTGCGTGCAGATGATGGAAGGGACGTTTAAGCTGGGCTGATTTGTCGTTCCGGGGCAGCGCGTTGCGCTGAGCCCGGAAGCCGTCCACCAACTCTGCCGCCCGATGGATTCTCAGGTGCGCAATTGCGCACCGTAGTTCGCGCTGACGCAGGCTCCGGAATGACGAAGCGCTACACCTGCCGCCCCGCCAGATTCGTCACCGCCACGCCATCGCGCTCCTCGATGATCTCCGCAATCATCTGGCGGTGGCAGTGGGTGTGGTCGCGCTCGTAGCAGAGCAGGCACACCGGGCCGGCCTTCTTCACCAGCGCCGAGAGCTCGTCCATCTCTTCCCTCGCCTGCGGCGTCTTCAGGTGCTTTGAATAGATCTTCTCCAGCACGTCGTATTGCCCGCTGCGCGCGGCGAGCCGGCCTTCCTTCGGAGTGCCGAGCGCGGCGAGGTGGACATAGCCGATGCCGCGCTCATCGAGGCCCGCGGACAGCTGCTTCTTGGAAAAGCCCGGCCGGCGCGAGGACGTCACTGCGCGCACGTCGACCACGAGCTTGACGCCGGCCTGCTCCAGCTCGTCGAGAACCGCTTTGGGCGGTGTCTGCTCATAGCCGATGGTGAAGAGTTTTTTCGCCTTCGCCATGGACATCCTCAGCTCACCCGCGCGATCAGTTCCATGGCGCCCTGCGGCGCGCGCACCTTGCCTTCGTGGATGACGTAGGCGAACACGTCGCGCGGCTCCTTCTTCGGCTTGGCTTTGTCAACCTTCGGCAGGTCATCGGGTTCACTGCCCGAAGCCCAGGCCTGAAAGCGCGCGGCCCAGGCATCGAGCTGCTTCGGCGGATAGCAGGTCTTGATCTCGTCATTGCCCTTCTGAAGCCTTGCATAGACGAAGTCGCCGGCGACGTCGGCAATCGCCGGATATTTGCCGTGCTCGGCGAACACCACCGGCGTCTCGAATTCGCGGATCAGCGCAACGAAATCCGGCGTGCAGAAGCTGTCATGGCGCACTTCCACGACATGGCGCAGCGCGCGTCCGTCGAGCTGGCGCGGCAGCAGCTCCAGAAACTTGCCGAAATCGGCGCCGTCGAATTTTTTCGTCGGCGCGAACTGCCAGAGCACCGGCCCGAGATGGTCGCCGAGCTCCAGCACGCCGGAATCGTAGAACCGCTTGATGGAATCGCCCGCCTCGGCGAGCACGCGGCGATTGGTGGCGAAGCGCGGTCCCTTCACCGAGAACACGAAACCCTCGGGCACCTCGCTCGCCCATTTGCGAAAGCTCTCCGGCTTCTGTGAGCCGTAATAGGTGCCGTTGATCTCGATCGAGGTCAGCTTCGAGGCGGCGTACGACAGCTCCTTGGCCTGCGTCAGCTTCTCCGGATAGAACACGCCGCGCCAGGGCTCGAAGGTCCAGCCGCCGATGCCGATGAAGATGTTGCCGGATTTTTTTGACGCGGTTTTTGCTTTGGCCACGGAAGGATCTCGCATCGACGGGGAGGGACCTCATCCTAATCAAACCAGTTGTGATTGGCCAGTTGGCCGGTCCTGTCTAAGCTCGCGCCTGGACCCGCGAAAAAAGGAGAACAAGATGCGGATGCTGTTGCTGGGAGCCGCGCTCGTCATGATGACATCTGCTGCCATGACATGTTCTGCTTTGGCGGATGACGACGACACCAAAAGCGCACAGAAACTCGCCCAGCAGGGCCGCGACGATTACTGGCATTGCCTGGCGCGGGAATATTCCCGCGACTCTAATCAGGGCCTGTCGGAACAGGATTTTGGCCGTTCGGTCGCGGGCGCCTGTCCATCGGAGCGGCAATATTATCGCGTGGTGCTGCTCGATTATCTCACCACGCATTACCCCAACATCGATGCCGGCGCCCATCTCGATACCGCAAACAGGGCGGTGGAGTCGGCGCAGAAGGACATTGTGATGGCCTACGTCAAGCACCGGCCGCCGCAGAAATAGCTCCATTGAGCTTTGCGGCATGGCGAACCCTTCCGGCTGTGCGGTCATCCATGATATCACTGGGCGCATCTGGAACAGGGATGGGTCCATGTCGTCTGAGTCGGTGGGGGGCATTCTGGGCGCGATCGTCGCGGCGGCCGTGCTTGCGGTCGCCGTCGTATTCGGCCCGATTGGCCAGTACGGCAGGCCGCCCAAGCCGGTAAAAGTCGAGTCAGCCCCTGCCGCGGCACCCGCCGCCCCTGCCGCGCCGGCGCCGCGAGGGCCTGTGATTCGGGAAGTGCCCAACCAATAGGGGGCGGAAAAGTGCCCTGAAGGGGGCCTTGCGGAGCGGCCTCGCCATTCCTATCTAGCTTCTAACGGCGACGTTGAGTGACGTTCTCCGTCGTTGGAACGACCTTGGAATAGCTCAGGCCTGCGCCGGATGTACGCGCGGCCCGCCGTTCCGGGGTCGTTGGCATTTTAGGCCCTCTTTTGGGCCGTTCCCCACACAAACCTCGGCTTGGTAGCGCAAGAACTTGGCAGCGCAAGACACGGCGGATATACGCTCCGTCATGAATGAAGCGATCAGACCGGGCGCCGACAACCTGCCGCAGGCTCAAGAGGGGCCGGAACTGTCGGTGATCGTCCCGACTTTCAACGAGCGCGACAACGTCACGGTGCTGTACCGGCGGCTGGAGGCGACGCTCGCCAGCGTCGCCTGGGAAGTCGTGTTCGTCGACGACAATTCGCCCGACGGCACCTGGGACGTCGTGCGTGCGCTGGCGCAGCGCGACAGCCGTGTGCGCTGTGTCCGCCGCATCGGCCGCCGCGGCCTGTCAGGCGCCTGCATCGAGGGCATCCTCGCCTCGAGCGCACCCTATGTGGCCGTGATCGACGCCGACCTGCAGCATGACGAGACGCAACTGCCGAAGATGCTGTTGCTGCTCGCGAGCGATCAAGCCGACATCGTGGTCGGCAGCCGCTACATCGAGGGCTACAAGAGCGAGGGCTTCAACAAGCAGCGCGCGGGGGCCAGCGCGCTGGCGACCGAGTTCGCCCGGAAGATGCTGCGGGTCGAGATCGCCGATCCCATGAGCGGCTTCTTCATGATCCGCCGCGATCGTTTCGAGCAGCTCGCGCCAAAGCTGTCGGTGCACGGTTTCAAGATCCTGCTCGACCTGGTCGCGACCGCGCATGGCAACTTACGTGCGGTCGAGATTCCCTACACCTTTGGCGCCCGGCAGCACGGCGAGAGCAAGCTCGATTCCATGGTCGCGCTGGACTTCCTTGGCCTCGTGCTGGCCAAGCTGAGCAACGACATCGTCTCGCTGCGCTTTATCTTGTTCGCGATGGTCGGCGGCATCGGCCTCGTGGTGCATCTCGCCACGCTGTTCATCGCGCTTCAGCTGTTCAAGGCGCCGTTCGCGGAGGCGCAGGCCGCCGGCGCCATCGTCGCCATGACCAGCAATTTCATCCTCAACAACTTCCTCACTTATCGCGACCAGCGGCTGAAGGGCTTTGCGCTGCTGCGCGGCTTGATCGCCTTCTACATCGTGTGCAGCGTCGGCCTGCTCGCCAATGTCGGCGTCGCCTTCTCGGTCTACGACCAGGAGCCGATCTGGTGGCTGGCCGGCATGGCCGGTGCATTGATGGGCGTGGTGTGGAACTACGCGATGTCCGGACTGTTCGTCTGGCGCAAGAAATAGCGCGATATGGGCGGAGCTGACGCGCGGATCGTCCGCAACACCGCGCTCACGATTCTTGCGTTGGTCGTGTTGCGGCTGGTCGCCGCGGCTTTCACGCCGATCACCTTCGACGAAGCCTATTACTGGATGTGGTCGAAAAATTTGGCGGGCGGTTACTACGACCACCCGCCGATGGTGGCCTATGTGATCCGCGCCGGCACCATGATTGCCGGCGACACTGAGCTCGGCGTCCGCCTTGTCTCGATCCTGCTGGCGCTGCCGATGAGCTATGCGGTCTACCGCTCGGCCGCGATCCTGTTCGGCAGCGCGCGCGTGGCCGCCACCAGCGCCATCCTGCTCAACGTGACGATGATGGCCGCGGTTGGCACGCTGATCGTCACGCCTGATGCGCCGCTGCTGGTCGCCTCCAGTTTCGTGCTGTTCTTCCTCGCAAAGGTGCTGGAGACCGGACGCGGAGCATGGTGGCTTGCGGCCGGCGCGGCCGTCGGTGCGGCGCTGCTGTCGAAATACACCGCGATGTTCTTTGGGCTGGCGATCCTGATCTGGCTCGCTTCCGTCCCGAAGCTGCGGCACTGGTTTCTCTCGCCCTGGCCCTATCTCGGCGGTCTCGTGGCCCTCGCGCTGTTCTCGCCGGTGATCCTCTGGAATGCGGACCATCACTGGGTGTCGTTCGCAAAGCAGCTCGGCCGCGCCAGAATCGAGGACTTCCGTCCCGTCTTCATCGCCGAGCTGATCCCGACCCAGATCGCGTTTGCGACCCCGCTCGTCTTCATCCTGGGCGCGATGGGGCTGCATGCGCTGACCTGGCACCGGGCCGGCGCGCTGGCCTCGCGCGTGCTGATCGCGACGATGTTCTGGACCGTCGTTGCTTATTTCGTCTGGCATTCGCTACACGCCCGCGTCGAGGCCAACTGGTTTGCGCCGGTCTACCCACCCTTCGTCGTCGCCGCGGCCGCCGCCGCCAACCTCGTGCAGTGGAAGCCGCGCCAGCGGCGCCTGGTGGATTTCTGCCTGCGGTGGGCCGCGCCGGTCAGCATCGTGATGTTTGCGGTCCTGATCGTGCAGGCCAATACCGGCTGGCTGTCCGGCTATCGCCGCGATGCCACTGTGCGCAGCGTCGGCGTCGGCTGGCGTGAGCTTGCCGCGCAGATCGAAGCGGTGCGCGCGCGCAGTGGCGCGACCTGTGTGCTCGCGCAGGACTATGGCACCACGGGCTGGCTCGCCTTTTATTTGCCGCGCGGCACCTGCGTGGCCCAGCAGACCCAGCGCATCCGCTGGGTCAACATGCCCGACCCCGATCCCAAGCTGCTCGCCGGCAAGCTGCTCTATGTCGACGAGCTGCGCAGCGATGGTCATCCTGCCCTCAACGACCTCTTTGAGAAGGTGACGCAGATTGCGCAATTGCAGCGCAAGCGCGGGCCGCTCGTGGTCGAGACCTACGGCATCGATCTCTTGGAAGGCGCCAAGGGCGACGTGCTCGACCGCTCCCCGCCGCCGGAAGCGCGGTAAGGGCTTCAGCCGATCATCTCGGCCTTGGTGGCGGCCTGGTCCGGTACGTCCCGATCGCGCCAGAACCAGACGGTCACGACGCCGGAGCGGCCGCGGACTTGCGTGAGCAGGGGGCCTGACAGGATGCCGTCGGGAGCGCCGTGGAAGTCGGCGGTGTCCAGCAGCGTATCGCTCAGCGCAAGCCGCGCGCCGTTCCGGGCGGCGACCTCCATCAGCCGGCTCGCGACGTTGACGGTGTCGCCGGTCGCCGTGATGTGCTGGTGGCTTTCGCCGAGGCGGGAGGCGACGATCTCGCCGAAATGCGCGCCGATCTTGAAGCCGAGCTGATGTCCGATGGCAGGCGGCAACGAGGCGATCCAGCGCTCGACTCCGCGATGCAGGTCGATCGCGCATTTCAGCGCGCGCGCCGCGTCATCGGGTATTGCGCGCGGCAGTCCGAACAGGATCATGGCGCCATCGCCGAGAAAGCCGGTGATCAAGCCGCCGCAATCGGCTGCGGTCTTGTCCAGCAGCGCGTGGAACGCCTTCAGGATGTCCTGGAGCGCGTCCGGATCGGTCCGTTCGCTCAAGCCTGTGAAGCCAGAGAGATCGATGAAAACCACGGCGGCGTCTTGCCGAATGGGCTTGGACAGGAAATTCGGATCGCGCGCCAGCCAGTCCTGCACCGCCGGCGCCTGGAATTGCGCCAGCGACCTGCTCTTGGCGGCGAGATATTGCGTGCGGCGGCCTCCCGCCCACAGCTGCACGCCGGCAAAGATCGCAACCGGCGGCACGGCCGCGGCGAGCGTCGTCGCGGCATTCAGCCAGATGCCGTGGGTGAACGCGAACAGGTTCAGCCCGGCCCACGCGATCATCACCGCGGCCGCCGCCATGATGCCGAGTGCACTGCGCCGCCAGGCAAGCAGGCCGACCAACAGCATTGGCAAGAGGATCGCGGCGAATGCGTCGGCGGTATGCACCCTGCGGTCGCGCACGATGCCGTCGCCAGCGACGAGGTGGGTGATTGCGGTCGCGACCACCTCGACGCCGGGCATCAGCGAATCGAACGGCGTCGGGTAGAAGTCGCCGCCGCCGGCGACCGCGGCGCCGATCACGACGATCCGGTTCTCGATCGCGGCGCGGTTGAGCGTGCCGTCGAAAATGCTCTGCGCGCTGACGGTGCGGATGGTGCGGCGCGGGCCGTAATAGGTGATCGGCAGCGCGAAGTCGGTATCGGTCGGCACCACGCGGTCACCGAGCCTGAGATGATCCGGCGCGATCGTCAGCGGCTTGTCGAGCGCGCGGGCCGCCACGCGCAAAGGAAACGACAGCTCGACCTTGTCGGCCGTCCGGAACAGCATCGGCACCGAAAGCGGCGAGCCCGACTGTCCCGTCGCGACGTTGACGACGCCGACCTCTGCATGCTCGGCGAAGGCGGGCAGCGGCAGCAGGAAGCGCTCGGCCTGCGGCAGGACCGCAAGGGGACCTTCGCTGCTCGGCGCCACGGTCTCGCTGTCGGTCGGGAAGATCGCCGCCGCCGCGAGCACCATCGGACCGGTGGCGAGCGTGTTGGCGAGCGTCGCATCGCCGATCGCGGCACTGCGGTCGACCAGCAGCAAGTCGATCGCGATGACCTTCGGCTTGAACTGCACGATGGTGTCGACGACGCGGGCGAGATCGGCCCGGGGCAGCGGATAGCTGCCGCCGCGCTTCACCACAGTATCGTCGATCGCTACGATGGTGACGAGATCGGGCGGGCGCTGCACGCCGCGGACCTGGGTCCGCCAATCCGTCAACGTCGCTTCGAGGCGGTCGAGAAAGCGCAGATGGCCGTTGGCGTGCGCGGCAAAGATGCCCGCGCCCCATAGCGCGGTGAGAACGAGTGCCACCAGGATCTGAACGCGTCGGCTACGCATGCGGTCGGTTTGCAATCTTCTACTGTCCAAATCTTATTGAGCTGAGCCTTATCGACCCAGCTTATTGTCCGAGTCGTGCCATCAGCGCGTCGACGCGCGGCTGGCCCCACGTCTTGACGGTCAACGGGCCGGTTGCCTCGACATCGACCCCTTCGCCGGGTCCGAGCACGACACCGCGTCCACGAGCCCTGCGGGTCACGCCGACGCGGCCGTCAGCGACGAACACGGAGGTCTTGGCGTCCGCGACATCGACCGCCCATTTCGTGCCGCGCACCGCCGCGATCGCCTGCGGGGTCAACACCTTGAAGGGATTGCCGCCGGGCTTCTTGGGCACCTCGATCAGCAGGGCTTTGCTGCTCAATTCCACGGAGTCTATATGTCCGTCGCGGTTGGCGTCCTTTAGTTCAAATCTGGCGCCGTTTTCCGCAACGATCGTGATGCCGTTGTCGCAGCGCCAAACCTGCGTGCCCACGGCCGACGGCGATGCCGTACAGCCCGCATTGGCAGCAGACTGTGCCCTTGCAAACCCAATCAACAACAATAAACACGCCAGGGCGCAAAACCCGGCGCGCGAAAAGCCTCTCATGCCTGCCTCCGTTTGCGTGCTCGGCACAGTTCAAGGCGATGTTGATACGGTACCGTATCACACGCAGAGGCTGCCGAAAAGTACTGACTCAGGAGCTATTTTCTCGTCGCGGCGATTTCCAGGCCGGCGCGATCAACTTTCAGTCACAGCGCCGTGCCGCGTGAGCACTTCCGTCCCGCGGTGCGTGACCTGCATGAGCTGTTGCCGCGACCGCCCGGCGCGCGGCAGGGCGGCTGGAGTCCACCAGCCTCGCAACCCCTCGGCGCTGTGGTCAGGCCCAGTTTGATGATCACGAAAAAGGCGCTGTTGGGTGCGTCTTGGCTGCGGGCGGAGGCGTCGGGTGGCCGGCCTGAACCGGTCGAGAATTCATGGTTAACAGTTTCGGCTAAGGCCGTAATTCTGCGGGCTTTTTTCCCGAAATGGGACGACGTTAACGAGTTGCCCCATATCCGCCTGAACTTAATCTGCATTTAACTAAAAGTCGCCTTAATGACGCTCCGACCCTCTGCGAGATGCTGGTCCCGGATCGTGACCAGCGGCGCTTCGAAGGGGGACTGAGTGACACCGTCCTGGACGCAAGGCGAATGAGTACGAGTATCGCTGCGCAGAGTAACGCGGCACGGAAGTCCAAGAAATTCTCGAAGAATTATTCGCGGAAATCTTCCCGGAAAATGACCACCCGTAATTGGCTCGGCGCCACGGCGATCGGCTGCGTCGTGATTGGCGCCGGCTGGACCATCTACCACAACATCCTTGGCGCCAGCGTCTATCCGACCGTCGGCAACAGCGGCTACGACGAGCCCGTGATCAAGCGCGCACCCAAGGTGGTGCTGCGCGAGGCGGGCGAGGCGGTCAAGGAAACCTTCGCGCTCCTGCCGGACCGGTTGCAGGTGACCGCGCCGATCTCGCGCGAGATGTTCAACGAGCGCTTTGCCGCGGCTGCGACGCAAGGCGTGGCCTCGAGCGCGGCCAGCGCCGCGCCTGCAGCGCCGGCAATCAGCGTTGCCGAGGCCAAGGACGCTATCAAGGATGCGTCGAAGGAAGCCGCGAAGCCCAACGTGATCGCGAAGGTCGCGGACGCGCTGAAGCCGCAAGGCTCGGCCAAGATCGTGGACGCTGCCAAGGCCAAGCGCGCTGACGCCGGTGTGCAGCTGGCCTCGGCCGATCCGGCCGAGATCGTGCCGGCGCCCGAGGCTAAACCAAAATCCTTCGCCGATCGCGCCAAGGCTGCGGTGATGTCGATCACCGGTCCGCGCCAATCGATGGTCGAGAAACTCTGGGGCAAGCGTGAGCCGTCCGGCGGGCTCTTGGCGTATGCCTCGGCCGATGCCAGCATCACAGCGTCCATCGCGCCGAAGGAGCAGAATCCGATGTTCGGCGGTGCGCCGCCCTATGAGCGCGACACCGCGGTCTACGACATCACCGCCAAGACGGTTTATCTGCCCGATGGCACCAAGCTCGAGGCGCATTCCGGCCTCGGCTCCAATCTCGACGATCCGCGCTCCCAGCGCCAGCGTATGCGCGGTGTGACGCCGCCGCACATCTACACGCTGAAGCCGCGCGAGGCGCTGTTCCACGGCGTGCCGGCGCTGCGCCTGACCCCGCTCGGCGGCGAGAGCGCGATCTACGGCCGCGACGGCCTGCTCGCGCACACCTTCATGCTCGGTCCGAACGGCGATTCCAACGGCTGCGTGTCGTTCAAGGATTATTACGCGTTCCTGGACGCCTACCGCAACAAGGGCATCCGCAAGCTCGCGGTGCTGGCGCGGGTGGAGTGAGACGCGCTCAACTCGCCATCGTCTTGCGCAGCGCCATCTCGGTCGCGATCGCCTCACGCACGGCGGGCCGCGCCTGCATGCGCTCGAGATAGGCGGCCAACGATGGCCACTGCGCGATATCGATTCCTGCATGACGGAGCAGCAGCAACGCCCAGGTGAGATGCGCATCCGCAACGGTGAAGCCGTGACCGACCAGGAATTCGCGGTCCGCCAGATGCGCTGATGGCGCCGACAATGTCTGCACAATTCTAGCGCGCGGCTTGGCGAGCGAGCCGTCGTCCTTGTACCAGAAGGCCGGAAACAGGAACGCCTTGTGGATCTCGGCGCCGATGAAGCTCAGCCATTCCTGGAGGCGATAGCGGTCGGGATCGCCAAACCGGGGCGCAAGGCCCGCCTGCGGCCTCACATCGGCGATGTATTGCAGCACTGCCGCGCTTTCGGTCAACCGCTCGCCGTTCTCCAGGACGAGGACCGGCACCGCGCCCTTCGGCGACACATCGCGGAAATCGGTGTCGTCGTCCACGACCTTCTTCGTCCAGATATGGGCAAGGTGATACTGAGCCTCGACGCCCGCCTCCATCAGCGCGATACGGCTCGAGAGCGAGCAGGCCATCGGGAAGAAATAGAGCTGCAGCATCCTGAACTCCTTCACGCCAGCGCATCGCCGCGCGCGATGATCGCGAAGCGGTCCGAGAGCTCGGCCAGCGCGACCTCGTGGATGGTCCGGGCATCCAGCGTGCCGCCGCGGCCGTCGGGCAGATCACGCGTGGCGCAGGAATCGGCATCGATGGTCGTGCGAAACCCGAGATCGAGCGCGGCGCGGGCGGTGGAGCTGACGCACATGTGCGTCATGAATCCGGCCAACACGATGTTGTTGCGTCCGCTGGCGGCGAGCTGCGCCTGCAGGCCGGTGCCGGCGAAAGCGTTCGGCAACTCCTTCTCGATCACGAGCTCGTCCGCAAGCGGCGCGAGCTCGGCGACGATGGCGCCGCGATCGGCGGAGCGATCGAACAGGCCGCCGGGCTTGCCGCGATGGGCGATATGGATGATCGCAGATCCGCGCTCGCGCGCCCGCGCCAGCAGGACGGTCGCCCGCGCGATCGCAGGCTTGGCGTCCGGCAGGGCGAGGGGACCTGCGAGATATTCGTTCTGGATGTCGATCAGCACCAGCGCGGCGTCGTCAAGACGCGGCGGAGTGAGGTCGGCACCGGCGAGCTGCAGCAGGGTCTTTGCGGGCATCATGATCTTCAGAATCTCCAAGCGTAAGGTTGGCCGAGCATAGCTCGTCGGTAGCCTGCCGATATGCAGGGATATTGCAGCCGACGGCTGCGATATTGCAGGCCAATGCCAGCCGATGTAGCCTTGAAACCATGAATTGGGACGATCTTCGCATCATCGCCGCGGTCAGAGACGAGGGCACCTATGCCGGCGCCAGCGCGCGGCTGCGCATCGACGAGACCACGGTCGGACGTCGGCTGGCGCGCATCGAATATGCGCTCGGCCTGCGCCTGTTTGAGGCTGCCGACGGTGTCCGCAAGCCGACGCGTCAGTGCGAGGCGGTGCTGGCGCACGTCCAAGCCATGGCCGCGCATGCCGCCGAGATCGGTCGCATCAGTGAGAGCATGCCCGGCCCCGTGGGGCGGCTGCGCATCGCCGCGACCAATGCGGTCGCCGAGGAGGTGCTGTCCCCGCATGCGAGCGAGTTCCTGCGCGCCAATCCCGGCCTGACGCTGCAATTCCTGACCTCGAGCGAGAACGTCAGGTTCTCGCGCTGGGAGGCCGATCTCGCGATCCGCCTGCGCAAGCCCGACAAGGGCGACTTTTCGATCTCCAGGCTCGGCGACATCCGCATCTACTATTTTGAACCGGACGCGACTGAAGGCGAGCCGGTGCTATGCGCTTATCCGGACGAGCTCGGCGCCATTCCCGAGATGCAATTCCTGCGGACGAAGAAAATCCGCCCTCGCTGCGTGACCGACAATGTCCGCATCATCCGCACCCTGATCCGCTCGCATCAGGCCGCTGGCGTGTTGCCGGAGCACAGCTGCACCGAGCTGCTCGGCGATCGCCGCCTGCGCGCCACGCTGCTGCCGAAACGCCGCGACGTCTGGCTGCTCGTGCAAAACCATCTCAAGCGCGACGCCGCGACACGTGTGACGATCGACTGGCTGCGAGCGTGTTTCAGCGAACTTGCGCGGGGATAACCCGAGAGCGCGTGAAAACCCGAAGGCCCATGGGCGGCCTTCACATATCCGTTGTGTCGCCCTTGCCATGAATGGCCGAACCTATGCGACCGAGATCACGGAGCCGGGATTGCACGCGCGCGAAAGTTGCGTAATCTCGCGACGGCTACGGATTTGATCAGGGCAGGTGCATGACCATTCAGGAAACATTCCGGCCGCGGTCGTCGGCGCAGTCGC
Organism: Bradyrhizobium sp. 137; assembly: GCF_023074095.1. Taxonomy (NCBI): domain Bacteria; kingdom Pseudomonadati; phylum Pseudomonadota; class Alphaproteobacteria; order Hyphomicrobiales; family Nitrobacteraceae; genus Bradyrhizobium; species Bradyrhizobium sp. 137. The sequence goes on from NZ_JADPKU010000026.1 coordinate 88,706, forward strand.
GTGAATGGAAGGCGATTGTCATCCTGATCCTGTTGATTCCGCTGCTGTGGTCGCCGCCGTTCCTGTTTCGCTTCTTGCTGTATCAGCCGTTCAACATCCCTTCTCGTTCGATGGCGCCGACGCTGATGGTCGGCGACTACGTCTTCGTCGCGAAATATGCCTATGGCTACGGCCGCTATTCCTTTCCTTTCGCGCCGTCCTGGATCTCGGGCCGCCTGTTCGCCGCCGAACCGGAATATGGCGAATCGTCGTGTTCCGGACGGCGAAGGACAGTTCGGTCGATTACGTCAAGCGCATGGTCGGGCTGCCCGGCGACCGCATCCAGGTGCGGCAGGGCCAGCTCATGCTCAACGACCGTCCAGTGACGCGCGCCGCTCGAGCACGGGCTCGCAGGCATCGCCTGCGGTGTGGATGGCAGCTTCAAGGTCAAGCGGTGGCGCGAGACGCTGCCGAGCGGCGTGTCCTATGTGACCTATGACTGCATCGATAACGGCTTCCTGGACAATACGGATGTCTTCACGGTGCCGCCGGGCCACTTCTTCGTGCTCGGCGACAACCGGGGCAATTCCACCGACAGCCGCATGACGTCGACATTCGGTTTCGTGCCGATGGACAATCTCGTCGGGAAGGTGACGCGGATCTTCTGGTCGTTCGACGAAGACGGCGAGCCGCACATGGAGCGGCTGGGGAAGGTGCGGTGAATGGTCTCGTCATCCAGGCGGTGTGCGTGGCCGGATTGCGCTGCGCTCCGTCCGCTCGTCATTCCGGGGCTCGCGCCCAAGAGGGCGCGCCCCGGAATGGCGGTGGCGGGAAGGTTGCCCAAAACAAAAACCCCGGCATTGCTGCCGGGGTTTCGTACTCCTTGAGATGGCTGGATCAGAAGTCCATGCCGCCCATGCCGCCGCCGGGGGGCATCGCCGGGCCGGCGCCGCCCTTCTTGGGCAGCTCGGCGACCATGGCTTCCGTGGTGATCAGGAGCGCGGCCACCGAGGCTGCGTTCTGGATCGCGGTGCGGACCACCTTGGTCGGGTCGATGATGCCCTTCTTGACGAGGTCGGCATATTCGCCGGTCTGGGAATCGAAGCCGTAATTATAGGCCTTGTTCTCCAGGATCTTGCCGACGATCACCGAGCCGTCTTCGCCGGCGTTGATAGCGATCTGGCGAGCGGGCGCCGACAGCGCCTTGCGCACGATCTCGACGCCGGTCTTCTGGTCGTCGTTCTTGGTGCGCAGGCCCTTGAGCTGCTCGGAGGCACGGAGCAGGGCGACGCCGCCGCCGGGGACGATGCCTTCTTCCACGGCCGCGCGGGTCGCATGCATCGCGTCATCAACGCGATCCTTGCGCTCCTTCACCTCGACCTCGGTCGCGCCGCCGACGCGGATCACCGCGACGCCGCCGGCGAGCTTGGCCAGACGCTCCTGGAGCTTCTCACGATCGTAGTCCGAGGTGGTCTCCTCGATCTGCGCCTTGATCTGGGCCACGCGCGCCTCGATGTCGGCCTTCTTGCCGGCGCCGTTGACGATGGTGGTGTTCTCCTTGTCGATCATCACCTTCTTGGCGCGACCGAGCATGTTGAGCGTGACGTTCTCGAGCTTGATGCCGAGGTCTTCCGAGATCGCCTGGCCGCCGGTCAGGATCGCGATGTCCTGGAGCATGGCCTTGCGGCGATCGCCGAAGCCCGGAGCCTTGACGGCCGCGACCTTGAGGCCGCCGCGGAGGCGGTTCACGACCAGGGTCGCGAGCGCTTCGCCTTCCACGTCCTCGGCGACGATGACCAGCGGCTTGCCGGTCTGCACAACGGCCTCGAGCAGCGGCAGCAGCTCGTTCAGCGAGGAGAGCTTCTTCTCGTTGATGAGGATGTAGGCGTCGTCCATCTCAACGCGCATCTTGTCGGCGTTGGTGACAAAGTAGGGCGAGATGTAACCGCGGTCGAACTGCATGCCCTCGACGACGTCGAGCTCGGTCTCCAGCGACTTGGCTTCCTCGACGGTGATCACGCCCTCGTTGCCGACCTTCTTCATGGCGTCGGAGAGGAACTTGCCGATTTCGGCGTCGCCGTTGGCGGAAATGGTGCCGACCTGGGCGATTTCGTCGTTCGAGGTAACCTTCTTCGAGTTCTTCTCGAGGTCTGCCACCACGGCTTCGACCGCGAGGTCGATACCGCGCTTGAGATCCATCGGGTTCATGCCGGCGGCGACAGACTTGGCGCCTTCCTTCACGATCGCGGCCGCGAGCACGGTCGCGGTAGTGGTGCCGTCGCCGGCCGCGTCAGCGGACTTGGAGGCAACTTCGCGCACCATCTGGGCGCCCATGTTCTCGAACTTGTCCTCGAGCTCGATCTCCTTGGCGACGGTGACGCCGTCCTTGGTGATGCGGGGAGCGCCGAACGACTTGTCGAGCACGACGTTGCGGCCCTTGGGACCGAGCGTGACCTTCACCGCGTTGGCGAGGATGTCGACGCCGCGCAGCATCTTGTCGCGCGCCTCAACCGAGAATTTGACTTCTTTGGCTGCCATCTGGATTTTTCCTTGAAATTTAAAGGGAAGGGAGCGGGGCTCTTAAGCCGCCTTCTTCTTGGACTCGCTGACTTCGAGAACGCCCATAACGTCGCTCTCCTTCATGATCAGCAGATCCTGTCCGTCGATCTTGACCTCGGTGCCGGACCACTTGCCGAACAGCACGCGGTCGCCGACCTTGAGGTCGATCGGGATCAGCTTGCCGGACTCGTCGCGGCCACCGGGGCCGACGGCGATGACTTCGCCCTGGGAGGGCTTTTCCTTGGCAGTGTCGGGAATGATGATGCCGCCAGCGGTCTTCTCTTCTGCGTCGATGCGCTTGACCACGACGCGGTCGTGAAGCGGACGGAATTTCATGCAGTCCTCCTAAGCAATTGCAAGAGTTGAGGAATTCGAGGTTGTTAGCAGTCGTTGCCCGCGAGTGCTAGCACAGGCGAGGAAGAAATAGGACAGGAATTTTGCGGGGGCAAGGGCTTCTAGCAGAAAATTAGCACCCGGAAGCGCGGACTGCCAGAATCTCTTTCACATCGTTAACGGTGCGCCGGGCCGTATTAGCACGGAGCCGCATCTGCTGCTAACGCATTGAATTTCAACAGCTTGTTAAACTTTTGGGCTTGAGATGAATTGTCAGTTTGCGTCACATTTCTCACATGTGAGCGCATCAGTACCGGGTGGCTCGTAAGGCGCACACCGACCAGGCCGCCCCTTGAATGCGCTCCTGCAAAGGAGGTTTGGCATGGGACTGCAGAGTGGGGGCGTTTCCGAGGATTTCCGGAAGCAGATGCTGGGTTACGGGCTGACGACGGCGCAAATTCTCTATCGGATGCCGGATCATCCGTCGCTGCTCCAGACTTACGTCTGGCAGAATTACGACATGTTTCCGAAATTTCCGGCGCTGAAGGATTTCCTGGCGTTCTGGCAGGAAAGGCTCGACGGCCCCCTGCACTCGGTTACCGTGGCGCATTGCAAGCTGATCAAGCCGGCCGAACTCCGCGCTGTCGACGGCGTGTTCCGGCTGCATTGAGATCGAGCACCGGCTTCGTAGGCGAGCAAAGGCGCGCTCGCGCCGCGCCCACCGTCTCCGCGACTGCTTCTCGCAATGGTGGGCACGTTTCGCTTTGCCCCCGCTACATCATCTCGTTCTGTGCTAGTCTCGCCGCATAATAACAAGCAACGGGAGGCGGGCCGATGGTCAAAAAAGTAAGATCGCGCAGCGCAGCGCAAGCCGCGGTGAAGAAGCGGAGTGGAGCCAAGGCCGCAGCTCGATCCGCGGCGCGCAAGGCAGTGAAGGCGAAGGCGCGTATGCTCGCTCAGAGCAAACCCGCCCGGCCCAAGCAGCGCATCGCCATCAGCCATCACCGCGAAGAGGATTTCAAAGCCGACGGCCTGCGCGCCTATGCCAAATATCGCGACCTTGGCATCGCCGATGCGACCCATGGCCTGGCGCAAGCGCATGTCATCCGTCTGCAAGGCCCGTGTAATCCGGCCGAGGTCTCAAAGCTTCACTATCACGATGTCGAATTCCAGATGGTTTACGTGCTCAAGGGCTGGGTGAAGACTTATATGGACGGGCAGGGCGAGACCTTGATGAAAGAGGGCAGCGCCTGGACCCAGCCGCCGAAGATCAAGCACATGATTCTGGATTACTCGGACGATGTGGAATTGCTGGAGGTGATCCTGCCGGCGGAGTTCAAGACGGTGGAGTTGAAGGCGTAGGCGCTATTGTTGGAGGGGCGCAGGCCTCTCAACTCGTCATTGCGAGGAGCCCTTGCGACGAAGCAATCCAGAATCTCTCCGCGGATGCAGACTGCATTGCTTCGCTTCGCTCGCAATGACAAGCGGAGAGAAGTCTAGTTCAATACCCCCACCACCGCTCCCATCAGGCACGTCGTCAGCGTCCCCGACACGATCGACTTCAGCCCCAGCGCGTTGATCTCCTCGCGCCGCTCCGGCGCCATCACCCCTAAGCCGCCGATCATGATGCCGAGGCTGGCGAAATTGGCGAAGCCGCACATCGCGTAGAGCATGATCAGGCGCGAGCGCGGATCGAGCGCGTCGGGCGGCAGTTTTGAGAAGTCGACATAGGCAATCAATTCGTTGAGCACGGTTTTCGTGCCCATCAAGCTGCCGGCGGTGACCGCCTGGTCCCATGGCAATCCCATCAGCCAGCACACCGGCGCCATCGCGAGGCCCAGCAGGCGCTGCAACGAGATCGCGGCGCCGCCGATATCGGGCAGCAGGCCAAGGATGGCGTTGACGAGATAGACCAGAGCCACCAGCACCAGCAGCATTGCGACGATGTTGAGCAGCAGCTCGAGGCCCGCGGTGGTGCCCTTCACGATCGCGTCCATCGTGCCGGAGACCTCCATCTCGGGATTTTCCAGCGCGCCGCCGGTGCGTCTGTCGGATGTCTCGGGCACCATGATCAGACTGACGAGGATCGCGGCCGGCGCGCCCAGCACGGAGGCAATGACGAAGTGCGCGGCGGCATCGGGGATAAGGGGTGCCAGCAGCGTCGCATAGAGCACCAGCACGGTGCCGGCGATGCCGGCCATGCCGCCGGTCATCACCAGGAACAATTCGCTGCGGGTCATCTGCTTCAGATACGGCCGCACGAACAGGGGCGCCTCGACCATGCCGAGAAAGATGTTGGCGGCGGTCGACAGCCCCACGGCGCCGCCGACCCCTAAGGTGCGCTCCAGCAGCCAGGCCATGCCCCGCACGATCGGCGGCAGCACCCGCCAATAGAACAGCAGCGTCGTCAGCACGCTCATCACCAGCACGATCGGCAGCGCCTGGAACGCCAGGATGAAATCCGCACCGGGCACTTTGACCTCGAAGGGCAGGGCGCCGCCACCGATATAGCCGAACACGAACGAGGAGCCGGCGCGCGAGGCCGCGGAGATCGCGCCGACCGCGTCGTTGATGGCGCCGAAGGCGCGCGCGACCGCGGGTAACTTCAGGAGGACGATGGCGGTGACGAAGGTGACGAAGAGGCCGATCGCCGCCTGCCGCAGCGATACGGCGCGGCGATTCTCTGCGAGCGCGAAGGCGATCAGCAGCAATGCGAAAATGCCGAGTGCCGATTGCAAGCGCAGCATGATGTCCCCAAAGCCTCAATGATTATGGCCGCGCCTGCGTTGCAAAGGCAATGCCGGGACATGCGGGAGGCGTCCCGCTGTTGACAAGCCGGTCCCCCTCAGTCACGCGGGGGCGCGTCGAGATCAGGGCACGGACGGTCCGAGGGTGACCCAAAAGACGATCCAAGAGGTGGTCGAAGCGGCGATGCCAGAGCAGTCAATATCCGGTAATCCGCCGGTCAGTGCCCGCGCGCTCCTCGCCCACCGCGCCTTCCTGTTCTTCCTGCTCTCGCGCAGCCTGTCGCGTTTCTCCAGCCAGATCGCGGCGGTCGCGATCGGCTGGCAGATCTACGATCTCACCGGCTCGGCCTTCGATCTCGGCATGGTCGGCCTCGTGCAGTTTCTGCCCACCGCGCTGCTCGTGTTCGTCGCCGGCCATGCCGCCGACCGCTACGAGCGCAAGCGCGTCGTCCAGCTCTGTCAGCTCGTGGAAGCGGCAACCGCACTCTATCTCGCTGTGATCACCTATCTCGGCGCGGTCGGCGAGGTGCAGATCTTCGTCGCAACCTTCGTGCTCGGCATTGCCGGCGCCTTCGAGAGCCCGACCACGGCGGCGCTGCTGCCGCTGATCGCACCGCAAGGTTCTCTCCAGCGCGCCACCGCGGTCTCCAGCGGCGCGGCGCAGGTCGCGACCATTACGGGGCCCGCGCTCGGCGGCTTTGCCTATGCGGTGGCGCCGCATCTCGCCTATGCAGTGATGGTGCTGTTCTGGATCCTTGGGATGATCTTGACCGGCTTCATCCGGCCGCGTCCGCAGGCGGTCGCCAAGGAAGGGACGAACTCGGACAACATCTTTGCCGGTGTCCGCTTCATCCGCAGTAATCCTGCGATCCTCGGCACCATCTCGCTTGATCTGTTCGCAGTGTTGTTCGGCGGCGTGACGGCGCTGCTGCCGATCTATGCCCGCGACGTCCTCCAGACCGGGCCAGTCGGGCTCGGCGTGCTGCGTGCGGCACCTGCGGTTGGCGCGCTCTTGATGACCATGGTGCTGGCGCGTCACGCCGTCTCGCGGCATGTGGGCCTGCGCATGTTTCAGGCCGTGATCGTGTTCGGTGTCGCCACGATCGTATTCGCGCTGTCGTCCTGGATGTGGCTCTCGGTGCTCGCGCTCGCCGTTCTCGGCGCCGCCGACACGATTAGCGTCGTGATCCGTTTCTCACTGGTGCAGCTGTCCACGCCCGACGAGATGCGCGGCCGGGTCGGAGCGGTGAATTTCCTCTTCATCAATGCCTCGAACCAGCTCGGCCAGTTCGAGAGCGGCCTCACCGCCGCCCTGTTCGGCGCCATGCCCGCCGCTGCGCTCGGCGGCGTCGCCACCGTCGCGGTGGCGCTCCTGTGGATGAAGCTGTTCCCGAGCCTGCGCCAGGTGGAGAGTTTGGAGTAACACTCCGCCCTTCGACGCGTGATTGCGAGGAGCTCGCGACAAAATTGCGAAGCAATTTTGCGCTGATGCGACGAAGCAATCCAGAATCCCTCCGCAGAGAAATCCTGGATTGGTTCGCCGCGCTCGCAAGGATGATTGTGGAGGCGCTGCGTTCTTTGTTTACCCCCGCCCCACGAACGGCATCTTGGTCGCCATCACCGTCATGGTCAGCACATTGGCGTCGAGCGGCAAACTCGCCATGTAGGCGACGGCATCGCCGACCGCCTTGGCATCCATGCGCGGCTCGTGCTTGGTGGTGCCGTCGGGCTGGAGCACGCCGGGACCGTTGACCATGCGGTCGGTCATCGGGGTGGCGGCATTGCCGATATCAACCTGGCCGACCGCGATGTCATACATGCGGCCGTCAAGATTGGACGCCTTGGTGAGACCCGTGATGGCGTGCTTGGTCGAGGTGTAGGCGGCAGAGAACGGCCGCGGCGCGTGTGCCGAGATCGAACCATTGTTGATGATACGGCCGCCGCGCGGGGTCTGGTCCTTCATGATGCGGAAGGCGTGCTGAGTGCACAGGAACGGGCCGGTGAGGTTGGTGTTCACTACCGCCTGCCACTGCTCAAGGCTGAGATCCTCGAAGTTGACGGCCGGCGCGCCCATGCCGGCGTTGTTGAAGAGCAGGTCGAGGCGGCCATAGGTCTCCTTCACCTTGGCAAACAGCGCCGCGATCGAGTCCGGTTTGGTCATGTCGGCGGTGACACACAGGCTTTTTCCTGCGGGGCCGAGCTTTGCGGTCTCCTCGAGCATGTCGAGCCTGCGCCCGACCAGCACCACGGTGAAGCCGGTGTTCATCAGCGCCAGCGACGCCGCACGCCCGACACCGGTGCCGGCGCCCGTCACCACTGCGATCTTTTTTGCTTCACTCATCGTTTCCTGCCTTTTGTCATGCTGTCAGGTTTTGGGTTCTTTTTCGTTCTTGTAGGGCGGGCGCGGAATGTTCTGATGTGCGGCGCGCAACGCCGCCGACCAGCGCGAGCGCAAATCGTGGAAATAGGGCTCGCCCGCCTCGATGCGGTGATTGAGATCGGCCTCGCAGGCATCGTTGCGCACCACCAGCACGTCGATCGGCAGGCCGACGCCGAGGTTCGAGCGCATGGTGGAGTCCATCGAGATCAGGCCGGTCTTCAGCGCCTCGTAAAGCTCGACGTCGTAGTGCATGGCGCGGTCGAGCACCGGCTTGCCGTATTTGTGCTCGCCGATCTGCAAGTACGGCGTATCTGTGGTGCACTCGATGAAATTGCCCGCGGTGTAGATCATGAACAGGCGCATCCGGGAACCCTTGATCTGGCCGCCGAACAGGAAGGAGACGTCGAAGGAAACGTCCTCGGACTTCAGCGCCGGACCTTCGGTCGCGTGCACGGCCCGGATCGCCCGGCCGATGCGCTGGGCGGCCTGGAACATGGTCGGCGCGTTCATCAGCGTCTCGATCTCGCCCGTGTCGGGGTCCTCCAGGCCTTCCGTCAGCGTCGACAGCACCGACTGGCTGATGGCGAGGTTGCCGGCGCTGGCGATCGCCATGATGCGCTCGCCGGGCTTGGAGAAGATGTGCAGCTTGCGGAAGGTCGAGACGTTGTCGAGGCCGGCATTGGTGCGGGTGTCGGCGATCATCACCAGACCGTCCCGAACCAGGATTCCGCAACAATAGGTCATTTCCAGTCCCCGAACGCGTTTGCGCGGAATTACTAGCCAATTTCGGGAGCCGCTCCAACCCCGATTCCTAGGGATCATGTCGTCATTCCGGGGCGCCGGAAATCCATTCCTCCGCTAACTCTGCGGCCAATGGATTTCGGGCTCGTGCTGAGGCACGCCCGGAACGACGAGTTAGCTTTGCCGCTGTGACTGCGATTGCGACTGCCCGCCGCGGCCGGCCTGCTCGACCTTGACCGCCACCGCCAGAGTCTCCGTGCCGCCGCCATAGCGGGTACCGCGCACGGGGGCTGCGCCGAGATAATCGAGTCCGATCGCGACGCGGACATGGGCGTCGGTGGCGCAGATGCTGTTGGCGGGATCGAAGCCGACCCAGCCGAGATCGGGCACGTAGGCCTCCGCCCAGGCGTGGCCGGCCTCCTGGTGCACCGTACCGTCAGAGCGCAGGAAGTGTCCGGAGACGAAGCGCGCCGGCACGCCGCCGCTGCGTGCGCAGGCGATGAAGATGTGCGCGTAGTCCTGGCAGACCCCGCGCTTGAGCGTGAACGCCTCCGCCGCCGAGGTGCCGCTGTTGGTCGGGTCCTCGTCGAAGGTCATGTGATCGCCGATCTCGGTCATCAACGTGTGCAGGAAGCCGAGCGTGTCGCTCTCGGCCTCGCTGCGCAACTGGCGCGCAACCGCCATCATCGCTGGATTGACGGAGGTGAGGTCGGTTGAGCGCAGAAACATGCCGGCCGGAAAGCGCTCGTCCGTGCCGCGCAGCACGCCGCCGGTGTCGTGGGTCTCGATCAGGCCTTCGGCGGTGATCTTGATGTCGCCGACGGGACCGCAGGACAGCACATGGGTGACGTTGCCGAACGCGTCCTCGTGCGTGTCGAGCTTGGTGTCCGTCGAGACGTCGATCTGCCATTCCGCCACGTATTGCCCGTCATGGCTGCCGGGCGTCATGCGCAGGATCTGGATCACGCTGGTCGCCGGCGGCTCGTAGCGATAGGTCGTGGTGTGCTGGATTCGCAGGCGCATGGTGATTAACTTGCTCCGTCATTCCGGGATGGCCCGAAGGACCAGACCCGGAATCTCGAGATTCTCAGGTGCGCAATTGCGCACCATAGTTCGCCCTTCGGGCGCCCCGGAATGACAGCCTGTATCAGATCAAATACTGCTTCGTGATGATTTCGCCCAGCCTTGAATTGTCCGTAATGAATTCCTGAATGAATTCATGCACGCCGTGCTGGAAAATGTCGTTCATATTGCTGTGTTCCAGCCGGTTGCGGATGCCGCGGGCGTGGCGCTGAGCGGGGCCCTGGCGGCCATAGGCGACGCCGATCTGGTCGAGGTTGCGCACGAGATTGCCGTAGCAGCTTGCCAGCGAGCGCGGCAGCGTGTCGTTGAGGATGAGCAGGTCTGCGATCAGCCACGGTTTAAGCGTCTCGCGATAGACCCAGTGATAGGCCGTCAGCGCCGAGACCGAGCGCAGAATCGAGCTCCACTGATAGAAGTCGAGCGGGCCGCCGACATGCTCTTTCTCGGGCAAGAGCACGTGATACTTCACATCGAGGATGCGCGCGGTGTTGTCGGCGCGTTCGAGATGCACGCCCATCCGCGAGAACCAGTAGGCGTCGTTGCGCAGCATGGTCCGGTAGGCCGACCCGTCGAAGCGCAGCGAGGTCTCCTGCACGAAGCGCAGGAATTTTGCGAGGTCCTCCCGCGTGGAGGTGCCCTTGCTCCAGACCGCCTGAAGCTCGATCCAGGCCGAGTTGATGGTGTCCCACATCTCGCTGGTGAGCGCGGTGCGCACCGAGCGCGAGTTGAGGCGGGCCGCCTCGATGCAGTTCTTGATCGAGGACGGGTTTGCCGCCGAGAACGAGAGGTAATCGACGACGTTGTGCTCGTTGGCTTCCTCATATTGCTGATAGAAACTGCCGGCGACACCGGCGGTGAGCAGCGCCGAGTCCCATTCATTGGTCTTGCCGATATAGGCGGCGGGAAGCGCGGTGACGCGCAGCGTCGCATCGATGGTGCGCGCGAGGTACTCGGCCCGTTCGACGTAGCGAGCGAGCCAGTAGAGGTTTTCGGCGGTACGCGACAGCATCTCTACTCGTCCAAAATCCAGGTGTCCTTGGTGCCGCCGCCCTGGCTGGAATTGACGACCAGAGAGCCTTCCTTCAGTGCAACGCGTGTCAGCCCGCCCGGCACGATCGTGGTGCGCTTGCTGCCCGTGAGCACGAAAGGCCGCAGGTCGACATGGCGCGGGGCGAGGCCGCTTGCGGTACAGGTCGGGCAGGTGGAGAGCGCCAGCGTCGGTTGCGCGATGAAGCCTTCCGGCTCACGCTTCAGTTTTTCGCGGAAGGCCTCGATCGTGGCTTTCGTCGCGGCGGGGCCGATCAGCATGCCGTAGCCGCCGGAGCCATGGACTTCCTTGACGACGAGTTCGCCCAGATTGTCCAGCACATAGGCGAGATCCTTCGGCTCGCGGCAGCGCCAGGTCGGCACGTTCTTCAGGATCGGCTCCTCGCCAAGATAGAATTTTACGATGTCGGGCATGTAGGAGTAGATCGCCTTGTCGTCGGCGATGCCGGTGCCGACAGCATTGGCGAGCGTGATGTTGCCGGCCGCATAGGCCGACATCAGGCCCGGCACGCCGAGCACGGAGTCGGGGCGGAAGGTGAGCGGATCGAGGAAATCGTCGTCGACGCGGCGGTAGATCACGTCGACCCGCTTCAACCCCTCCGTCGTCCGCATGAACACTTCGTTGTTCTTGACAATGAGGTCGCGGCCCTCGACCAGCTCGATGCCGAGCTTGTCGGCCAAGAACGAGTGCTCGTAATAGGCGGAGTTGTAGACGCCGGGCGTGAGCAGGGCGACCGTCGGCTCGCCGGAGGCGCTTTGCGGCGCGACCGAGCGCAGCGCCGCGAGAAGCTCGTCCGGATAGCGTTCGACCGGCGCCACCCTGTGGCGGGCGAACAGATCCGGAAACAGCCGCATCATGATCTCGCGGTTTTCCAGCATGTAGGACACGCCCGAAGGCGTCCGCGCATTATCCTCCAGCACGATGAAGTCTTCAGCGTCGGTCCGGACGATGTCGATGCCGGCGATGTGCACATAGACATCGTGCGGCACCTGCTGGCCGTTCATCTCGGGCCGGAACACCGGGTTCTGGAAGATCAGGTCGTCGGGCACGATTTCGGCGCGAAGGATATCGCGGCCGTGATAGATGTCGCGCAAAAACATGTTGAGCGCACGCACGCGCTGCTTCAGGCCCTTCTCCAGCAGCGCCCATTCCTTGCCGGACATGATCCGCGGGATCACGTCGAATGGGATCAGGCGCTCGGTCGACTCGGCTTCGCCATAGACCGCAAAGGTGATGCCGATGCGGCGGAACAGCAACTCCGCCTCCTGGCGGCGATATTCGAGGGCCTCGGGAGGCGTCTCCTTGAGCCAGCGCGCCAGCTCCTGATAAGCAGGCCGCAGGTCGCCGCCGGGAATATTCATTTCATCAAACGCGACTGCCATAGATCCCGACTGTTCTCCCAGGCGTTGCGGCATGAGCCAAGTCGCGCCGGCCTTGGTGGAGACCGCAACGTCCTGTGGCCATGCGGCAAGAGTGCATGACTTTCATGTGGTAGCAAGGGGCGGGCCAGCGCGATAAGCATGGAGGATGGGCATTTGCCGAGGATGGCCGGCGGCTTGCCTGAAAAAATGGCTGAGGACTGCTTATTTCGGCGGCAAAACCGCGTGACTTCAACGCGTTACCTCGGCAAAGTTGGCGCCACAGGTGAGGGACAGTTTTATGAGCGAGATCGTCACGGCGGGCATTCTGGTCATTGGGGACGAAATCCTGTCCGGCCGAACCAAGGACAAGAACATCGGGTTCATCGCCGAATACCTGACCAATATCGGCATCGACCTCAAGGAAGTCCGGATCGTCTCCGACGACGAGGACGACATCATCGCCGCGTTGAATGCACTGCGGCAGCGCTACACCTATGTCTTCACCACCGGCGGCATCGGCCCGACCCATGACGACATTACTGCCGACAGCGTCGCCAAGGCCTTCGGCGTCGGCATCGACCATCACCCGGAGGTGGTCGCCCGCTTCCGCGAGCGCTGGAGCGAGCAGGACCTCAACGAGGCCCGCTTGCGCATGGCTCGCATCCCTGACGGTGCTGAGCTGATCCAGAGCGCGACCATCCTCGCTCCGGGCTTCAAGATCGGCAATGTCATCGTGATGGCCGGCGTGCCCTCGATCATGCAGGCGATGATGGACATCGTCTCGCCCAAGCTGAAATCCGGCGTACGCATGCTTTCCGAATCGGTCCGCGCCAATGCGCGCGAGGGCGACATCGGCAGCCCGCTGCGCGCGATCGCGGCCGCCCATCCCGACACCATCATCGGCAGCTATCCCTTCATGGATGAGGAGCAAAGGCCGAACACCAATCTGGTGGTGCGCTCGCGCGATGCGGATAAGCTCGCGGCGGCGATGTCGGCGGTGAAGGAAATGCTGGCGGGATTGAACATCACCCGCTAAAGCGCCCGGCTTGCCGGACGTTTTACGAAGCAGGAGACGACAATGGCGGGTGAATCACCGGAACTGAGCGCGCAGGAGCGGGCGGGCAAGGCCTTCCCGGTCTCCTGGGACCAATTCCACCGGGATTGCCGGGCGCTGAGCTGGCGTCTCAACGAGGTCGGTCCGTTCCATGCAGTGATCGCGATCACCCGCGGCGGCCTGGTGCCGGCCGCGATCGTGGCGCGCGAGCTCGGCGTGCGCGTGATCGATACGGTCTGCATCGCCAGCTACGACCACAACAAGCAGGGCGAGCTTCAGGTCCTCAAGAGTATTTCCGAGGCGGCGATGAAGCTCGGCGGCGGCACCGGAAAGGGGCTTCTAATCGTCGACGACCTTGTCGATACCGGAAAGACCGGCAAGCTGGTGCGCGAGATGCTGCCCAATGCGCATTTCGCCACCGTCTACGCCAAGCCGATGGGGCGTCCGCTGGTTGATACCTTCATCACGGAAGTGTCGCAGGATACCTGGATCTTCTTCCCCTGGGACACTGCGCTGTCCTACCACCCGCCGCTTCGCGACGGGGCCGCGTGAGAGACGAAGTCATTCCGGAGCGATGCGAAGCATCGAACCCGGAATCTCGAGATTCCGGGTTCGGTCCTGCGGACCGCCCCGGAATGACGTCGGTTTAACGGGCGGAGGCAGCCATGCCCCTGCAAAATCGCGTCACGCCGACTGGTGAGATCATTGCCACGCCCCATCGCGGCCTGTTCACCGGCAATCGCGGCATCATCCATGATCCCGCGACGAAGACGCTGCTTCGGAAGCGGTGGTCGTCGCCGGCCTGGCTCACCTGCACTTGCGAATTCCGCGGACGGCGCCGCGAGGTGATGGCACAGCGAAGCTGGACCGAGCTGTTCTTCCTGGACGAGGCCACTGCGCTCGCCGCCGGCCATCGCCCCTGCTTCTATTGCCGCCGCGACGATGCCAATCGCTTCCGGGCTGCGTGGGAAAAGGGCAATCGCGTGCACGGCGTCCGCATGCACGACATCGACACGGTGCTGCATCATGAGCGGCTCGATCACGGCAGCAAACGACTGCACGTACTGCTGGTGCCGCTCGACCAGCTCCCCGACGGCGCAATGGTTCAGCAGGGCGAGGAGAGTTTTCTGGTGATGCGGGGCAGGGCGCTGTTGTGGTCGCCGGCGGGTTATACCGCGGTCGAGCGTCAGCTTGGCGAAGCGACGTTACTGACGCCGCCCTCGACGCTGCGCACATTGAACTCCGGCTACGCGCCCGTGTTGCATCCGACGGCGCTGCCTTAGCACAGCGCGCCCTTGCCATTACCCGAGTTTCTCGCGCGCCAGCGCCGCGCCGGCGCCGAGCGCCATCAGCTTGGCTTCGGCGATCTCCCGCCGCATCGGCGCCATGCCGCAATTGGTGGTGGCGATGATGTTGCTCTTCGGGACGAATTTCGACACTGCCTCGATCACCTTCACGACGTCGTCCGCCGTCTCCACCGTGTCGCTGGCTACGTCGATCACGCCGGCCTGCACAATCTTGGTCTTGAGCAGCGCCAGCAGGTCGAGCGGCACCTTCGAATTGCGGCACTCGATCGCGACCTGCTGGATCGGGCTGGCATCGATTGCCGGGAAGATCTGCTCATACTGCCGCCATTGGCTGCCGAGCGTCGCCTTCCAGTCAGTGTTGGCCTTGATGCCGTAGCCATAGCAGATGTGCACGGCGGTGGCGCAGGTGAGACCCTGCGCCGCGTGCTCCAGCGCCTTGATGCCCCAGTCGTTGACCTCGTCCATATAGACGTTGAAGGCGGGCTCGTCGAACTGCACGAGATCGACGCCGTCGGCCTGGAGCGCCTTGGCCTCTTCGTTCAGCAGCTCGGCGAAAGCGAACGCCATCTTCACGCGGTCGCCGTAATAGCGGTCCGCAATCGTGTCGATGATGGTCATGGGGCCGGGCAGCGTGAATTTCAGCTTCTTTTTCGTGTGCGAGCGCGCGACGCGCGCCTCGTCGGCATGAACGCGGCCCTTGAGCCGGAGCGGAGCGACTACCTGCGGCACCATCGCCTTGTAGCGGTCCTTGCGAATGCCCATCTCGACCTTGTGCGCGAAGTCGATGCCTTCGACCTTCTCCAGGAAGCCGTGCACGAAATGCTGGCGGGCCTGCTCGCCCTCGGTGACGATGTCGATGCCGGCGTCCTCCTGGATCTTCAGCCAGATCAGCGTCGCGTCGCGCTTGGCGCGCAAGAGCTCCTCGCCCTGCGATTTCCAGGGCGCCCACAGCATGTTGGGCTCGGCGAGCCATTCCGGCTTCGGCAAGGAGCCGGCGATCGTGGTTGGAAACAGCATGGCGGCCTCCCGGCGGGTTATGTTGCGCCTCTTCCTGCCATGTCTTAACGTCGAGGTACAGAACGACAAAAGTCGTCAACCCCGCGACGCCGGACCGGAAACGCCATGATCGAATTCTTCTTCGACTGTTCCAGCCCCTGGACCTATCTCGCCTTTCACAACATCCAGCCGCTGGCGAAGGAGCTCGGCGCGGAGATCATCTGGCGGCCGATCCTGGTCGGCGGCATCTTCAACACGGTCAATCCGAGCGTCTACGCGCAGCGCGAAAAGCCGGTGCCGCTCAAGGCGCGTTACATGAAGAAGGATCTCGCCGATTGGGCGCGCTCGGCAGGCCTGTCGATCAAGATGCCGCCGACCGTGTTTCCCGTGAACAGCGTCAAGGCGATGCGCGGCTGCATCTGGCTCGGCAATCACATGGTGCCGTTCGCCGCGGCCGTGTTCGAGACCTACTGGGGCGAGGACAGGGACATCTCGCAGGACGCGGTGCTCGCCGACATCTGCAAGAAGGTCGGCATCGACGAGCAGAAATTTTTCGCCGGCATCGCAGAGCAGGGCATCAAAGACCAGCTCAAGGCCAATACCGAAGAGGTCGTGGCGCGTGGCGGTTTCGGCTCGCCGACGATCTTCGTCGGCAAGACCGACATGTACTTTGGCAACGACCGCCTGCCGCTGATCCGCGAGGCGCTGCAGCGTCAAAAGGCGAGTGCGGCCTGATGGTGCGGGCCGTCATCTGCCGCGAACTCGGCGCGCCCGAGACGTTGCGGCTGGAGGAGTTTCCGTCGCCGCCGCTAAAGCCCGGCGAAGTGCGCGTTGCGATCCGCGCTGCCGGCCTGAACTTTCCCGACGTGCTGATGGCGGCTGGCGAATATCAGCTCAAGCCGGAGCTGCCGTTCACGCCCGGCATGGAAGCTGCCGGGGACGTCATCGAGGTGGGTGCGGAGGCGAGGGGCGTTGCCGTCGGCGACAAGGTCATCGTGAAGATGCGCCACGGCGCCTTCACGGATGAAGCGGTGGTGACGCCATCGCAACTCACCCCTAAGCCGTCCACTTTCGACTATGCTGAGGCCGCGACCTATCTCGCTGGTCATGGCACGGCCTATCATGCACTGATCGATCGCGGCCGGGTCGCGCCGGGCGAGGTGCTGCTGGTGCATGGCGCCGGCGGCGGCGTCGGTCTCGCGGCCGTCGAGATCGGCAAGATGCTGGGTGCGACCGTGATCGCAACCGCCTCCAGCGACGAGAAGCTGGCGATCGCGAAATCGCGCGGCGCCGATCATCTCGTCCGCTACGATCGTGAGCCGTTTCGCGATGCTGTCAAGCACATCACCGACGGCCGCGGCGCGGATGTGGTGTTCGATCCCGTCGGCGGCCAGGTGTTCGAGGATTCGATGCGTTGCATCGCCTGGGGCGCGCGATTGCTGGTGATTGGCTTTACCGGCGGCATCGGTTCGGCCAAGACCAATCTCCTGTTGATCAAGGGCGCGAGCGTGTTAGGCGTGCGCGCCGGCGAAGCGGTTCGAAGGAATCCCGCACTCGGCGACGTGCGCCTGAAGGCGCTGCTGCAATGGGCGGAGGAGGGCAAGCTGCGTCCCAACGTCTCGCATCGCCTGCCGCTGGAAGACTATGCAAAGGCGATGCGATTGCTGATCGAGCGCAAGGCGATCGGCCGCGTGGCGCTGGTGATGGATTGAGTTTTACCACCGTCATTCCGGGGCGCCCGAAGGGCGAACCCGGAATCGAGATTCCGGGTTCTCGCTTCGCGAGCCCCGGAATGACCGTGAACTATTTATATTCCCGCTCGGTCCACCACGGGAAATAGTCCGGCATATCGCTGGACACCTTGTTCTTGAATTGCGCCGGACGCTTTTCCAGGAACGACACCACGCCTTCCTTCACATCGTCGGAGCGGCCGCGGGCGTATATGCCGCGGCTGTCGATCTTGTGCGCCTCCATCGGATCGTCCGCGCCCATCATGCGCCACATCATCTGGCGGATCAGGGCGATCGAGACCGGCGCGGTCTTGGCGGCAAATTCCTGGGCAAGCGCGCGCGCCGTCGGCAGGAGATCATCGGGCGGCACGACCTTGCTGACGAGACGGCCGGAGAGCGCTTCCTGTGCCGGGAAGACGCGGCCGGAATAGCACCATTCCAGCGCCTGCGAGATGCCGACGATGCGCGGCAGGAACCAGCTCGAGGCGGCCTCCGGCACGATGCCGCGCTGGGAGAACACGAAGCCGAAGCGAGCGGCATCCGAGGCGATGCGGATGTCCATCGCGAGCTGCATGGTGACGCCGATGCCGACGGCAGGGCCGTTCACGGCAGCGATGACGGGCTTCAAGCATTTGAATATGCGTAGCGTCACCTGGCCGCCGCCGTCGCGCACCTGCGGATCGCTGTAATCGACCTTGCCGTCGGCGAGCCGCTTCACCGGCCCGCGGCGCGCGTCGCGGTCGAACGTATCCGCGCCGGACGAAAGATCGGCGCCCGCGCAAAAGCCGCGGCCCGCGCCGGTGACGATGATGGCGCGGATATTGTCGTCCTTGTCGGCGGCGTCGAACGCGTCGATCAGCTCTGCTTGCATCTGTGCGTTGAAGGCGTTGAGCTTGTCGGGCCGGTTCAGCGTGATGGTGAGGATCTGCTCGGCGACCTCGTACTTGATCGTCTCATAGGCCATGGTGGTTTCCTTCCCTTGTCATTGTTGAATCAATTCTGTCATTGCCGGGCTTGACCCGGCAATCCATCTTTTTCGGAGAGGATGGATACGCGGGTCGAGCCCGCGCATGACGAGTTGTGCGCAGACGCTAGATGCGATTCTAACCCGCCGGCGGGCTCGGCCAAGGCCGCTGCGGGCCGCGTAGACCTTCAAAAGTCTTGGCCATGCCGAGCACGCCGATATCGTCGAAGCGACGGCCGACGATCTGCACGCCAATGGGAAAACCCTTGGCGTCGAAGCCGCCGTTGACGGAGATCGCGGGATTCTCCGACATATTCCACGGCACGGTATAGGCGATGTGCTCGAACGGCTTCATGGGATCGTTGGTGGGCGAGGCCCATTCCGCCGGATAGTTCACATTCGGCGCGGTCGGCGAGATCACATAGTCGATCTCGCAGAACAGCTTTCCTGCTGCTGCGCGGATCGCCATGGTCTGATTGAAGCCGCGGATGACGTCGACGCCTGACAGCTTTGCGCCGGACTCGCCCCATTTGAAGATGTAGGGCAGCACCTTGGCCTGCTCGGCCGGCGTCAGCTTGGACAGATCGTCCCACATGCGCGCACGCCAGAAATTGTCGAGGCCGTCGAGCATGTCGCGTGTGAGAATGCCGTCGACCTCGGTCACGATCGCGCCGGCGGATTCGAACGCCTTGGCCGCCTTCACGGCGACCTCGCGCACCGGCTTGTCCAGCGGCAGGCCGACGCCGGGATCGAGCATCAGGCCGATGCGCAGTTTGCGCGGAGACTTCTCCAGCCCCTTCCAGTTGAGCGGCTCGGCCGGCAGGCTCATCCCGTCGCGGCGATCGGGCTTGGCGATCACGCTCATCATCAGCGCACAATCGTCGACCGTGCGGGTCATGGGACCTGCGACGCGGCCGACATAGGCGGGATCGATCGGCACGCGGCCGAAGCTCGGCTTCAATCCGACGAGGCCACACCAAGCGGCGGGCAGGCGCACCGAGCCACCGATATCGGTCCCGAGATGCAAGGGACCATAGCCGGCGGCAGCGGCGGCGCCCGCACCCGCGCTGGAGCCGCCGGGATTCTTGGAGAGGTCCCAGGGATTGCGCGCGAGCGCGTGAAAGCTGGAGAGACCGGAGGACAGCATGCCGTAATCGGGCATGGTGGTCTTGGCGAAGATGATGGCGCCGGCCTCGCGCAGCCGCGCGGCGGGCGGTGCGTCCTTCTCGGCCGGCACCAGCTTGACGCTGGCAGCACCCAGCGGCACCGGCACGCCCTTGGTCGCGATGTTGTCCTTCACCGTAACAGGCACGCCGTCCAGTGCGCCGCACGGCTCGCCGCCGCTCCAGCGCGCGGTCGAGGCCTTTGCGACCTCGCGCGCGCCGTCGGGATCGAATGCATAGAGCGCCTTCAGATGCGGTTCCCACGCCGCGACATGCGCAAGCACGTCTTCAAGCACCTCGCTCGGCGAGAACTGCTTGGCGCGATAGCCCGCGATCAGATCGACCGCCGACAGATCATGCAGCGAGGTGACCGTCTCTTCGACGCTCTCTTTATGCATTGCCACCCACCGGCATGCGGGTTTCGATGATGCGGGCAAACATGCTGGCGCCGATCGGCAGGATCTTGTCGTCGAGCACGAAACCGGGATTGTGCACAGGCACCGAGCCGTCATGGCCGACCCAGAAATAGGCGCCGGGGATGGTCTGCAGCATGTCGGCAAAATCCTCGCTGCCCATCTTCGGTTGGGCGCGGGTGATCACGTTGGCAGGATCGACCACGGTGCGCGCGACCTCCTCGACCACCTTGGACTGCTCAACCTGGTTGACCAGCACGCCGAACGTGTCGCGGATGTCGGCCGCGATCTCGCACTGGAATGCGGCGGCGATACCAGCGCAGATCGTGCGGATGCGCTCGCTGATCATGGCGCGGACTTCGTTGGAGAAGGTGCGGATGGTGCCGCAAAGATGCGCTTCGCCTGGGATGACGTTATAGGCGGAGCCCGCATGGATCTGGGTGATCGAGATGACGGCGGATTGCAGCGGCTCGACGTTGCGGCTGACGATGGTCTGGATCGCCTGCGCCAGCGTGGTCGCGATGATCACCGCGTCCTTGGATCGCTCGGGCATCGCGCCATGCGCGCCGTAGCCCGTGATGCGGAGGTCGAAGAAGTCGGCGCCGGCCATCGCCGGGCCCGGCAGAATCGCGATCTCGCCGTGGTTGAGATCGGGCGCGTTGTGCAGGCCGTAGAGCTCGTCGCAGGGAAATTTTTCGAACAGTCCGTCCTTGATCATGGCACGGGCGCCGCCGAGGCCTTCCTCGGCCGGCTGGAAGATCAGGTGCACGGTGCCGTCGAAATTGCGGGTCTCGGCGAGATAGCGCGCGGTGCCGAGCAGCATGGTGGTGTGGCCGTCGTGGCCGCAGCCGTGGAAGCGGCCGGGAATTTTCGAGCTCCATTTCAGATTGGTGTTCTCTTCCATCGGCAGCGCGTCCATATCGGCGCGCAGGCCGATGCGCTTGCCGCTCGTGCCCTTACCCTTGATGACGCCGATCACGCCGGTGCCGCCGAGACCGCGATGCACCTCGATGCCCCAGCTCTTCAGCTTGTCGGCGACGATACCGGAGGTGCGCACTTCCTCAAAGCCGATCTCGGGATGGGCGTGGAGGTCGCGCCTGATAGCGGTGAGTTCGTCGGCATAGCCGTCGATGCGGTCGATCGTGGGCATGTGTCCTGTCCGGTTAGCGTGAGGAAGGGGTGAAGGCGGGTCCGTTCGGCTTGATGCGGATGCCCGGCCGCAGGCGCGTCCAGGGCAGGCAGGCGGTGTCGGCCGGCATCGCGCCCGGTGCGGCGCAAATCAGCAGCTTTTCCGCGATCGGCTCGAAATCGGCGCGGAAGTGCACCGAGCTCTTGTTGACCAAAATCTTCTCTCGCGTCGGCTCGATGCCGACATAGCGGTACATTGCCTGATCGGCGAGCTGCGCCTTGTGCGAGGAGACGACGACGCGGACGTCGCCGATGCGCAAGGCTGCGGAGGGGCCCATCTCCATCTCGCGGCCGCCATAATAAGGGCCGGACGCGATGAAGCGGCCGTCGGAGAGTTTTTCGACCACGAAGGTCTCGCGATAGGGCTCGTCGCCCGGAATGCCGGACTTGCCGCCGAGCGACAGCGTGACGGCGGCCCCGACGCCGGCTGCATGCGCGGCTCTGGCCGATTCCGGATCGTAGATCACCCCCGTCGCGGCACTTGCCTTGTTGCGCACCAGTGCGCGCAGCATACCGGTGGTATCGGAATCGCCGCCCGCGCCGGGATTGTCCTGGGTGTCGGCGATGACGATCGGCTTGCTCGCACCCTTGGAAAGCTCCATCGCATGGCGCACGCCGTCGTCGGGCGACCAGATCTTGCCGTCGAAGTCGTCCTCGTGGCTTTCGATCAGCTTGAGAAGCGCATCGGCCGCGCGGTCGGCGTCCGCTTGCGTCTTGCCATAGGCGAACACGCTCGGCCCGCAATCGCGGAAATCGGCGGCGGGGAAGCCGGGCGCGAAGGACAGCGTCGGAACCGCGTCACCCTCCAGCGCGGCGAGCTTCTCGTAGATGCTTTTGGTCGGCTGGTCGCTCGTGCACTGCCAGCTGATCGGGATCAGGAATGGCAATTGCCGGAACGCCTTTGCGAAGCGTTGCCTGGACTTCAGGAGCAGTGCGAGATGGCGCGCACAGGCGCGGCCGGTTGCGGCCATGTCGACATGCGGATAGGTGCGGTAGGCGATCAGCGCGTCGGCATGCTCGATCATCTCGGGCGTGACGTTGGCGTGCAGGTCGAGGCTCGCGACCAGCGGAATATCTTTGCCGATGATCCGGCGCACGCGCGCCAGGATCTCGCCTTCGCCATCGTCGAGGTGCTCGGCCACCATCGCGCCGTGCAGGTCGAGATAGACGGCATCGAGCGGACCGGCGGCTGCGATGCCGTCGATCATCACCTTCACGATGCGCTCGAAAGCATCTTTGGTGACATGCGCCGACGGGCTCGCACCGCAGGCGATCGTTGGGATGAGTTCCCAATCGTTCATTTCAGCGCCGTCGACGAAGCCCGCGAGACCGACATTGATGCGCCGCATCACCTTCAACACGTCGGCGCCCTGCGTCATCGCCGGCCAGCCGCCGCCATGCTGGAAGTCCGCGAACGTCGCCTTCGTCGGCGCGAAGGTGTTGGTCTCGTGCAGGAAGCCGCCGACGGCGATACGTGTCATTCGATCCAGTCCAATCGATCAAGAGTGCGCGAAGTTAGCCTTGGCCTTGCTGCAAGAGCAAGGTGGGAAGCAATCGCGCCATGCATGGGGTCAGATCGTTTTGGGAATGCTGCGGATGCGGTGGGGTGTGAGAGGAGCCATCTGCCACACCGCGGAGTCGTCCTGGCGAAGACCAGGAGCCACCGCGAGGTCCATCTGTCGTGTGCGCTGTAGTCCCGAGTGATGAGCCTCGCCAAACGTCTCCCGTAATGGGTTCTGGCTTTCGCCAGAACGACGTCAGGCGCTCGCCGCCACGCCCTCCGACACCGGCCGGAAGTTCGCAAAGTCCCAGCCTCGCCCCGGAGCCGCATCCAGCAGTGCCTTGGTGTAGGCCTCCTTCGGATGCGTCAGCACTTCGGCGGCGGGGCCCTGTTCGACGACGCGGCCGTGCTGCATCACCACGACCTCGTCGCAGATTTGCGCGGCGACGCGCAAATCATGGGTGATGAACAGGATCGCGATGCCGAGCCGCTTCTGGATCTCGTCGAGCAGCTCCAGCACTTGCGCCTGCACGGAGACGTCGAGCGCGGAGACCGCTTCGTCCGCGACCAGCACATCGGGATCGAGCGCGAGCGCCCGGGCAATGGCGATGCGCTGGCGCTGGCCGCCGGAGAACTGGTGCGGATAGCGCGACACCGCATCGACCGGCAGGCCGACCAACTCGAGCAGATCGCGCGCCCGCTTCATCGCCTCGGTGTGCGAGACGCCGTAGTTGATCGGGCCTTCGGCGATGCTCTCGCCGACGGTGACGCGCGGATTGAGCGAGCGATAGGGATCCTGGAACACGATCTGAATCTTTTGCCGGTGCGGCTGGAGCAGGCGGCGCGAGATATCGGCAATCTCGCGGCCGGCGAGGCGCACGCCGCCGGAGGTCGGATCGATCAAGCGGACGATGCAGCGCGCGACCGTCGACTTGCCGGAACCGCTCTCACCGACGATGCCGAGCGTACGGCCCTTGCGCAGTGTCAGCGTCACCTTGTCGGCGGCGACGACCTCACGGCCTTTGCCGAAGAAGGCGCGCTCCTTATAGACCTTGCTGAGCTCGTTGGCTTCCAGCACCACCGGCTCCTTGGTCTCGTCCCGCGCCGCGCGCGGCACCAAGCTCGGCACTGCGGCGAGCAAATTGCGGGTGTATTCCATGGTGGGATTGCGCAGCACGGTATCGAGCGCGCCGGTCTCGACGAGGCGGCCCTGCCGCATCACCGCGACCCGGTCGGCGATCTCGGCCACCACGCCCATATCGTGAGTGATGAACAGCACGGCGGTGCCGTGATCGCGCTGGAGGTCGCGGATCAGGGTCAAAATCTGCTTCTGCGTGGTGACGTCGAGCGCGGTGGTGGGCTCGTCCGCGATCAGCAGCTTCGGCTCGAGCACGAGCGCCATTGCGATCATGATGCGCTGGCGCTGGCCGCCGGAGAGGCGGTGCGGGTAAGAGGCGAAGATGCGCTCGACCTGGGGCAGGCGGACCTGCTCCATCATGTCGAGGATGCGCTTCTTGCGCGCTTTGGCGTCAAGATCGGTATGGGCGCGCAGCACCTCGTCGATCTGGCGGCCGACCGGCACCACCGGATTGAGCGCGGTCATCGGCTCCTGGAAGATCATCGCCATCTGCGTCGCGCGGAGCTGGCGCAGGCGGCGGTCGGTCGCGGTCAGCAGCTCCTCGCCGACCAGCTTGATGCTGCCGCCGGTCGGCACCAGCGTGCCCTTCGGCAACAGGCCCATCGTGGTGAGGGAGGTCACCGACTTGCCCGAGCCGCTTTCGCCGACGAGGCACAGCGTCTCGCGCTCGCGTACCTGGATCGAGATGCCGTCGATGATCTTCGGCCCACCCGGCTTCTTGCCGATGGAGACGACGAGGTTGTTGATGTCGAGGATGGTGCTGGTCATGCAGGGTCTTTCGTCATTCCGGGGCGCGCGCAGCGCGAACCCGGAATCCACCGGGCGTCAGTCCAAGCGGTGAAATGGATTCCGGGTTCGCGCCAAGAGGCGCGCCCCGGAATGACACTATTACCTGTTTCACTTCCCCTCCCGCTGCTTCATGCGCGGATCGAGGGCGTCGCGGGCGGCATCGCCGATCAAATTGATGCTGAGAATGGCGATCGAGAGCAGCAGGCCCGGCCAGAAGATCAGCGACGGCTTGAGCTGGAAGTACTGGCGGCCCTCGGCCATGATGTTGCCCCAGGTCGGCGTCTCCGGCGAAATGCCGGCGCCCAGGAAGGAGAGGATGGCCTCGGTCAGGATCGCGGAGGCGCAAACATAGGTGCCCTGGACGATCAGCGGTGCAATCGTGTTCGGCATCAGATGCCGCCACATGATCTTCGGCAGGCTGGAGCCGACCGAAATCGCTGCCTCGACGTAGGGCTCCTCGCGCGCCGACAGCACCACCGAGCGCACCAGGCGCGCCACGCGCGGGATTTCCGGAATAGTGATCGCGATCAGCACGGTCCAGAGGCTGGCGCCAGAGAGTGACACCACGGCGATCGCGAGCAGGATGCTCGGCATCGCCATCAGGCCGTCCATGATCCGCATCATCACGGCATCGACCAGCTTGAAGAAGCCGGACACGAGACCGATTGCAAGCCCAATGGCGACCGAGAGAATCGCCGAACCGATGCCGATCAGGAGTGAGATGCGGCCGCCATAGATGACACGCGACAGCAGGTCGCGGCCGTAGGCGTCGGTGCCGAGCAGGAACTGCGCCGACGACGGCTTCAGCCGCTGCGACGGCGCAAGCTGGATCGGATCATGCGGCGCGATCAGCGGCGCGAGAATCGAGATCACCACGACCAGCCCGAGCAAGACCGTGGCCGTCGCGATGATTGGCGTCGAGGTGAGAAATCCGAAGCGCGGCCGCAGCGGCGACGTGATCGGAATGGATGACTGGGGAAGGCTATCGACCGACATTATTGTTGTTACCCTTGCCTCAGTACCGAATCCGGGGATCGAGCAGCGTATAGGCGACGTCGATCAGGAGATTGACGACGACATAGATCAGCGACGTCAGCAGGATCATCGCCTGGATCACCGGATAGTCGCGCGCCAGCACCGCATCCACGGTGAGGCGGCCGATGCCGGGAATGTTGAACACGCTCTCGGTGACGACGACGCCGGAGATCAGCAGCGCAAAGCCGGTGCCGATCACGGTGATCACGGGCACGGCCGCGTTGCGCAGCGCATGCCGCATCATCACCGCGACCTCGTTGATGCCCTTGGCGCGCGCCGTGCGGACATAATCTTCGCCGAGCACGTCGAGCATCGCCGCACGCGTCATGCGCGCGATCAGCGCGATGTAGATGAAGGAGAGCGCGCAGGTCGGCAAGATGATGCGTTCGAAGAAGGGCCCAAAACCACTCGAGATGCTCTTGAAGCCCTGCACCGGGACCCAGCGCAGATTGATCGCGAAGATTTCGATCAGGACATAGCCGACGACGAACACCGGGACGGAGAAGCCCAGCACGGACAGGCCCATCACGAAACGGTCGATCCAGGTGCCATGCTTCCACGCCGCGATTACGCCCAGGGGCACGGCGACGACGACGGCGAGGATGATGGTCGACAGCGCGATCGAGATCGACGGCTCGACACGCTGGCCGATCATCTTCATCACCGGCAGGTTGGAAATCAGCGACGTCCCGAGATCGCCGTGCAGCAGCTTGTTCACCCAGGTGACGAACTGCACGATCAGGGGCTCGTTGAGGCCGAGCGAGGCGCGGATGCGCTCCAGCCGTTCCGGCGTCGCGTTGTCGCCGGCAAGAATCGCGGCGGGATCGCCGGGGGTGAGGCGGAGCAGCAGGAAGACGAACAGCGCGACGAGGCCCATTACGGGCACGGCGGCGAAGATTCGGCGAACGAGATATCCGAGCAAGTTGGATCCGTCAGATTAGAGTCAAATCGGGCAGGGCCTTCGGCAAGCCTGCCATTAGCCTAACATTTCAGCAATTCCCGTGCCATCCGGGCCACAGCTTTTACAGGGCGGCCTGTCGTGGCGTGCTCTCTTTGCCCGTCGTCATTCCGGGGCGCGTCGAAGACGCGAACCCGGAATCTCGAGATTCCGGGCTCGGTCCTTCGGACCGCCCCGGAATGACGGACTCAGACAGTCACTCCAGCGTTGCCAGCAGCCCCGCCATCAGCCGGCCGCGTTCGACCAGGCTTTCGACCTCGATATACTCTTCGAGCGTGTGGCCGTTACCGCCGCGCACGCCCAGGCCGTCGAGCGTCGGGATTCCCATTGCGCCGGTGAAATTGCCGTCGGAGCCGCCGCCGGCACTCGCATGCGGCAGCTCGGCGCCGAGCGACTTGGCGATGCCGCGGGCTTTTTCATACAGCGCCATGGTGCCGGCGTCCGGTTCCCACACCGGCCGCGTTACGCCACGGGTGACCTTGAAGGTGACATCATTGGTTGTGCCCGACAGCGCCAGCATCCTCTCGACGCCGCGGTCGAGATCGGCCTGGCGCTTGGCCATCGAGAGCGCTTCGCCTGTGGCCGTCGTGGCAACGCAATTGACCCATTGGCCGCCATGCACGACGCCGACCGAGAAGGTGCAGTCGTCCGTGGTCATCGCGTCGATCGCGAGGATCTGCCGGGCCATCTCACGGATCGCCGAGCGTCCCGCCGACAGCGTCGCGCCGGCGTGGCTCGGGCGGCCCGTCGCCTCGAGATTGAAACGCGCGATGGCGTATCGTCCGGTGGTGACGCCATTGTCGGCGCGGCCAGGCTCGGGCACCAGCACGTATTTGTTGCGCGCGGCCTCCGCCTCGATGATGTCGCGGGTGGCGGGCGTGCCGACTTCCTCATCCGGCGTGAACAGCACGGTGATCGGCAGCGGCGTAGTGAAGGCGGCGCGCGCCAGCTGCCGGATCGCCTCCAGCGAGAGATAATTGCCGCCCTTCATGTCGTAGATGCCGGGGCCGTAGCACTTGTTGCCCTCGCGCCGCCATTTCAGCTTCTCGATGGTGCCGACCGGGTGCACGGTATCCATGTGCCCGGCGATCAGGATGCCCGGCCCGCCCTGCTTTGGATGGGGGAAGCGCGCGCGGATCACGCCGCCAAAACCCTGGCGGCCGGCGATGCGCTCGATCGTCGCACCCATGATCGCCATATCCCGCGCTGCGATATCGAGCATGCGGTTCACGGCGCCTGCGTCCCAGGTCGGACTCTCGCATTCCACCCAGCCGCGCAGGCCCTGGAGCATCGCCTCGGAATCGAAGGGAAGATTGGCTGGGTTCATCTCAATGTCTCTCAAGCTTCAAAGCTGGAACGCGCATTGCATTGGCGCAGGGGAGGACGGGCCGAGAGCGTTGTAAAGCCAAACCGATCTTTTTGGAGCCCTTGCACACGCCGCGACGGCTTGCACCGAAACCGGATTGACGCGCTCGGCACTGTCTGCAAGTCTCGAAAGATAAAGGCATTGCATGAGGTTAGTTCGCCCAAAGAACGAACCGGATGCTCAATCAATAATCTGCCTTTGAACAGTTTCACGTCAGGAGAAACTTTCCATGTTCAACTTCATGCGCCGGGGGCCTCGCGCGTTCGCCTCCAAACTTGCGCTGTCGGTGGTCGCGCTTTCGGTCGGCTTGGCCTCGCCCGTGCTTGCCGCCGGCAAGACTCTTACGGCGGTGATGCATTCGGATCTGCGCATCATCGATCCGATCTTCACCACCGCGTACATCACGCGGGACCATGGCTACATGGTCTACGACACGCTGGTCGCCACCGATTCAAACTTCAAGATCCAGCCGCAGATGGCGGATTGGAAGATTTCCGATGACAAGCTCACTTACACCTTTACGCTGCGCGACGGCCTGAAGTGGCATGACGGCGCGCCTGTGACGGCGGAAGACTGCGTCGCCTCGCTGAAGCGTTGGGCCGCGGTCGACGGCATGGGCCAGAAGCTCATGGATTTCACCGCGAGCATCGAGGCGACCGACGCCAAGACCATCACGTTGAAGCTGAAGGAGCCGTACGGCCTCGTGCTGGACTCCATCGGAAAACCCTCTTCGCGCGTCGCCTTCATGATGCCGAAGCGCCTCGCCGAGACACCGCCGGACAAGCAGATCCCGGAGCAGATCGGCTCGGGTCCCTTCAAGTTCGTGCAGTCGGAATTCCAGCCGGGCGTGAAGGCGGTCTACGTCAAGAACACCGATTACGTGCCGCGCAAGGAGCCGGCGAGTTGGACCTCGGGCGGCAAGGTGGTGAAGGTCGACCGCGTCGAATGGATCACCATGCCGGACTCGCAGACTGCGGTGAACGCGCTGCAATCGGGCGACATCGATTTCATGGAGAATCTGCCCTACGACATGCTGCCGATACTGGAGGCGAACAAGGAGCTCACGATCGAGGTCTCGAACAAGTTCGGTTTTCAGACGCTCGGCCGCATGAACTTCCTGCATCCGCCGTTCGACAACGTCAAAATACGCCGCGCAGCCTTCCTGGCGATAAACCAGAAGGACGTGCTCGACGCGCTGGTCGGAAACCCGAAATATCAGAAGATCTGTGGTGCCTTCTTCGTGTGCGATACGCCGCTCGCAACCGAGGTGGGCGCCAAGACCCTGGTGAAGGGCAACGGCATGGCGGAGGCCAAGAAGGCGCTCGCCGAGTCCGGCTATGACGGCACCCCGGTCGTGATCATGGCCCCAGGCGATGTCACGACGCTCAAGGCGCAGCCTATCGTTGCGGCCCAGCTACTGCGCGAGGCCGGCTTCAAGGTCGATCTGCAAGCGACCGATTGGCAGACGGTGGTAAGCCGCCGCGCCAGCCAGAAGCCCCCGAAGGAGGGTGGCTGGAACATGTTCTTCACCAACTGGGTCGCGGCCGACGTCTCCAACCCGATTGCCAATCTCTCGATCGGCGGCCAGGGCAAGAAGGGCGGCTGGTTCGGCTGGGCGGAAGACGCCAAGATCGAGCAGCTCAAGGATGCCTTCGTCCGCGCGTCCTCGATCGACGAGCAGAAGAAGATCGCCGCGGACATCCAGAAGGAAGCCTATGAACAGGTGATCTACATCCCGCTGGGGCAGTATCTCCTGCCGAGCGGCTGGCGCAAATCGCTGACCGGCGTGCTCGACGGCCCGGCGACGCCGCTGTTCTGGAACGTCGACAAGTCGGAGTGAGCGGAAGACGTATCCTCGCGCCATTGGCTCGATGATCCTGCGGCGCCGCTGTCATGAGCGGCGCCGTTGTCGTTTGTCAGCCTCGCGTCAGTTTGAAACCGGTGGAGCTCTTAACCCTTCTGACTTCCAATCATTGCTATTTGTTTCAATCCTGAAATAGATGTCCTTGTCCTCACGCATCACTTTTCCTCTCGAATTTAGTTCCTGTGCCGATCGATTTTGCATTCCAGGCGAGGGCCGAACGGTCCGATCGCGCGCCGGCGCGTTGGCGGCGACCGTTCCTGCGTTGGCTGGATGGCGTCGAGGCGGGTTGGGCCGTGCCGCTTCTCATCGCCTGCTTCGTTGCGATCTGGACGCTCTATCTGGCGATCGCCTATGCCGGAGGCGGTCTGCACCCTGATACGCTCGAGGCCTGCACGCTGGGGCGGCATTTCGCCTGGGGCTATCACAAGCATCCGCCCTTGATGGGCTGGATTGCCGCTGGCTGGACTTCCGTGTTCCCGCTCAGCGACTGGTCGCTGCAATTGATGGCAATGGCCAATGCCGGGCTTGCACTGTACTTCGTCGACCGGATCGCACGGCAATTCGTGACCGGACACAAGCGCGTCCTGGTGCTGCTGCTCCTGATGCTGACGCCGGCCTATCAGTTCCATGCTCAGCGCTTCAATGCCAATGCCGTGCTGCTCGCGGTCTGGCCGCTGGCGACCTGGTGCTTCCTGCGTGCGTTCGAGACGCGCGCAGTATCGTGGGCGGTCGCGCTAGGATGCACGACAGCGCTGGCAATGGTCGGCAAGTATTATTCGATCTTTCTCGTCGCGAGCTTCGCGTTTGCCGCGCTGGCGCACCCGGCGCGGCGCGCCTATTTTACCTCCGCTTCGCCCTGGATATCGGTGGTCGTCGGCCTGGCGGCGCTATCACCACACGTTTATTGGCTGGCGACGACGGGGGCGCCGACTTTCAGCTATGCGTTGGCGCACGCTAACGGCAATGTCCTAAGCTCGCTCGGCGAAGCCAGGAACTTCCTGCTCGGGCTGGCGGCGGCGATGATCGTGTCGGCTGTGACGTGGGTATTCATCGCCGGCACGCGATTGAAGCAGTTTCCGGCCGACTTCGCCGCAATGGGTCCGGGACTGCGACTTCTGTTCCACGTTGCCATAGGCACGATCGCGCTGCCGATAATGACATCCCTCATGATGGGCACCGATCTGCCCTCGCTGTGGGCCTTGCAGGGGCTGTTCCTGTTCGCCGTTCTCGTGGTCTGCGGCGCGCGCTATCCGATCGAGCGCTTCTACACCGTCAATCTCACCGTGATCGTGGCTGGCGTCGCGCTCGCCGCCGTCCTGGTCGCCGCGCCGATCCATGCCGTCTATCGTAACGATCACGGCTACGAAGAAGGCAGGAATTTCTACGCGCAGCTGGCTAGCGAATTGACGCGCGAGTGGCGCGAGCTGACCGGTACGCCGCTCAGCGCCGTGAGTGGTGATGATTCGCTGGCCTTTGCGACGGCGTTCTACAGCCCCGATCATCCGTATTATGCACGACCGTTCGAGTCTGAATACGGTTCGGGCTTGCAGCGCAAGACGACGCCCGACCGAGGCTGGGCCGCGGCGTGTTTCCGCGGCCAGGACTATTGCGGCCGCTGGATGGAATGGGCGTCCTCGAAAGCCGAACACGTCGTCCGACGCGAGTTCACGGTACAGGCCAATTTGTGGGGCCGGCGCGGTCTGGCGTGGCACGTGGTCGTGCTGATGGTGCCCCCGCGGGGAAGCGGGCCGGCGCACGAGGCCGCTGCGGATGATTTCAGCGCCAGCAGGCGGCGACCGACCAGACTTCGTGATCAGCAGTGACTGTCGCGCAACTGTTCGAGCCCTTCGCTCGCCAAAGGCGTCGTGGACGTGGTCCGCTCAGCGGCCGGCTCTGAACGCTCCTGCTCCTGCTGTTCCGGCTCGCGGTCTTCGCGGTGTTTCAGTCCCATCTCGTCATCCTCTCGAATTGCTGCGGTACAACATCGAGGGGAGCGGGAAGTTCCTCAGATGGCAGGGCGATGATGCGGCTTGAACAGCCGCCCCTTCTCCACCACCAGCACGATCGCAAGCGCCGCAAGGGTCGACAGGAAGAAGCCGACCGAGAACGGCAGCAGCGTGCCGTCGAAGCTCTGTCCGATCGCCATGCCGACCGCGATTCCGATCAGTGTCGTGATCGAGCCGTAGAGCGAGGACGCGGTGCCGGCGATGTGGCCCTGCGGCTCCATCGCGAGCGCGGTGAAGTTGGCGATCATCATGCCGAACGAGAACATCATCAGGGCGGAGAGCGCCATGAACAAGGATAGCGGCAGCACGCCGAGGCTTTCGGTGAGCAGCATCACGCCCGCGACCGCGGTGTAGAGCATGAGTGCCCCGTGCGAGATCACGCGCATGCCGAGCCGACCGACCAGCCTCGCATTGAGGAAGCCGGCGATGGCGGTGCCAGCCGCAATCGCCGCGAAGGCGAGCGGGAAGTAATGGCCGAGGTGATAGATGCCGGAGAAGACCTGTTGGGCGCAGAAGACGTAGGCAAACAGGGCGCCGATGACGCTGCCGGCCGCCGTGGCGTAGCCAATGGTCTGGCGATTCGTCACGGTCTGGCGGAACGCCGAGAGCACGTCGGCGGGCGCCAGCGATCTGCGCTCGGACTCGGGAAGGGTTTCAGGCAGCCGCAGCACGCACCATGCGAGCGCGAGCAGGCCGTAGAGCATCAGCACGACGAAAATGCCGCGCCAGGCCGTCACCAGCAGCACCGCCTGTCCGAACGAGGGGGCGACCACGGGCACCGCGATGAATACCATCATCGCGAGCGACATCACGCTCGCCATGCGGCGGCCGACGTAGCAGTCGCGCACGATCGAGGTCGCGATCACGCGCGTCGCCGAGGTGCCGAGCCCTTGCAGCGCGCGCGCCAGCAGCAACGTCTCGAACGAGGGTGCTGCCACTGCCAGCACGCTCGCCACCGCATAGACCGCCATGCCGCCGAGCAGCACGGGGCGGCGGCCGAAACGGTCCGACAACGGGCCCATGACGAACTGGCCCGCGCCGAAGCCGACCAGGAAGGTCGACAGCACCAGTTGAAGATGGTTGGCGATAGGAATCTGGAAGGCGGCGCCGATGTTGGGCAGCGCCGGCAGCATCATGTCCATCGCAAGCGGATTCAGCGCCATGATGGACGCGATCACGATGACGAATTCGGGAAAACCCATGGGACGGTGCCCGGAGGACACCCAATCATCGGCATTGACGTCGGACAAGAAGCTCACCTCTGAAATTGAGAGCTTTATTTAGTCCGATGTTGCGTTGCACAACCCCCGTTTCGGGATAGCTGTCAGGCGCAGCCGGAGCGGACAAGAATTGGTGAGAGACCAGTGTTCCCTGCCACTGGATCCCGCGGATCGCGCAATCTCACGCCGGCCGGAAAACCAGTGATTCACCATCCCGTCCTAAAGATTGGCGTCCGGCGTGGCCTGTCCCTCTGGCAATAAAACCGAAACGCATCCTGCCCAGAGTGCGGCTGAGATGATGACGCGCCGCAGCGGCGCCGAGAGAAACAAGCCAAACAAGGTATCCGCCGATGTCCGAGATGTCAGGTGCAGCACGATGGTTGGAGCCCACGGCCAACATGGCCACGAGGCGCAACGTCTGGCTTGCCGGCCTGATCGCGCTGACGACGCTGCTGGTGCTCGGCAATCTCGCTAACGACGCCAGGCTCGATTTGAAATATGGCTATGGTTGGGACATTCGCGTGAATTGCGCTGCGGTCGACGCGTATGTCGGCGGACTCGATCCTTATTTCGTCAAGAACCTGAAGGGCACCAAGCTCTCCTACCCCTATCTGCCGGTGACGCTGGACGTCTTTCGCCCCCTGTGCGCGGGCGGCTTTCTGCTCGATCACTACAGAGGAATCTTTCTCGTCCTCGCCGTGCTCTGCGGCCTCCTCTTACCCAGGCTCGGCCGAAGGGGCCCGAGCGCGCGCGATGCTGCGCTCAAGGTGCTGTGCGCGCTCGGCGCGTTCGTCGGTTTCGAATGGGTGCAGGCCTCGGGCAACTTCGCGATCCTGAGCGGACTGCTGACCGCGATCGCGCTGAGGCTCCTGCTTCCTCCGCCATCCTCCGGAGCGTTGGAGGGCCGCAACTCTTTGCTCCGCGTCGCGGGCGCTGCGTTGCTCGGTTTCGTGATGTCGTTCAAGTTGGTGTTCTTTCCCGTTCTGGCCGCGCTTTACTTCCTGCCTCTGCCGTGCGGCCGCAAGCTGGCGCTGATCGCGGTGGCGACATTCAGCTTCGCATTGCCGATCCTGATATCGGGGCTGGAATATCCCGATCTGTTCGCAAGCTGGCGGCTTGCGATGGCCCGAGAAATCCCCGACCAACACGTCGTCGATCTCTTCGAGATCAATCCGTCGCTGCTGCTGCTAGCGCGAAACCTCATGGATCATGCCGGCCTCGGTGAAAGCAAGCCGGTCATATTCGCGACATATGCGTGCGCCGCGTTAGCGCTCGTGCTCGTGCCGTTCGCTTTGTCCATCTTCCGCGTGGCCGTAAGCCAACCTGCGCGGGAAGGGGCATCGGTTCTGAAGCGGCTGGATCGCTGGTTGATGGATCATCCCCGCGCGGCCATGCGCGTCACGATGCTCGCCATGTTTGCGCTCTATCTCAGCTCGCCGCGTCTCAAGGAATATGCCTTCTTCGAGCTTGCGCTCTATGCTGCCATCCTCATCGTCGATCTTCCGGCCCTGGCGCTTGCCGCATGTCTCTCGATCGGACTCCTCGTTCCGGCGCTGATGTCGCTTTTGGGAGCGATGATCGAGGGCACTTTCGCCCTTCTCGTCGTTTCCCTGTCATGCTTCTGGATCCTGCTGCTCGATTTTCGCGCCGAGCCGAAGCGCCTTGAGACGGAAGGCGCGCAACCATGAGCAACGTCGCCGCGTCCGCAGTGCGTCAGAACAAGGGCGCTTTGCCGCCGCGCTCCAGCCGGTTCGGTTGCCTGCTTTGCGGATCTGCACGCAGGCGAGCGTCATCAGCACCGATGGTGCGGGCAGCCGGGGTCGAACCGGCACAGCGCTTGCGCGCCGAGGGATTTTAAGTCCCTTGCGTCTACCAATTCCGCCATGCCCGCTTGATCCAACGAGATCAATCACTTAAGGCCACTCCCGGCCGTCTGGAATTGGCGTCTTGCCGGCCGGATGGTCGGTCCTTCCTTAAGCGAGCCGGGCGCACAAGGCAAAGCCTCAATCCGGACATCTGTTGTTGCTTTAGGCATTCTCAATCCACGGGGGCTATTTATCCGACATGGCTGCTTCGTTTTCCTGTCTCCTGCGCGGCTTCGGCGCGCTCCTCGCGCCGCTTGCGGCCGGCGTCGCGCTGTCCGGCTGCGCCGGCATGAGCGAGACGGTCGCGCCGGCCTTCGCCGATCCCGGCAAATACGAGTTGTACGACTGCAAGCAGCTCGAGACCGAGCGCAAGGCGCTCGCCAACCGCACGGCCGATTTGCAGAGGCTGATGGACAAGGCGGAGACCGGCGCTGGCGGCGCGGTCGTGTCCGAGCTTGCCTATCGCAACGACTACATCGCGGTGCGGGGCCAGGCCCAACTTGCCGACGAGGCCTGGCGCCGCAACAGGTGCCGGGACACACCGCCCGAGCCGACACCGCCCGCCACGTCACCGTCATCCGCTGCCAAGCCGGCGTCGAAATCCGGAAAAGCGATCCGCTGAGGCACCGCGCCGGCGGTGCCTCGCTTCAGGGCCGCCAGTTGTAGATCCAGTCCTGCCGCGCCAGCATGCGGTCCGGTCCGAGTGCGCGGATCGCAAGATCGCGCGCGATCGCGAGCGGCCCGCTGAAATGATAGATGCGGCCCTGCTGTCGCGCGGTCCGCTGCACCCGCCGCACGCGCGCTTGGCGCGCGCGGCCATATTGCGTCAGCGCGGCTGTGATGCCGGCGGTGCTCTCGGCCGCCTCGACGCTCAAATGCCGGGCGAGCACGGCGGCATCCTCGATCGCCATGCCGGCGCCCTGCGCTGCGAACGGCAGCATCGCATGCACGGCATCGCCGAGCAGCCCGACGGGACCCTTGCTCCAGGGGCAGCCGTCAGGCACGCCGAACAGCGCCCATTTTCGCCAGGCTTCGACCGCGGCGAGCATCATCCGCGCCGGTGGCGGCCAGCGCGGTGCGGCGAAAGCCTCCATGACCTCGGGAGGATCGCCGGGCGTGCTCCAGCCCGGCCTGTTCCACGTGCCCGGCAGCACCGCGACCACGTTGATCTGGCGTCCGCCCGCGATCGGATAGGCCACGAGATGGGCGTTCGGGCCCATCCAGAGCTGCACCCGGCGCGCGGTGTAGTCCTTCGGCAGTTGCGTCGCATCGAGCGTGCCGCGCCAGGCGATCAGGCCTGAAAAGCGCGGCTGCACGTCGGGAAACAGATGCTGGCGGACCGTCGACCAGATGCCGTCGGCGCCGATCAATGCGCTCGCAAGATCGCTGCGGCGGATCGTGCCGCTGCGATGGACCACCGTCAGCCCCTTGGTGTGAGGCGCGACGTCCTCGAAGGTTGCGCCCAGCTTCAGGTCGATATCAGGATGGTCGGACACCGCGCCGGCGAGCGCCGATTGCAGATCGGCGCGGTGCACCACCCAATAGGGAGCGCCGGCGCGCGCGGAGGCTGCCTCGCCAAGCGGCATGCGCAGCAGCTCGCCGCCGGCCCGCGCGCTCATGATCGAGACCGCCTCCGGGGTCACGGCGCCCAGCTTGAGGCGTTCGGTCAGGCCGAGCTCGACCAGCACGCGGCTGGCATTGGGGGAGAGTTGCAGACCGGCGCCGGCTTCCTCGAGGCGCTCGGCTTTTTCCAGCACGACGATGCGGAAGCCGCAGGCCGCGAGCGTCAGCGCGGCCGTCAGGCCACCGATGCCGGCACCGGCGATGACAATCGTTCGGGAGAGCGCCACCCCTGACCGATGAGAGCGGTCAGGCCACCTTGTCCTTCAGCACGCATTCCGGCGGACGGGCCTCGCCCGCCTTCAGGTCGGCCGCGAAGCGGTACAGCGTCGAGCAATAGGGGCAGATGATCTCGTTGTCGTTGCCGAGATCGAGGAAGACGTGCGGATGATCGAACGGAGGATTGGCGCCCACGCACATGAACTCTTGCGAGCCGATCTCGATGACGGGAACACCGGCATCGTTATGGAAGTGCGGGACGACATGGTCGGACATCGTAGTTCATCCTGGAGTGGCAATGGCGGCAGATACAATCAAACTGACGCGGCATTAGTAAGGCGCCGCGGACCATACTGGCGGGTGTAGATGATTGCTAGTCCAGCGGAACCGAAAGCTCCGCAATTGCCCCATGCTCATTTGCTCATGCAAATTCGACACAATCTTGCGGCTTGAGAGAAGCCCTTCTTTCGTCGGGGACGTTGTGTCGCAATTTCGGCGTACTATGTCTGTGGGCGAGCGCAATTGCGACGACAGACGAAGCGTCAGGCGTCAACGATTTTAGGACCGTCCAGGCTTTCCGCATGAAATGGCTGCGAATCAGCACAGCGTTGACCGGTGTCGCGGCATGCGCGTTCCTGCTCGCGCAGGTTGCGCCGCATGCCCGCGAGGCCGGCGCGCTTCTCGCCGCCCAGGATGATCCCGCGGTGCTCTCCGAGCTCAAGCTCGATGCGCTGCTGCGGCAGAACGATCGCCTTGTTCAGGACAACATCGAGGCTGCGCTCGCCGCAGGCGACGCCGATCTCGCCGACAGTTTCGTCGCGCTCGCGCGTGACCGCAACATCGCGCTGCCGGACGACCTCCTGAACCGCGTCAGCGATGCGGTCAAAGCCGAGAATTCCACCCCCCATTTCGCCAAACGATTTGCCACCGGTCTCGTCACCGGCAATGCCGACGACGTCGCGAGCCTGTCGGGAACGGTGGCCGGCGATCTCTTCGTAATCGGCGACATCAGGGACGTCGTCCGCGAAGGCAAGCACCTCGCCATGGGCGAGGATACCGACCGCCTCGTGCTGGGGCTGGCGGCGGCAGGCCTTGCGGTGACGGCGGCGACCTACGTCACCGTCGGTGGTGCCGCGCCGGTGCGCGCCGGGCTGACGCTGGTGAAGGACGCGCGCAAGGTGGGGCGGCTCGGCGAGGGGCTGGCCGTGTGGGCCGGCCGGTCCGCGCGCGAGATCGTCGACGCGCCGATGCTTCAGAACGCGGTCGCCAAGGGTTCGGTGCTGCGCCCGGGCGAGACCGTGAGTGCGATCAAGGCTGCGTTCCGCGCCGAAAAGGCCGGCGCGCTGGTTCGGCTCGGCAAGGACGTCACGCGCGTCGCCGGAAAGACCGGCACGCGCGGGGCGATGGACACGTTGCGGATCGCCGAAGGCCCGAAAGATGTGGCGCGCGCGGCGCGGCTCGCGGAAGCGCAGGGCGGCAAGACCCGCGCCATCATGAAACTGCTTGGCCGCGGCGCGCTGCTCCTCATTGGCGGTGCGTTCGATCTGACGCTCTGGCTATTCGGCGCGGCACTGACCCTGTTGGGACTGCTGTCCTCGATCAAGGCGACCACCGAGCGCCTGACCCAGGCCTGGTGTGATCGCAGGCGCGCGCGGCGGCTCCGCCGGGCGCAGGGGGCCGCCGAGGCCGCTCTGGCGGATGCAGCCCTCAGGGTCTGAAGCGCGATGAGATTGAGGTCATTCGTAGCCGCGATAGAGGCTATTGTTTGAGCATGATCTCCGCGCAAACGCGTTCCGCGTTTGTGGAGCGGAAAAACCCGCTGCACACTTGTCCGGATCGTGCTCTAAGATCGACTTTTCCCCTCAAGACCTGCGGAACTGATGATGCCGAGCTTCCACAACGGCGCCGTTGAAATTGCCTATCTCGACGAAGGTGAGGGCGACCCGATCATTCTCGTGCACGGCTTTGCCTCCAGCAAGAACGTGAACTGGGTCTATCCGACCTGGGTCTCGGAACTGCGCAAGAACGGCCGCCGTGTCATCGCACTCGACAATCGCGGCCACGGCGAGAGTGCGAAGCTCTACGAGTCCCAGCAATACTCGATCCCAATAATGGCCGGCGACGTGCTGGCACTGATGGATCATCTCGCGATCCCGCAGGCCGACATTATGGGCTATTCGATGGGTGGACGGATGGCGGCGTGGCTTGCGCTCCACGAGCCGCAGCGCCTGCGCTCGGCGATCCTCGGCGGCATCGGCATCGGCGGTCTGATCGAGGGCACCGGCCCCGGTGAGAACGTCGCCAAGGCGCTGGAGGCGCCCTCGCTCGACGACGTCACCGATCCCGTTGGGCGCACCTTCCGCGCCTTCGCCGATCAGACCCGCTCGGACCGTCGTGCACTCGCCGCCTGCCTCCGCGGCACGCGTGACCTCATGACGAGGCAGCAGGCTGCACGCATCGAGGTGCCGGTGCTGATCGCGGTCGGCACCGCCGACGACGTCGCAGGCTCTGCCGGCGCACTCGGTGCGATCATCCCGGGCGCGCAAGTGCTCGATATCCCGGGCCGCGATCACATGCGGGCGGTCGGCGATAAGGTCTACAAGACCGGCGTGCTCGATTTCCTCTCACGCCGCGGTTGAGATCTCATCCGCCAGCGCGTCGTCGCCGAATGAGCGAAACAGAGCCGTCAGCACCACGAAGGTCGCAAGCCACGCCATCCGCGCGCCATAGCGGTCGTGCGGGCCCGAGATCACGCCGCAGATGAAGGCATTACCGAGCAGCGCCAGCGACACGGTTGCTGCCAGCAGCGTCAGATCGTCAAGCCGACGCTTGGCAAGCGCATGCACCAGCAGCACGACGAGTGCCGCCATCGAGGCCAGCGCGGCGGGGACGTGCAGCCAGTTGACGCCGTCGAAATTGACGGCCCAGTGCTGCTGTCGCGCCGCGCGCATCGGCGCGACTTGCGAAGGCACGTAACGTTCGATGATGCCGTAGGTGTGCGGGATCCAGCCGTTGGTGCCTTCGCCGGTTGCGACATGGAGCAATTGTTGCCCGATCGCCCGCAGCGCCGCGCCGGCCTGCCAGGCCGGATAGTCCGCGAGTGAATGCACGACGATGTAGCCCATCTCCTCGTTCAGCCCATCGAAGCGGCCGAGGGTGTTGAACATGCTCTTGCCCCACAGAAATTCGTCGGCGCTCGCCGGCAGCTCGTTGCGATAAGGGCAGAGCTTGTAGTGTTCGCGCGGGCAATGGTCGTTGAGATAGCGCGCCACGATGCCGTCCTGCATCATGCGACCGAAGGCGACGCCATAGCCGCCGGGCGTCCAGGTCCATTTGCCCGACAGCGCATAATTCGCCGACGTCAGCATCAGGCCGCCCGCGACGATGCTGAGACTCGCCAGCGCCAGTCCCGCAAACGGAAGGCGAGGCCCAAGGAGCGGCCGCGCCATCCAGCCGGCGGCGCACAGACCGAGCAGCACGCCGAGCGTTGCGCTGTGGGTCGCTGCGGCAAAGGCGGTGAGGACGAACAGCGCGATTTTTTCGGGCACCGAGGTGCGGTGTCGTCCGATGACCAGGAGGAACAGCGACAGCACCGACAGTCCCGCAAAGATGTCGGTAAGCAGCATGCTGGCCAGCCAGGGCAGGGCGGTCGACAGGATCAGGAGCAGACTGATCGGGACGAAGCGGAAGGTCTGCATCAGGCCGAGCACGCGCAAGCTGAGCTGCAACAGCCACAGCGTCGCCAGCGACTGGACCGCGAGGTTGATCCAAAAATCAAAACCCTCGCCATAGTGCAGATAGAGGCCGAACACGGTGGAGCGGCTGGGGACGAGATAGCCCTCGTACCAGCGGGCCAGATAGCCGCCGGTATCCCATTGCAACAAGGGATAGCCGTTCCAGAACGCCGGCGCGATCATCAGGAGGGGCAGGGCCATTGCGGCCAGCCGCAGCCAGAACGTGTCAGCGGCGCGCGCGCGCAATTGGTCGGTGGTGATGCTCAAATCTGCTCCGTCCTCGCTCGGACCATGCCCGCAATAACGGTTGGGGGAGAATTCACCAATAGTTTGACGCGGCCCGGCTTGAATTTGGCAAAACTCTGGCCACCTTGAGCCGACCTTGCCGCTTGGGGGCGTCAGAAGAAAGTCTTGTATATCAGTACTTTGGCTTGGTGTGTCGAGGCAAGGCACTGTTCACTCTCAGGCAAGCCGGTCAGGACTTTGTCGCCTAGACTGTGCTATAGAACCAACAAAACGAGCCCATTCGAAAGAGCAGATCCCATGTCAGTGCATCAGGTCAATCCGGGAGGAAAGCTCGCATCGCTCGATCCGATCTGGGACCGGATCCGGAGCGAGGCGGAAGACATCGTCCATCGCGAGCCCGAGCTTGCGACCTTCATCTATTCGACGGTGCTGCATCACAGTCGCCTGGAAGATTCCGTGATTCACCGTCTCGCCGACCGGCTCGATCACTCCGCGCTGTCGGGCGATCTTGTGCGCCAGACCTATGACGAGGGGCTGCGCGACGATCCCGATCTCGGCAACGCCTTCCGCGCCGATCTCGTTGCCGTCTACGACCGCGATCCCGCGACTTCGCGCTTCATCGATCCCTTGCTCTACTTCAAGGGCTTTCATGCGATCCAGACCCATCGCCTGGCGCATTGGCTCTATCTAAAGGGCCGCAAGGATTTCGCATACTACCTCCAGAGCCGCGCCTCGGCGGTGTTCCAGACCGATATCAATCCCGCAGCGCGCATCGGCCGCGGCATCTTCCTCGACCACGCCACCGGTTTCGTCTGCGGTGAGACGGCTGTCATCGAGGACGACGTCTCGATCCTGCACGGTGTCACGCTCGGCGGCACCGGCAAGGAGAACGAGGACCGTCATCCGAAGATCCGCCATGGCGTGCTGATCGGCGCCGGCGCAAAGATCCTCGGCAACATCGAGATCGGCCATTGCGCACGCATCGCCGCCGGCTCGGTCGTGGTCAAGCCGGTACCGCACAACGTCACGGTTGCGGGCGTCCCCGCCAAGATCGTCGGTGAAGCCGGCTGCGCCGAGCCGTCGCGCACCATGGATCAGATGATCAACGCCATGGGACTTTGATCTTCGTTTGATCGGAACAGGATTTTCCGACCCTTTCCCTCCCAAATTTCGTTGGCAATTCATGCTGGCGGTTCGTCGCGTCTCGTCGTAAACCCCGCCACGTTAGATTTCGATTGGAGACTTGCCGTGGACGTCAAGGAAGTGAGAAAGCTCGATGCGTATCTGAAGCGCGTATTCGGCAATCCCAAGATTCGCGTCGTGCCGCGGCCGAAGAAGGACGATTCCGCCGAGGTCTATATCGGCGAGGAGTTCATCGGCGTGCTCTTCGTCGACGATGAGGACGACGATCGCTCGTTCCAGTTCCAGATGGCGATCCTCGAGGACGATCTCGTCGATCAGGAATAGTGGTGACACGGAGACTTCGGCTTCGTGCCCCGGACGCAGCGCAGCGCCTCTTCGGCGATGCGCTGCAGAGCCGGGGCCCCATGCAGCAGCGGAGTGCGGTGCCTTCTGGATCCCGGCTCGGCGTCGCAGCAGCGTAAGAACGCTGCAGCGCGTCCGGGACACGCGAGCTGCGAATGCAGCGCCCCAATATGTCGTGATTGTTTCGCCGCCGTTCTTGAGCTGGACAAGCCTCTCGCAACGACGGGCATTGGCGACGCAGCTGCACAACTCGACTTTTTTGCAACAATGCGCAGCCGCGCCGCGGCATCGGCAACGATGATGCCCTCCGATCGACGAGCTCGGCATGCACGACCATGTCGCGATCAGTGTGCTCCACGATGCGCGCACGCGCCGGGATGGGGACACGCGCCGAGCTGCAGGAAAAGCATGATGACATCATGCCCCTGTTTTGCCCGACGGGTCAAGTTGAGATTCGAAAAATACGAAAAACCCCGATGCCCCCAATGCTTGGCTACTGTGCATGGGGTTGTTTTCGCAGTTTTTGTTTGGGAGGCTCCAGCCCGTCCTTCAAGCCGAGGCCCGGCTCAGCCCTTCGGCCCGCGCAGCTGCGCGGTCAGCTTCTCCATCGCCTCCGCCACATCTCGCCACTGCGACAGCCAGCTTCGCGGAAAGCGGAAGGTGAGGTCGGCGCCGCCGACGCGGCGCTCGGAGAGGCACATGCCGGGAGTGGCCGCATCGCGGGTGCAGCGTGCGGTCAGCGCCGGACTTGCGGCGGAATAGAGATCCTCGCTGCCGTAAGGGGTCTCAGCGCGAAACATCCGCATCGTCAGGCCCTCTTCGGGCATCGTCGCGGCCCGGTCGAGATAGCGCGGATAGATCGTGGCCGTTCGCTGCTCGGGCGCGAGTGCATCGTGATGGGCCGCGATCGACAGGAAGATGCGGTCGATCGATTGCGCCGCCGCCTCCACCGTATCGGCGGTGACGTGCTTCGGAGCGCCGGGCGGTTCCAGCGAGGGATAGAGGAAATCGAGATCGATGCGCTCCTGCGGCCCGGAGTGTCGCTGGATCTTCATCCGGATCGCCGTCACAGGCAGGTTGAACAGGGTGCCGCCGACGCTCACCGGTAGCTTGTCCGGGGCGTTCGCACCGCGCGTGCCCCAGGTCGGCCACAGCAAATAGGCAACGAGCGCGACCGCGCACGCCGCAGCGGCGCCGCCGAGCGCGATCGGGACGACGTGCGCTCGGGTGCGCGTCCGGGGAGAGCGAGAGGAGGCTGCCGAAAACACCGTCATGAGCTAGCGCAAGGTAAGCCGCAGTCGGCCGCTGGCCGACGAATCAGCGGCGAATATGCCATGTGCCGGCGATTTCGCGCAGCGCTCCCCACCTGCGGAGAGCGGGAAGGCCCCTGCGCGGGTTGGCGGGCGGCGTTAACCTTCCCTTAAGGATAATGTAGCGTTAACCGGCACGATTTGTCACAGGTGGGCGCCAGCGTCGCGTAAGGGCGGACCGTTCCGATGACACCTGAAGCTCTCAATACCTTCTTCTCGATCTGCATCGGTTTCGCGCTCGCGGGCGCGCTCGTGAACGGATACCAGGCGTTCGCGCAGCGTCCCGCCGGCTTCGGCTTGTTGCAGGACGGCGTCGCGCCGAAGACCTTCGCGGCCGTGCCCTTCCTGGTCTTCGCGGCGCCCTTCATCATCATGCGCAACACGCTCCGCGGCATCCGTGTGGAAACCCGCCGCGCCGAATTCGTGATGATGGCGACCCTCATCGCCGGCTTCTGGAGCATGATGAGCGGCACCTTCTTCCTGATGACGCTGCGCGCAGCTGGCGTGCTGGGCTGACGCCTCCCGCGCGACCCTTGACGCTCCGCGTGGCGGCCCCTTTGCGTCCAGGCCGCCGTTTCGCTATGCCAGGATCATCCTGACAGGAGACCTCCATGGCGATCTACGAGCTCGACGGGCAGGCGCCCGATCTTCCCGCCGACGGCAATTATTTCATCGCGGAGACCGCCACCTTGATCGGCCGTGTGCGCCTGAAGCCGGGCGCGAGCGTCTGGTTCGGCGCGGTGCTTCGCGGCGACAATGAATGGATCGAGATCGGCGAAGGCGCCAACGTGCAGGACGGCTCGACCTGCCACACCGATCTCGGCTTCCCGCTTCACGTCGGCAGGAACTGCACGGTCGGCCACAACGTCATCCTGCACGGCTGCACCATCGAGGAGGGCGCGCTCGTCGGCATGGGCGCGATCGTGATGAACGGCGCGAAGATCGGCCGCAACAGCATCGTCGGCGCCGGCTCCGTCATCACCGAGGGCAAGGAGTTTCCCGAGCGCTCGCTGATCATTGGCTCGCCGGCGCGCGTGATCCGCACGCTCGAAGATGCCCAGGTCCAGAAGATGGGGAGTGCGGCCAAGTTCTACGTGGCCAACGGTCCCCGCTTCAAGAAGGGTTTGAAGCGGATCGGCTGAGATGCCCGGGGCCGTGTCGGTCCAGTCGGTGCGGCTGCAGACGACCTATCGTCACATGCCCTCGGATTCGCGTGCCTCGATCGCGCCTGCCACCTTCTCGTGGCCGGCGGCCCATAGCGCATGCTCGTCGCTGCCGTCCGAATAGGGATTGGCTTCTGCCGGGATGCTTTCGCGCGCAGCGCGTTCGCCTTCAGCAAAGGGATCGCGATGGGTCATCGTGATTTGGCCTCCTCGCTTTCAAGCTGATGTGACGGCATTTGTTCCGGAACAGGTGATCGCGGCAGCGGTTGACCGGCAAAGGAGAATTTCCAATGTCTGCCAGATCGTCCGCAACCAAGA
The DNA here is from genome assembly GCF_023074095.1 of Bradyrhizobium sp. 137. Classification (NCBI taxonomy): domain Bacteria; kingdom Pseudomonadati; phylum Pseudomonadota; class Alphaproteobacteria; order Hyphomicrobiales; family Nitrobacteraceae; genus Bradyrhizobium; species Bradyrhizobium sp. 137. The sequence continues at coordinate 133,589 of NZ_JADPKU010000026.1, forward strand.
CCATGATGGTGATCCTCGCACTCGCGGCGATTCCGGCCGTATCGTTCGCGCAAGCGACCGGCGGCTCTGCCGGATCGACCGGAGGCTCTGCGAGCTCGACCGGAGGTTCTGTGGGATCGACCGCAGGCTCTGTGGGATCGACTGGAAGCTCCGCGGGACCGACGGGCGGTGTCGCCAACTCGCCGGCCCCGCCGCCCGGGACCAACAGCCTGGGTGCGGCTCAATCATCCGGCCCGGGCTCCGGAGTCGCCACCGGCGGTGCAGGTGGGGCGGCTGATGCCACCGTCAACGCCGAGAACCGGCTGCTCGACAAGAAGATGAAGAGCATCTGCCGCGGCTGCTGACGCTCGCGCGGAAGTGAGACAGCGTGGCTGTCAGAAATGTCGAACTGACATTAGCTTGATCCGGCTTTGAAGCGTGGAGCGTATCCACGCGGAGGATCGAGTGATGTTACGCAAGATGATCATGGCGGCGGTGACCGTCGCGGCGGTAGGGCTGTCGGCGCCGCAAGTGGCCGAGGCGCGCGGTTTCGGCCATGGCGGCTGGGGCGGTGGCGGTTGGCATGGCGGCCACGGCCATTGGCACGGCGGCGGCTTCTGGCCGGGCGTCGCGATCGGGGCGGGGCTTGCCGGCGCCGGCTACTATGGCGCTTATTATGGCTATGGCTATCCGTATTACGGCAGTCCTTATTATTATGGTGCCGGCTATGACGATGGTTACGGCGGCTGCTACGTCGTTCGCAAGCGGGTCATGACGCCTTCGGGATGGCGATACCGGCGCGTGGACGTCTGCGAATAGCATCCTTGGCGAGTAGCCGGCCCACCAAAAAACAAGGCCGTTGACGCAGTATACCGTCAACGACCTTGCCAGCCCCGGACATTGAAATCGGCTCACGCCATCCGGTATCGCAAGCATCGCGCGGAATCACACGCGCGAATGTGATCCAGTTCACAAGTCGAAAAAATTCGTCGGTGTCGTGAGTTGCTCAGCCGCGCGACCGCTTGCCCGCGCTGGCCTGAACGCGGTGCCGCGCCGGTTTCCTGCGGGTAACGGAGGGTGTTTCGGCCTCGCTGGCCCGGGTGCTGGCAAAGGACTGCCGTAAGCCGTCGACGGACTCGTTCAGCGCCGCGACCTGCTCGGACAGGCGCTTGGTGTCGGCCTGCTGCGCCGCCATCAGCCGCTTCATGGTCTGGAGCTGGTCCTGCACGACCTGGAGCTGGTCGATCGATTCCTGCTGGGTCGCCTCCAGCCCTTTGGTCTTCTCGACGAGTTGCTCGGACGCCTGTGCGGTGCGGGCCTGGAGCTGCCGCGATGCTACCAGCCGGTCGGTCTCCGGTGCCGCGCCGGTATAGGCACGCCAGCCCGCGATCGAGGTCACGCCGGCGATCAGCAGGAGAAGCGCGGCCGCGGTCAGCGCGATCGGCTGGGCGCCGAGGCGAAGGAGAGGGGCGGATGGTGTGTCCTGTGCGAGATCGATCATCGCTGACAAAACCCAAATTGAAACTTGGTGAGTGGCGAAGACCGGCAACCCAGAGGATCACCGGGGCGTCCCGAAAGCCTTACGTTTCGGCAAGGAATGGGACCAAAAAGAGGCTAAGGGCAAAAAAACCAGCAATCAGCGGGAGTTGAAGCGTCCGAAGGCCCGTCGGGACCACGGATCAGGGCTGAAATTGCGAAAACGGCCCGGAATAGGTCTTCGACCGCGGCGCGGCATAGGGCCCGAGCCGGGACGTCGTCAGCCCGAGCCGCACCACTGATTCCGCCAGCGTCACGGCGGCCGCGACGCCGTCGACGACGGGCAGGCCGTGCGTGGCGGCCAGCTCGGCGGCGAGATCAGCCATGCCGGCGCAGCCGAGCACGATGGCTTCGGCGCGGTCATCACGAATCGCGGCCGAGATCTCCGCGGAGATCTGGCCGACGGCATCGGCATTGCGCTCCTCGAGCGCGAGCACGGGGACCTCGGCGGCGCGCACGCGGGCACAGCGTTCGGCGAGACCGTATTTTCGCAAATTATGTTTGATCGGCACGATGGAGACAGCGAGCGTCGTCACCACGGCGAAGCGCGCAGCGATCAGGCTTGCCATATGAAAGCCGGCTTCGCCGATGCCGATCACCGGGGCCTTCGCGGCGGCGCGCGCCGCGTCGAGGCCGGTGTCATCGAAGCAGGCAATGACGTGCGCATCCGCGCCGTCGCGATCAGCCTCGCGGATGCAGCCGAGCATGCCGGGCACGGCAAAGGCCTCGTCGTAAAATCCCTCGATCGAGACCGGGCCCATCGCCGGCTGGCGCGCATCGATCACGGTGCTGGGCAGGGCAACGGAGCGCGCGGCAGCGGCGATCTTCGTCGTCATCGCAACAGTGGTATTGGGATTGACGACGTGAAGCCGCATCGGATCAGACAAGTCCCTTGCCAGCGTCCGAGCCCTTGGCCGCCTGCCGCTTGTTGAGCATGTGGATGGTGCCGAGCGCAAGCGCGATCACCGTGAACGAGACGGCGGAGATCACGGTGCCGAGAGCATAAATGTCCGGGTTCGTCACGGTGGTGGTGAGGCCCTGCAGATCCAGCGGCAATGTATTTACAGCTCCGATCGCCTGGCTCGAGCGGGCGAGTTCGTCCCAGGATAGCGTGAAGCCGAATAGGCCAATGCCGATCACGGATGGCAATATGATCGGCAGCACGACATGGCGGAACGTCTGCCACGGCGTCGCGCCGAGATCGCGTGCGGCTTCCTCGAGCCTGGGGTCGAAGCGGTTGAAGATCGCGAACATGATCAAGAGGCCAAACGGCAGCGTCCAGGTCAGGTGGGCACCGAGGCCCGAAGTGAGCAGCCCCATCGAGGTCTCGAAGTTTTCGTTCCAGTGCGCCTTGATCAAGTCGTCGATGATGCGGAACTCTAGCGATATACCGAGCGAGGTGATGATCGAGGGCACGATCAGGCTTGCGATCGCCGAATAGAACAGGATGCTCTGCGCCCTGAACTTGCGGCGGAAGGCCATGCCGGCGGCGACTGACAGCACGACGGTGAGGATCATCACGATGATGCCGAGCAGCAGCGAGCGGTGGAAAGCCGCGCCGAGATCGACGATGCCGGTGCCCTGGAACAGCTTCGCGATCCAGAAGGTCGACACGCCATTCATCGGGAAAGTGAGGCCGCCCTGCGGCCCCTGGAACGACAGCACGTAGATCGCGATCATCGGGCCATAGAGAAACAGCACATAGGCCGCGAAGAAGATCGCGAGCACGTAGAAAGAGCGCGGGCGTCCTTCCTTCATGCTCTAGAGCTCCTTCTTGATGTCGACGATGCGCGACATCATGGTGATGATCAAGAAAGTGATCGCGAGCAGGATGACGGCGTTCGCCGCGGCGGCCGGGAATTGCAGCGCGTTCACCCGCGTCTCGATGATCTTGCCGGCGGCGGCGATCTGCTGGCCGCCCATCACGCCGATGGTGATGAAGTCGCCCATCACGATGGTAATGACGAAGATCGAGCCGATCACGATGCCGGGCTTTGCCAGCGGGATGATGACGTTGACCAGCGTCTGGAAGCCGCTCGCGCCGGCGTCATAGGCGGCCTCGATCAGCGACTTGTCGATGCGCACCATCGAATTGAAGATCGGCACCACCATGAAGAAGGTGAAGAGGTGGACCAGCGCCAGCACCACGGAGAATTCGGAGAACAGCAGCCATTCCAGTGGCTGGTTGATAAGTCCTGCTTTGACAAGGCCGGAATTGACCAGGCCGTTGCGGCCCAGCAACGGGATCCAGGCGATCATGCGGATGACGTTGGAGGTCCAGAACGGGATCGTGCACAGCAGCGACAATCCCATCTGCCAGGTCTTGGACTTGACGTGGAAGGCGAGGAAGTAGGCGACCCAGAAGCCGATGAAGAGCGTGATGGCCCAGACCATGAAGCACAGCTTCAGCGTCATCACGTAGGTGCGCCCGATCGTGCAGAGATCGGGGAGCTGCGCGATGCAGCCTTCGAACGTGTCGGTGTAGCCGCGGCCCGAGAAGGCCGGCAGCAGCTGGTATTCGTTGTAGTCCCAGAACGAGACGATGACGACGAAGACGAGCGGGATGAGGAAGAAGGCGAGAAACACCAGCATCATCGGCCCGGCCTGGAGCCAGGAGATGAAGGACGGGGACAGCCGCGTCAGTTTTGCGGCGCGCGCTGTGCCCGACCCCGGAATCAAGCCCGGGGCCGCCTGTTGCAGGACCTCTTCCGACATGTCGATTACGCCGCGATGAACTCATTCCATTTGCGGACCATGTAGTCGTTCTCGTCCATCACCGCGTTCCAGCAGGCGACGCCGCCCATGCGGTCCTCGTAGGAGCCGCCGTCACGCACGGCACCAGCTTTCTCGAGCAGCGAGCCGTCGGGCGCCTTGATGTCCTTTTCGGCCGGCTTGCCTTCCATCCAGTAGGCCCATTCGTAAGGCTCCATGTTCGCCTTCGCGGTGGAGAGCACGGCAGAGTAGTAGCCCTGGCGGTTGAGGTAGGCGCCGGCGTAGCCGGACAAGAACCAGTTCACGAACTCGTAGGCCCATTCGAGCTTGGGACCCGAGACGCCCTTGGAGACGCAGAAGCCCGAGGCCCAGGAGCGGTAGCCTTCCTTCAGCGGCTGGAAGGTGCAGGGGATCCCCATCGAGCGCACCTTCGTCACCGCCGGCGACCACATCGACTGGATGACGGTCTCGCCTGAAGCCATCAGGTTGACGCTCTCGTTGAAGTCTTTCCAGAAGGCACGGAACTGGCCGGCCTTCTTGGCTTCGGTCATCACCTTCATGGTGAGGTCGATCTCTTCCTTGGTCATGTTGCCCTTGTCGGCATATTTGTACTTGCCGGAGGCCTCCACGACCATGGCGGCGTCCATGATGCCGATCGAGGGAATGTTGAGGATCGAAGCTTTGCCCTTGAATTCGGGATTGAGCAGCTCGGACCACGAGCTGATGGGGCGCTTGATCAGGTCGGGACGGATGCCCAGCGTGTCGGCGTTGTAGACGGTCGGAATCAGCGTGACGAATTCAGTCGCCGACGTCGCGAACTTCTTGGAGTCCTTTCCTTCGAGATAGAGCACCTTCCAGGGCGCGGTGCCCTGGCCTCCAATCTTCTTGCCGCCGGGCGTCTCGCCCTTGGTGAAGACCGGCGTGATGTTGTCGAATTCCTTGATCTTCTTGGCGTCGAGGGCAAGGATGTTGCCGGACGGCACGATCTTCTTGAGCGAGAAATATTCGGTGTCCAGCACGTCGAAGGAGTTCGGTTGGGTCATCACGCGCTTGGTGACGTCGTCGGTGGTCGCGGTGATGTATTCGATCTTGATGCCGGTGTCCTTCAGGCATTGCTTGGAGATGTCGTCGCCCTCGTTTACGGCGGTGCCGAGATAGCGCAGCACCTTCGCATCGGCCGACTTCACATATGGAAAGCCGGTGATCGCGCCGGAGCCGGCGGCGAGGCCGGCAAGACCTGCAGTGCCCTTGAGCAGCGTGCGGCGGCTGACGCCCTTCGTCCTGGTGGTCTCGGTCATATCAGTCACTCCTCTGTTGCGCATTCCAGTGATCGATCGGCGCTATTGCAGGCGTTGCGCCTTGGCGGGATCCCAGGTGGCCAGCACGCGATCGCCCGGACGGAACGGGTGGACGTCGAAGGTTGCCTCGGGAACGTGGGAGAACAGGGCGGTGCCATCGTCGAGCGTGAGCGAGACAGCGATGAAGGAGCCCTGGTACTCGGTCTGGGTCAAAAGCGCCGGCGCGCCGAAGGCGCCGTCAGTGAACGGGACGATGCCGAGCTGATCGGCGCGCACCGCGATCAGCTTGCCGGAATCGTTGAGCACGTTATGGCCACCGATGAAGCGCGCCACGAATTCGGTGCGGGGACGGTGGAATATCTCGCGCGCGGTGCCCTGCTGCTCGATCCTGCCGTGGTTCATCACCACGATGTGGTCGGCGAGCGCCATCGCCTCTTCCTGGCCGTGGGTGACCTGGATGAAGCTGATGCCGAGCTCGCGCTGCAGCCGCTTCAATTCGCCCCGCATTTTCACCCGCAGGAAGGGATCGAGCGCAGAGAGCGGCTCGTCGAGCAGCAGAATCTGCGGCTCGGTGATCAGCGCGCGGGCGAGTGCCACGCGCTGCTGCTGGCCGCCGGAGAGCTGTGCGGGCAGGCGTCCGGCATAAGGGCTCATCGCCACCAGTTCGAGCAATTCGCCGGCGCGCTTGTGGCGCGTCGGCTTGTCGATGCCACGCATCTTCAGCGCAAAAGCGACGTTATCGATGACGCTGAGATGCGGAAACAGCGCATAGGACTGAAACATCATGGCCGTGCCGCGCTTGGCGGGCTCAACGTCGGTGACGTTCTGCGCGCCCAGGATGATGTCGCCCTCGCTGACGGCCTCATGGCCCGCGATCATGCGCAGGGTCGAGGTCTTGCCGCAGCCGGAGGGGCCGAGCAGGCAGCAATAGGTGCCGGCCGGGATCTTCAGGCTGACATCCTCGACCGCCAGCGTCGCGTCGTAGCGTTTGGTGACGGCAACCAGTTCGAGAGCGGCAGGAGTGGCCATGGCGTGTCCGACGGGAGGGCGATGCTTCCCGCCTCTCTCCGCAAGGTCCGTGCCAACGGCTCTCGGCGGTCAATTTCTCAAAACTGTGCAGCGGAGTCAGATCGTTAGATTGAATCTGGCCGATCCGGGCTGCCTGCCGCCTGCGCAATCACCTGCACACAAAACGGGCGAAGATTGTATAAAGTTTCGCCTGTGATTGGATACAGCTCGTCGACTAACATTCGCAGCCGAACGTTCTCGATCGAGCCTGACATCCATGGCCGCCAAGACCCGCCCGAAATTCGACGTGCCGGACGCGAGCGATCGCGTCAGTCGTATTCGGGAGGGCGTGACCGCCGCGATCCTCGAGCACCGCCTGTTACCCGGCACGAAGCTCGGCGAGGACGAGATCGGTGACATCTACGGCGCCAGCCGTACCCTGGTCCGCACCGCGCTGCAGCAGCTCGCGCATGAAGGCATCGTCAACATCGAGAAGAACCGCGGAGCCTTCGTCGCACGTCCGACGCCTGCGGATGCCCGCGAAGTGTTCGAGGCGCGCCGCCTGATTGAGCCGACGATCATTGGTCACGCCATCGACGCGGTATCGCCGGCCTGGATCGACCGTCTCCAGCGCCATCTCACCGAAGAACGCGAGGCCGAACTGCGCGGCGACGCGCGCGCCTCGGTCCGCCTCTCCGGCGAGTTTCACCGTCTGGTCGCCGAGATGAGTGGCCACAGCATCTATCTCGGCTTCCTCAAGGAGCTGATCGCGCGTTCCTCGCTCATCATCCTGCTCTACCGCCGCCATGACACGCCGGCCTGCGGCACCGATCACCACGCCGGCATCGTCGCCGCGATCCGCAAGCGCGACAGAGAGGCGGCCCGCGCACAGATGCTGTCGCATCTGACCGAGATCGAGGCCGAGCTGTTCTTGAAAGATCCCGCTGCCGATGAGCTGCGGCTGGTCGATGTGCTCGGCGCCTGAGCGAACCGCGTCAGTTGCCTATGGCAACGAAGATCATTCGTTTCGTTTGACGATTTTCAGCACGAGTAAACCCGCGCCAAGCACCAGGAAGAGAACGCCGAAGAAAGTCGTCCCGCTGGATTCGAAGGTCACGCCGACTGCGGTCAGCAAGCATCCGATGACGATTGCGAAGAGGCCGCCGAGCTTTTTGACCAGCAGGACATGTCCGTCAGTCGTTTGTGCCACCATGTTACGCCTCGTTTATATAATGTGGATTTCTTCGCGCTTCTCTTTCGCCCAATGATCCTTTCGCAGCCGCGCATGATCGTACTCCAGCGCAAGCGAATTACAATCTGACCTTGATTCTTATCTCGGTCGGTATTTGCTTTTGAATAGAGTTCGATACATGGCTCGACAGCGAGGCTTACGCATATGCCAGAAATTCCCGCTGCATCGCGCGGTCGCTGCATCTCTTGTGGAGTCGTATGGCAGGCCTGCAAAATCGCCTTGTGGTTGTAAATTGACTCGCTCGAGCTGGGGGAATCAACTGGTGGCGAGCGTCGAGTTCTAGAACGGAGCCGACATCAGTTGAATCCGTTCTACGGAGTGGTGCCATGGCGCGTCCTCTGGTTGACGAACGAGAGACGGCTTACGTCTCGACCGGCCATCTGCCCGGCGCGGACGCCGTGCAGTCGCTGGTGACCGAGGCACAGCGACGATTTCAAGCAAATCATGATGGAACCAACTCGCAGGTCTACCCCGCGCTCGCGCGCGTGCCGAGTGAGCTGTTCGGCGTCTGTGTCGTTGCGACAAGCGGGCAGATCTTCGGCGCTGGCGATGCCGACTACGAATTCTCCATCATGAGCGTGTCAAAACCGTTCCTGTTCGCGTTGGTCTGCGAGGCCATCGGGCCGGAGGAGGCCCGCGCCAAGCTCGGCGCGAACGCGACCGGTCTCCCATTCAACTCGCTCGCCGCGATTGAGCAGGGCAGCGGCCGTACCAACCCAATGGTGAATGCCGGCGCGATTGCGACGACCAGCCTGGCGCCTGGCGCTACCGCCGCGGCGCGATGGGCATTCATTCATGACGGATTGTCGCGCTTTGCCGGCCGCACGCTGCCGCTCAACGAAGAGGTCTACGCCTCGGCGTCGGAGACCAATTTTCGCAACCGCAGCATAGCGCGGCTTCTGGAGAGCTATGACCGCATCTACTGCGACGCAAAGGAAGCGACCGATCTCTATACCCGGCAGTGCTCTCTGAATGTGAGCGCGCGCGACCTCGCGGTCATGGGCGCAACGCTCGCGGACGGCGGCGTCAACCCCGTGACCAAGCAGCGCGTCGTCGATGCCTCGATCTGCCATTACGCATTGGCTGTTATGATCACAGCCGGGCTCTACGAGACCTCCGGCGACTGGCTCTACGACATCGGCCTGCCGGGCAAGAGCGGGATCGGCGGCGGCATCGTCGCGGTGTCCCCAGGCAAGGGCGGCTTCGGCACCTTCGCGCCGCCGCTCGATGCCGCCGGCAACAGCGTGCGGGGGCAACTCGCCGCAAAGTTCCTGTCGCAGCGGCTGGGAATGGATCTGTTCGTATCGAAACCAGAAGAGTGAACCGATGCTGAAAGGATCGGTCGGCTCATAGCCTGGCCGGTCGCAACGCCGATCAAGCTGGAGGACGCCATGGCCACGCAGACAATGTCGATCGGCGGCATTCACCAGGAGGAGCGCGCCTCATGGGTTCCCATGATCGCAATCGCGCTCGGCCAGATGATCATGTCATTCAACGTGGCTTCGCTGCCGGTGGCCATGGGTGGAATGGTCGAGAGCTTTGGCGTCGCGCCCACGACAGTCGCGACAGGCATCGTAGCTTACTCCATGCTGGTTGCCGGCTTCGTGATGCTCGGCGCCAAGCTTGCTCAACGATTTGGCGCGGTGCATGTGTTCCGCGGCGCGGTCGTGCTGTTCTTCGTCTCACAGCTCATGATGACGTTCAGCCCGTCCGCATCGGTCATGATTTCCGCGCAAGCGCTGTGCGGTCCCTCGGGTTCGGTGATCGTGCCTTCGCTGGTCGCGCTAATTGCCGAGAATTATGCGGGCCGCCAGCAGGCAACCGCGCTGGGTGCGCTCGGCTCGGCCCGTGCGGCTGCCGGCGTGCTGGCGTTTGTGGTCGGCGGCGTCTTTGGAACCTATATCGGCTGGCGGCCGGCGTTCGGAATTCTGATCGCGGCCTCCGCTATCGTTTTTCTCATGAGCTTCCGCCTCAAACCTGACCACGGTCGGCCTGACGTGCAGATCGACCTCGTCGGCGTGATGCTCGCCGCGACCGCGATCATCCTCATCAGCTTCGGCTTCAACAATCTGAACGGCTGGGGGCTCGCGGTGGCGACCCCGAACGCACCGTTTGATCTGTTCGGCCTTTCGCCCGCCCCAGTCATGATCTTGCTCGGCATCGTGCTGGGCCAGGCATTCCTGCTGTGGACGCACAGGCGGCAAGCCGCCGGCAAGACGCCGCTGCTGGCCTTGGCGGTAGTCGACTCGCCGGAGGAGCGTTGCGCGGTCTTTGCGCTGTTCGCGGTGGTCGCGCTGGAGGCTGCACTGAACTTCACGGTGCCGCTCTATATGCAAATCGTGCAGGGGCGTTCGCCGCTTGCGACCGCTATTGCGATGATGCCGTTCAACCTCACGGTCTTCTTCTCGGCGATGCTGATCGTCAATGTCTACGAGCGACTAACGCCGCGCCAGATCGGTCGCTACGGGTTTTCGGTTTGCACCATCGCGCTGGTCTGGCTCGCCTTTGTCGTGCGCAACGACTGGAGCGAAATTCCCGTGCTGTTCGGGCTTTTCCTGTTCGGCATTGGTCAGGGCTCGCTGGTGACGCTGCTGTTCAACGTCCTCGTGACAGAGTCTCCAAAAGCACTCGCCGGTGACGTCGGCTCCTTGCGCGGCACGACGCAAAATCTTGCCGCCGCAGTCGGGACCGCGGTCGCAGGAGCTCTTCTGGTCGGTCTACTCAGCACCATCGCACTCGGCAGGATCACGGCAAGTCCCGTGCTGACGCCGGAGCTTCAGGCCCAGGTCGATCTCGACAACATCACCTTCGTCAGCAACGACCGCCTGCGCACCGTGCTGGAAGGCACGAGCGGATCGCCGCAGCAGGTCGCGGAAGCCGTGCGGGTGAACACCGAGGCACGCCTGCGGGCGCTCAAGATTGGACTCTTGATCATGGCGGGTCTCGCCCTGATTGCGATTATCCCGGCCGGACAACTTCCTAACTACCTGCCGGGTGAGATCCCAATCGATGAAGCCCCTGCGAGAGCCTGCGTTGAAGAAGGGCAGAGGATTTCGTGAAAGAGAACCCAGGAATGAGATCAGTAAGCGAGATGGATCGACGCGCCGCGTTGCGGATGCTGTTGGGAGGCGTGATGGTCGCTGGTGCAGGAGTGACCCTAGGGTCGTACGATGCTGTGGCCCTGCCGGAGCCAAAGGATCATCCCGTTCCGAGCAGGCGCGAGCCCGCTGCCGGCACCTTTGCGCAGCAGACTGCCCGTCCGTTACAGGACCCCGGCCAACGCCCAGCGCGTCGGCCGCCACAACGTCCACGGCCTCGCCCGCCATCATGGCATCGGCGGCGTCGGCGCTGGGAGTGCTGGTGGCACCGTGGCCGCCGTCATTGCGGATGGCGTTGGAGGTAAACCGAGGAGGATGTCATGACCACTTACGACAATAGCGCACCCATGGGCGCGACGGGCCTGCCGCAACCGCCTCGCTGGGTCTGTGTGCTGCTGGGTCTGTTCATGGTGCTCGCAGGGCTGATGGTGCTCGGCGACATCGCGTTCTTCACCGTGGTCAGTGCGCTGTTCATTGGCTGGATGGCCATCGCCGCGGGCGCTTTCGAAATTTTCCACGCCTTCTGGACCAAGGGCTGGGGCGGCTTCGTCTGGCAGATCATCCTCGGCATGCTCTATATTGCCTTCGGCATTGTTCTGGTCACCCAGCCGCTGACCGGAGCGCTCCTGCTCACTTATGTGCTCGGCATTGCGCTCCTGGTCTCCGGTGTCGTACGCATGCTGATCGGCATCGGCCGCTGGCAGCAGGGCGGCGGCATCATATTCGCGTCGGGCGTGTTTGGTGTTCTGGCGGGACTCATCATCCTGACGGGCTTTCCGATGACCGGGCTGTGGGTTCTGGGACTGTTGCTCGGCATCGACTTGTTGTCTCATGGCATCGGGTGGCTGACTTTTGCGTGGCTCCCTGTGGCAAAGCCTGCGTAAGCGCTGCGGAGATTACATATGAGTTGGCGTAGGCCGGCGACGCTCCTGCGGGCTGTCATGGCGCTTTGGTTCGTTGGAGGCGTCTTCGGTCTTCCGTCACCGGTATCGGCGCAGCAGGACCCCGCTATCCTGTTCCGCAACGTCCGGATATTCGACGGCAAGTCCGTTTCGCTCTCTGCACCATCCAGCGTTCTTGTCCGGAACAAGACCATCGAGAAAATCTCAATTGGCGAAGCCACTGCTGCCGGTCTGGTAATCGACGGCGGTGGCCGCGTGTTGATGCCCGGGCTGATCGACGCACACTGGCATGCGATGCTGGTGCGCCCGACGCCGATGGCCGCGCTCGCAGGCGATTTTGGCTACAACAATCTGCTCGCCGCGGCCGAGGCAACTGCGACGCTGATGCGCGGCTTCACGACCGTGCGCGATATGGGTGGCCCCTCGTTCGGACTGAAGCAGGCCATCGACGAAGATCTCGTTGCCGGCCCTCGCATCTATCCCTCGGGCGCAATGATCACCATCACCAGCGGTCATGGCGATTTTCGTCAGCTTTCGGATCTGCCGCGCACGATCGGCGGCATGCTCAGCCGCATGGAGCGGATCGGCGGCAGCATGGTCGCCGACAGTCCCGACGAGGTCCGCATGCGGGCGCGCGAGCAACTGATGCAAGGCGCTTCGCAGGTCAAGCTTGCGGCGGGCGGTGGTGTCGCGTCGCCGTTCAGCCCGCTCGATGTCTCGACCTTCACCGAGCCCGAACTCCGCGCCGCGGTCGAGGCGGCCGACAATTGGGGCACCTATGTCGCGACCCATGCCTATACCCCGGTCGCGATCCAACGCTCGATCGCGGCCGGCGTCAGATGCATTGAGCACGGTCACCTCATGGACGAGGCGAGCGCGAGGTTGATGGCGGAAAAGGGAATATGGCTGAGCACACAGCCGTTCCTCGATCTCGCCGGCGCGGCCGCGCTTGGGCCTGCCGAACAGGACAAGATGCGGCAGGTGGTTGCCGGCACTGACCGCCTTTATGCGCTGGCAAGAAAGTACGGCATCAAAACCGCGTTCGGCACCGACGTCTTGTTCTCGAAGGCACTGGCGGACAAGCAAGGTGCGTTGCTGAGCGCGCTCACGCGCTGGTACACGCCGGCCGAAGCATTGACTATGGCGACGTCGACCAATGCGGAACTGCTGCGCCTCTCCGGTCTGCGGGATCCCTATCCCGGCAAGCTCGGCGTCGTGGAGGAGGGGGCGCTCGCCGATCTCCTGCTCGTCGACGGCAATCCGCTCGAAGACATCAGGCTCATCGAAGATCCCACGAAGAATTTTGTGGTGATCATGAAGGACGGCAGGATCTACAAAAACAGTCTTGAGCACTGACACGCGCGCGCGTATCTGCGCCGCTTGTCGCCTGCGCCGGATGGTTTTTGGCTCGACGGTCAGGACCGGCGTTTTGTCGAAGTCGCGGCCGGACCCCAGCGAGCGCATCAGCGACTGTACTCGCTTTCGGCGGCAAGCTGCCCGTCAGGCGTGATCTCGTATTCGCCGTCCTGCTTGGTCATCCATCCTGACCTGACCATCTCGCGTGCAAGCTGGATCGAGCAGATCGGATGATTGCCTCCTGGGTAATACAGCCTGTCATTCCGGACGAGCAGGTGTCCGTACAATTGGGCTTGACGTAACGCCCTGCGCATTCCGGGTGATGGATTTTTCATGCGGTTTCAAGCGCGAGCGCGATGAAGGTTCCTAATGAATGTGGTGATCTTCAATGGCATTTCCGCTCGCCGGCGGTCGGAGAGGAACCCTCGTCCCGTCGCATCGTTTGTTGCTTCGAGGAGTAGTGTCATGAATGTACGAGACGAGCACACCCGATCGCTCTGGATGGATGTTTCGGTTGCCGACGCCCCGGCGCTATCCGGTACGATGGGTACGGACGTCGTCATTGTCGGTTCTGGAATTGCCGGGCTGTCGGTCGCCTATGAGCTCGCCAGCCATGGACGCTCGGTCGTGGTGCTGGACCGCGGCGGCATCGGCAGCGGGATGACGGCGCGGACCACTGCCCACCTGGCCACCGCGCTCGACGACGGTTACGACGAGTTGGTGAGGGTGCGCGGGCTTGATTGCGCGCTCCGCTACTATCAGAGCGTTGCTGCCGCGATCGATCGCGCCGAGGCCATCCAGGGTGCCGAGCACATCGATTGTGATTTTCGACGCGTCGACGGTTACTGGGTGCTGGCGTCCGAAACGCCCGCATCGGAGCTGGACAAGGAATTGGATTGCTGTGGCAAGCTCGGAATTCCCGTCGAGAATTGCATCGAGCCAACCCCGTTCCATGCCAAGGGCCAGGTGCGTTCGCTGCGCTTTCAAAGCCAGGCGCGCATGCACCCGACCAAATATCTCGCGGGGTTAGCGCGTGCACTCGAGCGGCGGGGTGTGCGGCTCTTTAGCAACACCTGTGTTGAGAGCATCGGTCAACGCCACGGCGACATGGTCGTGACGACGGCCTCGGGTCACGAGGTCCACGCCGCCGACGTGGTGGTCGCGACGAACTCGCCCGTCAATGTGCAGGTGGCGATCCACACCAAGCAGGCGCCTTACCGCACCTATGCGCTTGCGGCGAAGATTGCGGCCGGCGCGCTGGAGGATGCGCTCTATTGGGATACGCTCGATCCCTATCATTATGTCCGGCTCCAGCCGTTCTCTGCCGACGAGGACATCGTGATCATCGGCGGCGAAGATCATAAATCGGGCGAAGCGAACGACGGCGCACAGCGCCTTGACGCGCTCGAGCGCTGGGCCCGCGATCGCTTGCCCGGTTTGCGCGAGGTCACTCATCGCTGGTCCGGCCAGGTGCTGGAGCCGGTTGATTTCGCCGGCTTCATCGGCCGCAGCCCCGGCGAGGAGCATCTGTTCATCGTCAGCGGCGATTCCGGGCAGGGGATCACGAATGGGCTCGTCGCCGGCCTTTTGGTGACGGATCTGATCACGACGGGTGCGAGCCCGTGGCAAGAGATCTACGCCCCGTCACGGAAGATCCAGAAGAACATCGGCGAGTTCATCAGTGAGAACATCACCCCGCTGAAGAATTTTGCGGAGTATCTTGCGGCGAGCGAGATTGCGAGCGTCGAACGGCTGCGGCCGGGCGAGGGGCGTCTCGTCCGCAGCGGCCTGAAGAAGATTGCCGCTTGCCGGGACCGCAACGGACGTCTGCATCTGCACTCGGCCAGCTGCACCCATCTCGGCTGCGTCGTGCACTGGAATGCGCTGGAGCAGTGCTGGGATTGTCCCTGTCACGGCTCGCAGTTCGCGCCTGACGGCACGGCGCTCAATGGTCCTGCCGTGTCACCGCTCGGCGAGGTCGATAGGCCCGCTAATCTCGAAGCCGCGGAGTGAGCGGCAATTCCCTCAAAAAGTTGCGGCCAGGCTTTGGGGGAAGCCTGGCCGCGCGCGAACCGGTCTGGGACGGGGAGGGGTGGGGATGTGACCGGGCCGCGTGACTCTTTCCTTGGGTGAACGATCAATCTCTCGCGCTGGCGGTCGAGACCGCCGGCTTGGTATCGCCCAGCGAGACCCAGACGTTGGGATCGCTCTGCGACTGGCGCTTGACGAAGCGGTAGCCGGTCTCCGTCCAGGCAAGGACGTTCTCGTTCTGATTGTCGAGAACGAACTCGCCCTTGTCGGTCTTCACCGTCAGCACCGCGTGACCTTCGCCCTTCTTGTCGCGCACGACGGTGATGAGCAGGGCCTCGCGCGGCCATCCGGCATCGATCAGCATCTTGCGCTTCAACAGCACGTAGTCTTCACAGTCGCCGTAACCGTCTGAGGGCAGCGACCACTTCTCGATCACGCCCCAGTGCTCCTGGTCGGTCAAAGGCTTCACCGTCTCGTTGACCCAGCGATTGACCTTGATGAGGTCGCGCCATGCAGCCTGCGACATCACGATATCGCGTGCCTGCGTCGGCCCGCCCTGGCACTGAGCGGCATTGTCCGCACAGAACTCGACCCAGCCGATCGGCGCACGCGTGGTGTCGCCGAGGCTCGCGTAGAGCAGGCGGCCTTCGCCGGCCTGCGCTGCCGCGCTAAATCCGAAGAGCATGGCAGCCAGCGCCAGCCCTTTCCCCTGTCCCCTGAAATCAAACATTGCGGCCCCCGTTTCTTGTTGGGACCACATTTCGCACGGAGCTTTTGAGTTGCCGCTAAGTCATCCAAGTCAAGTCGAGACGAATGCAAGTAAAACGCGCGTCGAATTCGAACTATACTTGAATCGAATTCTCATAAAGTTTGAAATGACTGCAATTGATTCAATTTTTATCTATTAACGCGGCAAACGCTGCTGAAGCCGTCGTTTGCGCGCAGCTGCAACCCTTGCGTTAACCCGCGGGGGGCCGGTCGCAACGCACGAAAAAGGCGGCGTCCGCATCACGGAGGCCGCCTTCGAGGCTGGAAATGCAGTGGTTTTGGGGTCGTTGCGCTTTACCGGGCGGTAACGCTCTCTTCGAGTGTCTCGGCCGGCTGCTCGTGCATGAACTCCAGGGCGAAGCCGTCTTCGAGGTTTCGGACCACCCGGCCCTGGACCCGGCCGAGCAGAACCGTCGATTTCAGCGGCGGGCGGTTCTCCGCGGCGATCGCGGCGCCCGACAGCGACAGGTCGATGATGCGGCAGGTCATCTTGGTGCCATCCTCGAGCGTCAGCACCGCGATCGGGTTGCGCGGCACGATACGGTCGTGGCGGCGGTCTTCCGGCAGATTGAGGATGTCGCGGTTGGCGAGCCAGGTCAGTTGGGCCGCAAGCTTGTCGCGCTTCCGCGGTGTCGCACCGATCGTCATGGCGAAGCCATTGTCGATGATCCGGGTGATCTTGCCCTCGACGCGGCCGATATGGTCGAGATAGGCGACGACGCGGTCGCCGACATTGCCGATGCCGGGGGCCAGCAGTGCCAGCCCGCCCGGCGACATGTTGATCACCTGGCAGGGGAATTCGCGGCGGTCCGGCAGCATGTAACGGCCGAGCAGGTGCACTTTCACCCGCTGGAAACGCCGACGCTCCTCGGCGGCCGGAAGAAATTTTTTGTTCGCCAACGCCATTTCCAACACCCGACCCCCCGCCCGGGCGGAGTCCGGGACGACCCTAAGGTGCATAGGGTTAATGCCGCGTTAGGATCGGGCCCGCCGGACACGGACAGACACAATGCGCTGGAAAAGCCACATCAAGGGCGGGCAGGCCCGTCCGCGCACCCCAGCCGGGCTGAGCCGGTCAAGCCTCTCGCACCCGCCGCCGATAGAGAAGACACAGCCCTGCGAGCAGCACGGCGGCCGAGAGCCCGAGCGACCAGTGAATGCCGACCGCCGCGCCTGATAGTCCGACCGTGATGCCGCTGAAGGCGCGCATGCCGAGGCCGGCCATGTTGTAAAGGCCGACGACGCGGCCGCGGATGTCGGACGGTGCGTTCAGCTGCACCAGCGCCTGCGCCATGGTGTTGAACGACAGCTCGAAGAAGCCCGCGCAGAATAGCAGCACGATCGCGGCCGGATAGATCCGCACCAAAGCGAAGCCGAGCAGCGCCCCGCTCCAGCACATCGCCAGCATGATCGCGGTGCGCGGCGTGCCCTTGAGACGCCCCCAGGATTCCAGCGCGATGCCGGCGAGCAGCGCTCCGGCCGCGTCGGCCGCGAGCAGCATGCTGTAGGAGACGCCGGGATCGCCATGGCCGAGATCGCCGGCAAAGCCCGGCATCTGGGCATGATAGGCGTTGCCGATCATGAAGGAGGTGAGGCCGGCGAGCCACGTCATCGCTGACAGCACCGGCTGCGTGCCGATCGCGCGCATCGTCAGCACGATGTCGGCAAGGCCGCGCACCGCGAAGCGCCGCATGGCGATGCTCTTGTCGCGCATCGGCGCCCAGAACAGCCACAGCAGCATCGGCAGATAGAACAGCGTGTTGAAGATGATGCCGTGCGAGGTGCCGAGGCTGAGCATGATGATGCCGCCAACGGCAGGCCCGACCAGGATGCCGAGATAGCGTGCCATCGCGTTCAGCCGTACTGCGCTCGGCAGATCGGCGGGGCCGACGAGGTCGTAGAGCAGCAGCTGGTTCGGCGTCTGCCACAACACGCCGGCGCAGCCATGGATCACCAGCAGCAGCATCGCGTGCCACATCTGGATAGTATCGGTGAGAAAGAAGAAGCCCCAGCCGCTCGATGCCACGATGAACAGCACCATGCCGCACTGGATGATGCGTCGCGGATCGAACCGGTCCGCGAGCCCGCCGACCGCGACCGAGAACAATAGGAACGGCAGCCAGTGCGACAGCACCGCAAAGCCCGCCAGCGCCGGCGAATGGAATTTCTGGAACACCACCCAATAGCTGATCAAATGCTCGATATTGTCGGCCATCATCGCCAGCACGTAAGCCGTGAACTGGAGACGGTAGGGCACGGACTTCATCGCCGCGAACGAGCCGGACGCGGCCAAGGGATTCTGGGGGAGGGGGTTCAAGCGAGCACCTTGGTGGACTGCTCGGGCCTTACACGGTCGCTGGCGAGCGCTCAAGACAATTGGGTGTGTGAGAGGGTTGCTCGGCCTCGTATGCAGCGCGATCACCAGCGCGCGGTCCGGGGACAAGTCACCTCGTGCCGCTCACGAGATTATCCTGTACAATTGCCTTCATGGAACAGAACAGCCTCTACGACCGCCCTGACCTCTACGATTTGATGGCGCCGCGAGAGCCGATCCTCGAACGCTTTTATGTCGAGATCGCAAGCGAACGCGGCGGCCGCGTGCTCGATCTCGCGTGCGGCAGCGGTCGCCTGACCATTCCGCTGGCGCAAGCCGGGCTTGAGGTGGTCGGAGGCGATTTGTCGCCGGAGATGCTCGATCGCGCGCGGAAGAACGCAAAGGCGCAGGCGGTCGAGCTCGATCTCATCCAGCTGGACATGCGCGATTTCGATCTCGGCGGGCGAACGTTCGACACCATCATCGTTGCCATGAACTCGATCCTCCACCTGCATAGCCTCGACGACTTGAAAGGCTTCTTCGGATCGGTCGGCAGACACCTATCGCCGAAGGGTCGGTTGGTGTTCGACGCCTTCCTGCCCAATATCGCCATACTCAACTCTGATCCCAACAAGCGCGAGTTGATCGGCGCGGTGGTCCACGACGGTCTTGGCGCGATCACTGTCGAGGAGACTGCGAGCTACGACCCGCTCACCCAGATCAGGCACGTTGATTGGTACTG
Organism: Bradyrhizobium sp. 137; assembly: GCF_023074095.1. NCBI lineage: Bacteria > Pseudomonadati > Pseudomonadota > Alphaproteobacteria > Hyphomicrobiales > Nitrobacteraceae > Bradyrhizobium > Bradyrhizobium sp. 137. The sequence goes on from NZ_JADPKU010000026.1 coordinate 152,585, forward strand.
GTCGAGCGAGACGGAGATGGACTTTTGGCAAGCCGCCTTGCCGATGCGCTGCATCTTCCCGCAGGAGATGCCGTTGCTCGTGGCCTCGGGCGGCCTGCGCGTCATCGCGCGCTTCGGTGATTTCGATCGCAGACCGCTGACTGCGGGAAGTATGCGACAGGTTTGCGTGTGCGGCCTTACGCCAGTGCCTTGACGTAGACCGCATAAGGCACGCCAGAGATATCCGGCGCCTCGCGCACTTTCTCGAATCCCATCCGCAGATACATCGGCAGAGCGACCGTCATGATCGGCGTCGTATGCAGTGCGATGATCGGCGACTGGTCGCGCTCGGCGCGGCGAACGCATTCTTCCGTGAGTTGCCGGCCAATGCCCTTGCCGCGCGCGAAGGGGTCGACCACCAGCATGCGGATGATCGGCCAGGCCGGATCGAAGAACGGCGGCTTTGGCTGCCGTGGGCCGATATAGGCCACGGCGCCGACGATCTCACCACCGTCTTCGGCGACGATGATCTCGCCCGTCCTGGAAAGCGCCGTTATCTTCGCGACATTGGCTGTAAACGTCGGCCAGTCGGAATAGTCCTGCTCGAATTGCGCGAAGGCGGCGAGAGCGACGCGCCTGACCGCTTCCGCATCCGCCGGCTGATAGTCACGCAGCATCGGCATTCTCCTCGATCATAGCCCGGATGGCGTGCAGCGCAATCCGGGGCCGCCGAGCCCGCATTCCGCTCTGCTGCATGCGGGCTACGAGACTCGCGCTTGGCACAACGGTGCATCTCACATACGTTTCGCCTCACGCCCGCACCAATCAATCATAACAGACGGGCAGCGAGGACACAGCCATGGAATCCATCCGCGTCTGCACCCACGCAGGACCGGGCTCGGAGCCTGTCATCCGCACCGTGCCGTGGCCGAAGGTCGGCCGCAAGGCGGCGCTGATCAAGGTCGGCGCCTGCGGGGTCTGCGGCACCGATTTGCATATTCTCAAGGGACATTGGCCGAAACCGCTGCCGTGGCCGTTCACGCTCGGCCACGAGCTCGGCGGTGTCATCGTCGAATGCGGCGACGAGTTCACCGAGGACTTCATGAGCAAGCCGCTGAAGGTCGGCTCGAAGGTGATGATCCCGCCGCTGATGCCCTGCGGCCGCTGCTATTACTGCATCCATTATCCGCAAGTCGCCAACAAGTGCCTGACGCCGGTCTATTACGGCCGCTATCTCGGCTTCGAGAAGGCGCCTCACATGTGGGGCGGCTGGGCCGAATATGTCTATGTCGATCTCGACATGCTGCCGGGCACCAAAATTTACAAGCTGCCCGACGACATGTCGCTGCGGCTGGGCGCGCTGTCCGAGCCGCTGACGTCCTGCATCCGCGCCTTCAATCGCGCGATCCGCGCCGGCGGTTTTTCCTGGGGCGATACCGTGGTGATCCAGGGCTCCGGCCCGATCGGCATTCTGGCGGTCGCAGCCGCGCAGGAGATGGGGGCAGGGCGCGTGATCTGCGTCGGCGCGCCGGAGCAGCCGCGGCTCAAGCTCGCCCGCGAATTCGGCGCGGAGGCGACCGTCAACATCGAGGAACTGAAGTCGCCGCAAGATCGCATCGCACGCGTGCGCGACATCGTCGGCGGCTTCGGCGCTGATCTCGTGATGGATTGCTCGGGACACCCCTCAGCCGGCCCCGAAGGCATCGAGATGCTGCGCGACGGCGGCACCTATGTCGAGATGGGCCAGTTCACCGACGCCGGCTCGATCGAGACCTCCTGGCACCGGATCTGCACCAAGGACCTCAACGTGCTGGGATCCTGGGGCTTCACCGGCAACGATCTGCCGCTCGGCGTCGACATGCTGTACCGGACGCGCGACAAGTATCCCTGGCTGAAGATGCAGACGATTTATCCGTTCACGGAAGCGGGCGTCGCGCAGGCGGTCCAGGACGCGATGGCGATGAAGACGGTGAAGTCGACCATCGTGCCGTGGCCGGAGCTGGTGGAGTAGGTCATGTTCCCCGTCAAGCGGGTGGCGCTTTGCGCCGACCGTTGGCGCCTTGCGGGGCTACGAGTCGGGGTTTGGAATGAATGACGAGATGACCAACGAACCGACCCTCGAACCGAACCAGCCCCGCTCGCCGTTCAGCGCCATCCGCGCGATCGACTACACCGTCATCTTCGTGCGCGACATGGCGGCGATGCGGCGCTTCTACGAAGACGTGCTCGCCTTGTCCCTGCTGCGCGAGCTTTCGCCGAGCTGGATCGAGTACGGCCTCGGCAGCAACACGCTGGCGCTGGCACGGCCGAGCCGGACCGCCGCTGATGCGCCGACGCCGCCGGGCAGCGCTTCGCTGCAACTGGCCTTCAAGGTGTCGGCAACTGAGGTCGATGCGTGCGCCGACGAACTCGTGCGGCGGGGCGTGGCGCTGCTGTCGCCGCCGACCAACCAGTCCTTCGGCCATCGCACGCTGTTCTTCCGCGACCCCGATGGAAATTTGCTTGAGATCTATGCGGAGATCTGAACCGCCCAGAAAGTTCCATCGGGAATTCGCGAACTCTTCATGCTGCGGTGAAACTTAGGCCCAAGTTCCGGCTTTCAGTTCACGGGAGAGGTGCCGTGAAGCGAATTCTGAAACCCGTCACTTACGTCCTGGCCGCCGTCTACTTCCTTGTGGACGCGGTTTTCATGGCCGTGGCGCGGCCAATTTCGCGCTGGGTCGAGCGGCACCTCCAATTCGCGCGATTGCGGGCCTGGATCAGGTCGCTGCCGCCCTATCCTTCGCTCGCCTTGTTTTCCGTACCCGTGATCATTCTGGAGCCGATCAAGCCCCTGGCAGCCTACCTTGCCGCAACTGGCCAGGTCCTGAGCGGCGCAGCGACCTTCATCATCGGCGAGCTGCTCAAGCTCGTTCTGGTCGAGCGCCTGTTCCATCTCACGCGGGACAAGCTGATGCGGATTCCGGCATTCGCCTGGACCTATGGCAAGTTTGCCGACGTGAAGGCGTGGCTGCAGGCAACCGAAGCCTGGCGCGCCGTCCGCGCCTTGACCTTTGCAGCAAGAGACATTGTTGCGCGGGCGAGGGCGAAGCTGGTCGGCAGCTTCAGCAAGCTGGCGACCTCCAGGGATTAGACGCGCGCCAAGCAATTGCCGGCTGGCAAATCCTTGCGACCTTCAGGCGCGGTTCTCTGGCAGGCCATGCATCATAGGCATGGTGATTTCAGCGCACTTGGCGTAAAGAGCGCCCAGATCACATCCGGCGTGCGGCCGGGCCGTTTGCCGCGCACGCGAGCTCAGGTCCGCCGGTTCACCGTTTGCGCGCCTGAATTAACCAAGGTTCTCCATCCCGTGTCTTTTCCGGCCCTGACCCCGCCGCTCGCCCGCGCTTTGGGCGAGCGGAACTATGATTCCCCGACTCCCGTTCAGCTCGCCGTGCTCGCGGACGAGGCCTCTGGCCGCGACCTCCTGGTCTCGGCCCAGACCGGCTCCGGCAAGACCCTGGCTTATGGCCTTGCCATGGCCAGGGACCTGCTCGGTGACGCCGAGCGGTTCGCGCAGGCCGGCGCGCCGCTCGCGCTGATCGTGGCGCCGACCCGCGAACTTGCCTTGCAGGTTCAGCGCGAGCTTGCATGGCTCTACGGGCATACGGGCGGGCGGGTCGTCTCCTGTGTTGGCGGCATGGATCCGCGCCGCGAGCAGCGCGAACTGGCCGCCGGCGCCCATATCGTCGTCGGCACGCCCGGCCGCCTCTGCGATCATTTGCGCCGAAGCCGTCTCGACATCTCGGAATTGAAGGTGGTCGTGCTCGACGAAGCCGACGAGATGCTCAATCTCGGCTTTCGCGAGGACATGGAGTTCATCCTCGAGACCACGCCTGAGGCGCGCCGCACCCTGTTGTTCTCGGCGACGTTTCCGCGCGGCATCGTCGCACTGGCCAGGCAATATCAACGCGACGCGCTCCGGATAGAGGTCGCTGGCGACGAAGGCGGCCACGCCGATATCGAGTACCGCGCGATCCGGATCGCGCCCGCCGACGTCGAGCACGCGGTCGTCAACGTGCTGCGATTCCACGAGGCGCCGAGCGCGCTGGTGTTCTGCAGCACGCGCGATGCCGTGAGGCATTTGCAGGCGGCGCTGCTCGAGCGCGGCTTCTCCGTGGTCGCCCTGTCAGGCGAATTGACCCAGAACGAACGCACCATGGCGCTGCAGTCGCTCCGGGACGGACGCTCCCGCGTCTGCGTCGCGACCGACGTCGCCGCCCGCGGTATCGACCTGCCGAGCCTCGACCTCGTCATCCATGCCGATCTGCCCAATGACGCCGAAGTCATGCAGCACCGCTCGGGCCGAACCGGACGTGCGGGACGAAAGGGCACGAGCGTCCTCCTGGTGCCGCCGGCACGACGCCGGCGTGCGGAATTGCTGCTCAATCTCTCGGGCATCGAGGCCATCTGGGGTACGGCGCCGCAGGCGGAGGAGATCCGCAAGCTCGATCACGCGCGCATGAAGGATGTGTTGTTCACCGAGGAGACGACCGCCGACGATCTGGTGCTGGCGCAGGCGTTGCTGGCCGAGCGTTCGCCCGAGGATATCGCCGCCGCGTTGGCGCGGCTCTATCGGGCACGGCTGCCCTCGCCCGAGGACATCATCGATCCCGGCGAGCGCAGCGGCAAGCCGCGCGAAGATCGCGGTCGTGACAGGTTTGAAGGTGAAGGCGGCGGCGATCGCCCCGGCAAGCCACGAGCAAAATCCGGGAAGTCCTCGTCGAAACATCGCATGGCCGAGGGCAGCGTCTGGTTCCGCGCCGCCATCGGCCGGCGCAAGAACGCGGAGGCGCGCTGGCTGCTGCCGATGATCTGCCGCCGCGGCGGCATCGACAAGGGCGACATCGGCGCCATCAAGATCATGGACACCACCACCGAGTTCGAGATTTCCGAGCGGGTCGCGGACTCCTTCGCTGCCAAGATCAAGCGTCCGGACAAGGAAGACAGCATCCGCATCGAGCCGATGGCGGACGGGCCGCAGCGGCAGGCGGCTTCGCAGGAGCGGTCATATGCGCCTAGGCGCGAGGCCGCTGACGATGATCACCGTGAGCGTCAGAGCGATCGCGCGCGCGAGGCAGGTGCATTCAAGCCGCGCAGCACGTCTCACGGCGAGCGTGGCCCGAAATTCGGCGAGGCTGCTTCTTTCGGGAAGCAAAAGAAGCATAAGAGCAAACAGGGCCACGCGGAGCCTTCGGTCATGCCGTGGCCCGTGAAGGGCGCGCCGGGGAAGAAGAAGGCGAGGAAGAAACGGCGAGGTTGAGCGTCCGCCATTCAGGTCAGGCAGCAATGATGCCGCCGGATTGCACTGGCGACATCATCTACTGGCGACATCATCTGAAGAGAGAGGCGTGAGCTCAGCGGCCACCGCTGCCCCCACCACCACCACCGCCGCCACTGCCACCGGCATCACGCATCGCGGAGCTATAGCGAGGATCGGTCTGCTTCATGTAAGTCGGCGAGGTGTCGCGATGGGTGACGACGCGTCGTCCGCCTTGATTCGGCATCTCGATCAGGCTGCCACAGCCCTCGAACAAGGCGAACTCGCAGCCGTATGTGCGGTACTGCGCGGCGTTGACACTGGTCGCGATGAACGCGGTCGCCGCAACAAAGGCAATCAAAGCAACTTTCGGCAATGTGAGTTTCATGGAAAGTCTCCAGTCTCGGTTCGGCGAGACCAGAACGGCCCGCACGGTTCTTCGACGGAGGCTGGTTGAAACTGGTTCGAGCAGGTGGGTTCACGCCCGCGTGAGTCGTGAGCGGGGAGGGACGTCACGTTGCAGCGAGATCGCGCTGAGATCAATCCAGCTTCAGATATTCCAGCTGCATCGCCACGAAGTCGGCCGTGCGCGATCCGTAGCGCGCATCGATCGCACGTAGCGTTTCATCCAGCGCCTGTGCCGGCGGCGAGGTGCCGGCTCCCGGCAGCGCCTGCTGCGCAGGCCAATCGTCCGCGATCCGGTCCGGCAGGATGCCGAGGCCTCCGCGGCTCGTGCGCGCCTCTGCCGTGGCGGCGAAGGTGAGGGCGCGTGAGCGATAGGTCCGCGACCATGCATCGGCGACCAGCGCGAGCGAGACCTCGTCGACACCTGGCGTCAGCGCTATACCGAGCTGCTCGCGGTTCCAGAAGGCGAGCGTGTTCGCGATCGCCGTCAGCGCGAAGGGGCGCGTGAAGCTGAACGCGTCGCTGCGGTGGCGCGCATCCCACGCCGCAAGGCCGATGTCGCGGGCGACCGCCTCGGCCTTGGCCCGACCGGCAATGGCCTCGATCAAGGTGAGGGCCATCGGCATGGATGCGGTGATGCCGGTGGTCGTTACGACGCCCTGGTCGACGACCAGTCTGCGGTCCGCCGTATAGCGGACCGTCGAATGCTTCTGAAGGTCGCGCACCGAATACCAATGCGTCGTGGCTCTCTTGCCGTCGAGCAGCCCGGTGTTGGCAACGACCGTGGCGCCGACGCAGACGCCGATCACGATCGCGCCCTTGCCGGCCTGGCTCCTGATCCACTGCAGGACGACTGTGTCGTCGTCGCGGCTCATCGCGGGCACGATGACGTAGTCGGCGCCGTCGGGATGCGCGGCGTCGAACTCGGCGATGGTCGCATGGGGCTGCACCCTGAGTGCGGGATAGAGCGTGACCGGTCCCGGCTGCGTCGCCAGGGTGAGGACGTCGGCGACGTCCGCCCGCGCGAGGATGCCGTAGGGCATCAGATAGTCGGTGGTCTCGCTCATGTCGTTGATGCCGACGATGGCGATCAGAGGGCGCTGTCGCTTCGGCGGTTTCAGCGCGGCCAGCGTCGCCTCGGCTTCGTCTTTGGAGATCGCAGGCGCGGTTCCCGATGCCGGCGCGCCTGGCAGCAGGAGCAGCCACGTTCCGCCGATCGCCACCAGCAATGCCACGCTGCCAAGGAGGGTCCATGCCAGAATGCGCCAGCTCATGATGATGTCACCCGCTCGTCATCTCACGCGGCGCGGAAACTATCCGGTTGGGACGACTTCGGGAATGACGCAAATCCGGCAAAAACGGTCATGCCGCGCGCGACGATCCATCGCGCGATCGGCACCTGCGCAGGAGCTTTCGAAGTCTACCGCAGCCCCTCATACACCATCAGCCCGCGTGCGATCTGCAATTTGCGGATCGCGCGCGGCAGCAGTTTCTCCGGCTGATGCAGATAGCGCCAGGAGGTGAGGGTGAAGGCACCGAGCACGCCGCATTCGTCGTCGAACGGTGCGAGCACGCCGGTCACGCTGACAGGCGTATGCGGGCGGGCATTGAAGGGCAGCAGCAGCAGCTCGAGATGCGCCTTGCTGCCGTTTTCGCGTTGAGCCGTGACGCCGGCAATCGCACCCAAGGTCTCGTCGGCGACGATCGTGGTGATCTCCTCGATCTCGCCGCGGCTGGCTTGCGTGAATAGCGCCGCAAAGCTCCGGTCCTTGAGATCGCCCCCGGCGAGCGCACAGACGCGCGTGCCGGCGACGCGGAACGGGAAGCCGAGCTTCTGCTCGCAGGACAGCACGAAGATATCGCCGAGCAGGTCGCGGACGGCGGCCGGATCGATGTCGGCCCGATCGGGCGCCCGCGCTGCGCCGCGCTTGTTGTCCCAATACGCGAAGAACTCGCGGCTCGACGGATGTTTCATGACTGACGCTTATTCGGGGGCGCAACCTCCCGGGACAAACCTGTCCCGCTTCAGTGCACCCGCGATCCCTTTCGTTGTTGTGCAGGAGGGGATCTGCAGCGTCCATGCCGCTGGGGTGTTTTCAGCTCCTCGGCGGCTGTCTTTGCGTTGTTAACGTTAAATTAACTATGCGCTTTGCACCGCCAGCCTGCCTGCTAAGGTGATCGCGGTCGCAAGCTTCGCCGCTTTCTCCAGGTTCTCGGCGAGGCCTGTACACAGGGCGTCAAACAGTTTGGTCGCGGGCCGCGATGGGTGGGGATACACCTTATTCCCGGGAAGGTACCGGAAGGCCGACAACACGGACAGGGAGGGCTTTTCCCAGGGCCCTCCCATTTCCTTTTGTGCACTTGCGCAAGGCCGGCAAAGGCGACTATCTCCAAGCACCGCTCCGATCGCGCTGAAAGCGAAGCTGCCTTGGATTCCCCGCAAGACTTTCCGCCGCAAGGTTTTCAAACGGACGTGCCGGCCGTCGTTGAGGAGGCTTCGCGCGAGCCGATCCTGACGTTGCCCGCGGCGCTGACCGGCTATATCGCCCTGCTGGCGCTGATCCATCTGCGGGTGCTGCTGCCGCCGGAGATCGAAAACTGGACCATCGACGTCTTCGGCTTCATCCCGAAGCGCTACGATTCCTCGCTGCTCAATCTGCAGATTCCGGGCGGGGCGGGTGCGAAGGTCTGGACCTTCGTCACCTATTCGCTGCTGCACGCCAATTTGACCCATCTCGGCTTTAACGTGCTGTGGCTGCTGCCGTTCGGCAGCGCGCTGGCGCGGCGCTTTGGCGCCATCAGGTTCTTCGTGTTCATGGCGGTGACGGCGGCGGCCGGCGCGCTCGCCCATCTCGTCACCCATGAGCATGCGGTGGCGCCGATGATCGGCGCGTCGGCCTCGGTGTCGGGAGCGATGGCGGCGGCGATCCGCTTCGCGTTCGCCCGCGGCAGCTTCCTATCGTTCAGCCGTTCGGACGCCGATACCGCCGCAAAGGTTCCAGCGCTGCCGCTGTCGCGCGCGTTGCGCGACGGACGGGTGGTCGGCTTCCTCAGCGTTTGGTTCGGCGTCAACATCATCTTCGGCGTTGGCGCAATTGGCATCGATGCTGAGACCACGAGCGTGGCCTGGCAGGCCCATATCGGCGGTTTCTTCGCGGGGCTGCTGCTGTTTGCGCTGTTCGATCCGGTGCCGCGCATGCGAAGCGATGCTGCGGATGCGTCATCACGGGACGTCTCAGACCGTATTTGAAGCGGCGCTTGCGGCGCGGCCCGAATTCATCCATCATTCCCGAGAAGAATGTTCCGAAGCTGCAAGCTGATCGAGCATGATCCGGAAAAGCGTAGCGGTTTTCCGGCGAGATCATGCTCAGACGGTAACAAGGCAATGCTTCGCAAGGCGCCCGAGCGTGAAACCGGCGCTGAAACTGTTAGTTGAAGACTCGCGAACAAGTTCCGGATCGCCAAAGGGCGGACGGCTCCGATTCAGGGAGGCGACAATGACGGTACGTTCCATTCTCAACACCAAGGGCCACCAGATCGTGAGCGTCGAGCCCGACGCCAAGCTGTCGGCCGCGATCAAGCTGCTCGGTGAGAAGAAGATCGGCGCGGTGCTGGTGATGAACCAGAGCCGGCTCGAAGGCATCCTGTCCGAGCGCGACATCGTGCGCGTGCTCGGCGAACGCGGCGCCGGCGTGCTGGAGGAGCCGGTCGCTCAGGTCATGACCCGCAAGGTGGTCACCTGCAAGGAGACCGACACAGTCGCCGAACTCATGGAGATAATGACCACAGGCAAGTTCCGCCATCTGCCCGTGATCGACAATGGCAAGGTGGTGGGCCTGATCTCGATCGGCGACATCGTCAAGCGCCGCGTCCAGGAATACGAGGCCGAGCAAGAAGCCCTGCGCGACTACATCAAGACGGCTTGAGCGGCTTTACTCGCTGATCTTGGGCGCCGCGCCTTCGGGCGGCGGCGCCAGCACGTGGATCGCTTCCTGAATGGAGTCCAACGCACGCTCGGCGGCGCGGGTGCCCAAGGCGATGAGGTCATCGGCACGGTGGAAGTCGAACCAGCCGAAATGGCCGACCCGCGGCGTGATCAGCATATCAGGTGGATCGCCGGCGAGGCGGGCGCGGGTGATGCGGTCCTGCATGATGTTGAAGGCGTCGACCATCACCGACGAAAGGCCGGGGCGGCTGCTGCTTGCGCCGAAAAACTCGCGCTTCACCGTTTTCTCAGGCGAGAAGAATCGCGGGAAGCGCCGTTTTGACGTTGTCTCCTCAGGCACGGGCACGACCGGTTCGGGCATCGCGCCGTGGGAATAGACCGTCGTCGAATAGGTGAAGATATCGCTGGAAAGATTTGCCGCGATAACGATTTCGGCGCCGAGCGCCCGTGCCGCCGAGACCGGTACCGGATTCACCAGCGCGCCGTCGACCAGCCAGCGGTCGCCGATCAGGACGGGAGAGAAGATGCCGGGCAGCGCATAGGAGGCGCGCATCGCGTCGACCACGCGCCCGCGCGTCAGCCAGATCTCGTGGCCGGTGCGGACCTCGGTGGCGACCGCCGCGAACTTGATCGGGAGATCCTCGATCAGGGTTCGGCCGCACGCTTCCTCGAGCCGGGTCGCCAGCTTCTCGCCGCCGATCAGGCCTGAGCCGTTGAGGCGGATGTCGAGATAGCCGAGGATGTTGCGCATGCCTTGCAGGCTGCGGCCCCATTCTTCCAGCGTATCGAGCTGGCCGGCCGCATAGAGGCCGCCGACCACCGCGCCGATCGAGGTGCCGACCACGACGTCGGGCGCGATGCCGTTGGCGAGCAGAGTCCGGATGATGCCGATATGGGCGAAGCCGCGCGCCGCACCGCCGCCGAGGGCAAGGCCGATGACCGGCCGGCGGATGCTGCCCAAGCCGACTTTCTCGCTATTCGAGCCGTTCGCGCCCCGACCCTTCAAGATGTCCAGCACTGAAAAACTCCCCTGGGCCAGGCCCGTATCACTAGACTAAGCACCGCACTGGCACTCCGCCAGAACCGGGGCAGAGCATGGTTTATGCCGCTTTGGGAAGGGCACAGGGCAGGAGTATGGCGATGGACGGTTGCTGCGAGACTAATCACGCAGGCGTCAACCGGGTTCCAAATGACCGTATTCCAGCGGGTTCCTGAGGCTTGAATTTGCCGCGTTTTCAGTGAAAAGCAGGGACATGACACGCGGGGGTGACGGCATCATCAGATGGCGGCGCAGCGATCGGCTGCTGCCGGCGCTGACCCTTGCGGCGTGCCTTGCGTCCTTCGGCCCGGTCTCCCTTGGCCAAAACGCGGCGCAAGCGCAGCTTTTCTCCGATCGTCCGCCGCCGGTGCCCCCTGCGTCGGTGCCGGATCCCGGCGGCGCCATCAATCTGGCACCGCCCTCGGGGGCAGGCGCCGGGCCGCTGAGCCTGCCGCCGACCCTGATGCAGCCGACTTCGCCCACCATGCCGCCGCCCGCGGTCACGACCGTGCCGCCGGCCGCGCCGCTGAATGCGGCCGTGCCCGGCCAGGGCGTGCTGTCGCTGACCGCGAAATACGGCAAGGATGCTCCGCCGATCACCAGCGGCCTGGTCTGGCGCGTATTTGCCGACCGTCCCGACGAGAACGGCACCTTCAAGCTGATCCGCGAGGACCGCAGCGCCACGCCCAACATCGTGCTGCCGCCGGGCAATTACGTCGTGCACGTCGCCTTCGGCCTCGTCAGTGCGGTGCGCACCGTCAGCCTGAAAGCGGAGACCGACCGTGAATCCTTCGTGCTGCCGGCCGGGGGCTTGCGCATCGAGGGCCGCGTCGGCACCAGCCGCATTCCGCAGAACCAGATCTCGTTCGCGATCTACAAGGGCAGCCAGTTCGAATCCGGCGAGCGGGCTTCCCTGGTGCCGAACGTCGCCGCCGGCGACGTCGTGCTGATACCGGAGGGCACCTACTACATCGTCTCCAACTATGGCGATGCCAACTCTGTGGTGCGCTCCGACATCCGCGTCCAGGCCGGCAAGCTCACCGACGTCACCATCACCCACCGCGCTGCCGTGATCACGCTCAAGCTCGTCAGCGACAGGGGCGGGGAAGCGCTGGCCAACACCGCCTGGTCGGTGCTGACCCCGGGCGGCGACGTCATCAAGGAATCGATCGGCGCCTTCCCGCGCGTCGTGCTCTCCGAAGGCGAATACCGCGCCATCGCCAAGAACGAGGGCAAGGTCTACGAGCGCGGCTTCAACGTCGTGAACGGCGTCGACGGCGAAGTCGAGGTCGTCGCGCGGTGATGCTGGCGGCGATGCCCGCCGGTGGTGGTCTGGTCCGGATGCTGGGCTTCGCGCCTCGAAGATCCTCCGCTTCTCACATGGCGCACAAGCGCACCATCTTCCGTTACCTCTGCGATAGGTGAGCAGACGCTCACTGTTGCCGCTCCTGTGTTTTGAATCCATAGGCCTGCGCGGCCAAGCAGCGTCTCGAGGCGCGAAGCAACACCGCCATCAGCGCCTTATTCCCGAAGCGCGAGTTCACCGCACCGGTGGACGCTCAATTCCGATCATCAATTTTTATTCTCTTTCCATCCTGCTGGGTTATATGTCGCAGTCGGATGCGCAGATCATCGACGCCTGCGCCATCGGTAATGAGCAGGGGGCCCGGCCCGTCGGCATGTTCGAAGTGGTCCTAACAAGGCGCAAGCGGTTTGGCTGGCGATGGCAAGTGTGCGACCAGTCCGGCAAGATATTTGCGGACGGGTTCGAGCGCACGCGCCCGTCCGCCAAATATCAAGGCGAACGCGCGCTGTTCTTCCTGCTGTCGCAGGCCCATTTGAACGACCGCTCCGCCGCCTCGAGCGAGGACTAGCGGCACACCTGCGCTTTGCACTGAATTCGTAACCGGGTGAGCGGCTTGTCTGCACTAGCTCGGCGAGCGAAGTCGGAAGCGACACTCGGGATGCACGGCAAGATTCCCGGATCTCGCTTCGCTCATTCGGATTACGAGACCTTGCGTTGCCCGCCGGGCGAAACACCAAGCCGTGGGTCAACGTGCGCCATCCAAAATATTCCGCTTTACCGAAATTCGGAAATCGCGTATGTGTCGCCCAAGCAAGAGGGGCGTATCGCGATCGTCACGACACGCGGGCCGGGCGGCGGTGGACGCAGGTCACATCGGTGCGAAGGGCTTCGCAGGGCGGAGAGCCGTGAGCGAGGACCTCGCGCACTCGACCGGTGTGATCGGCGTACGGCGAAATCGTGTGGTCCTGGCGCCCGGGGTCTGTGCGCCAAGTCTTGCGGTGATGTGAGCGGCCCAACCGGACCGCGGCATCAGCCATCGGCAAGGCGACGGGGGCAATAGTGCATCGCTCCCCGGGGAGCAACTGTGTTGAAGTAGACCGGTGATCGAGCGGGCTCAAGGCTGGCGCTGCGCGCCCCC
>NZ_JADPKU010000110.1:0-526 GCF_023074095.1 Bradyrhizobium sp. 137
TGGACACCGTTGACAATCAATTGGTGAAGTTCGAGCAGGAGCCGAACAACGCCAAGATCCTGGATAACATCTTCCGCCTGGTCCACACCATCAAGGGCACCTGCGGTTTCCTCGGCCTGCCGCGGCTGGAAGCGCTGGCCCATGCCGGCGAGACCTTGATGGGCAAATTCCGTGACGGCATGCCGGTGACCGGGCAGGCGGTGACGGTGATCCTGTCCTCGATCGACCGCATCAAGGAGATTCTGGCGGGGCTGGAGGCGAGCGAAGCCGAGCCGGAAGGTAACGACCGCGATCTCATCGACAAGCTGGAAGCGATGGTCGAGCAGGGCATGGCGGCCATGGCGGCAGGCGCCAGCGCAGCTCCCGTCGCCGATGCCCCGCCTTTGGTGCCGGAAGCCCCGGCTGCCGCGCCTGCGCCGGCCAAAGCGATGACCACCGGCGCGCTGATCGAGCAGACCCTGGAGCGTCCGTTGCGTCCGGGCGAAGTCTCGCTCGACGAGCTCGAGCGCGCCTTCCGCGAGACCGC
>NZ_JADPKU010000124.1:0-1403 GCF_023074095.1 Bradyrhizobium sp. 137
CTCGGTCTTGGTGGCAACCGAAAGGCTCTCCTGCAGCAAAGCCTGCAGCTTCTCCTCGCCCATCCGCTGGCGCCAGCGCGTCAGCGAAGAGCGATCGAACACCAATCGGTGCTGGAAGAACTCCTCGCCGCAGAAGAACTGGTAATAGGGGTTCTCCACCCAGCGCTCGCACAGGACCTCGTCGGAGAGGTCGTAGGTGTGCTTGAGGATCGCCAGCCCCGCCATCAGCCGCGTCGGCAATGGCGGCCGGCCCGGCTTGTCCTCGTAGACCGCCCCGAACCGCTGCTCCAGGAACGACCAGTCGATTGTCCCCGCCAGCTTCACCAGCGGGTGCCCCATATCGATGATCGCGTCCAGCCGCGAGCGCAGAAGATCGGTTTGTCCCGTCCCGCGTTTTCTTCCACGGTCATATCAACCAGCGGCCCGACTGTAGCGAACTCGAAGGTGAGGATCTCGGTGTTCTCATCAATGTCGACGATGCGCCAGAGTGGGCGCACCTCAAAGCCTCTGGTTATTTCACGAGAACGAGACCGACCGGAATGTCGACGGTGCAATACCCATCCACATAGGCATATTGGTTTAGGCCGTTTGCGAAGTCGGCCAACAGGTCTCCGAGCAATTTCTTTATTGACCTTCCGCTGGTGTCCTTTCGGCGGAAGGTACTCTCCGTGCGGGCCATGAACATGCAAGCGCGCGGCAGCGCGCAGGCCCGTGTCTTTCTCATCTATCCTAAATTTCATGGCCGGCTCGATGGCCATGCTTCCAGCGCGGAGTCGGTGGGCGAGTGAGCATCTTCTAGAGACCGAATGTCCTGCACGAGCAAGCCGCCGTCGCCAGACCTCACGTACAGTTTCATCCGGGTGAGCGGAGTACTCGACAATAACCTCTTTGGCAGAGCGCACCGGCTGGACATCGTGCAGATCACTCACCCAATCGGATCGCGAGTACTCAAGTACGGCTCGAGCAGAAATAGCCGTTCCCAAGTCGATACTAATTTGATCACCGCGATCGTCAGTGTCGAGTTCTGCTAACGGGTTGAGATTGACCCCTCCCTGGGGGCAGTTGCATTCTCAGCTTCCGGCGACCCTGAAGGCGGATGGGATGCTAGGCGACTTTAGTCGTGCTCACTGCATAGACCAGCGAGGCCTCTTTTTCGGGGATGTCCCGGGTTGTGTTGAAATCCTGAAGAGGTCGGCGTTGCCCACCTTGAGCCGGTAGGCTCGGGGTGCTGATTCCACAAAGGAGAGCAACGCCATGACGAGAGATATCACACCGGCTGGCTGGCCGGCGACCGGGAGCTGTGAACGAAGCGTTTGCAGAAGTGCGGGCGAGCTTCGATCGGTTCTGCCTTGCGGCTGGGATCGAGGCGCTCGGCACGATGATGGAGGCGGATGTCACGGCGG
>NZ_JADPKU010000033.1:0-153095 GCF_023074095.1 Bradyrhizobium sp. 137
TCACGGCCTTTGAGCGCGACCGGGCTCAGATCCAGCAACGGGCGGTTTTGCGAGAACCGCCCGTTTGCACATTCTGGCAGATTTCCCAGACACAAGAGCACGACATAAGCCGTCAAACCACTGCGCAGGGAAGGCCGGGATGTCCAGGCTGCCCTGTATGCCGCTGTGCATCTGTTTCCAGCGCATTTGCGCACAGCGGACCGCGGGCGCCAGCCGGCGCCCGGTCTTCCCTGCGCCCTCGGCCGTTTTGAGGGTGATGATCCAAACAGGGCTCGGGCAGATGTGCCGCGAGAAGGTGAACCTGTGCTTGCAACCAGAAGGCCAATGTGGATGCAGGCTGCTCCCATACCGCGCACTGGGTCATTGCGAGCGAAGCGAAGCAATCCAAACTGTCACCCTGGAAAGACTCTGGATTGCTTCGCTTCGCTCGCAATGACGACCGGGAGAGTGGGTGTGACGATTGCCCTCAATCATTCCGCCAGCGTGGCCTCCGCGAAGCCGCGCGGGTCGGCGCAAAACTCCCGCATCACCCGATAATGATCGGTCTGCTCCACCGTAACCGGCTCCAGGCCGTATTTACCCAGCCGCAGCAGCTGCGCATTCGGATAGGCCATCAGCAAGGGTGCGTGGGTCGCCATGATCACCTGACAATTGCCGGAGAGGTCCATGCGATGCAGGAGCTTAAGGAAGTCCATCTACCGCGCCGGCGAGAGCGCCGATTCCGGCTCGTCGAAGATGTAGATGCCCTGCTTCTGGCAACGCTCCTCGAAGAAGACCAAAAAGCCCTCGCCATGGGAAAAGGAGAGATAGTCCGGCGCCTCCTGAACGCTTGCACCAAACACGCCCTCCATGGCTTGCGCGGCGCTCACGGCCGAGCGGTCCATGTAGCGTGCGATCGAAAAGAACGTCTCGGCACGGAAGAACCAGCCGTCGGTCACCTTCGGGACCCACGCGGCCCGCAAAGCAGACGACAGCACTTCGCCAGTGATTTCGATGCCGCCGCCGTCTATCTCCTGAAAACCCTTGCGGCCGCCAGTGCTGGCAAAGCCGGCCAACCCCGCGATGCCCTCAAGAATGGTCGATTTTCCGGCGCCGTTCTCGCCGACGATGATCGTGACCGCGGACTCGAAGCTGTGATCGAACTCATCCCTGAAGGCGGGAAGGCAGAACGGATAAACCTCCCAGTCCTCGACCCGCGAGCGATCGAGCCAGACACGCCTGAGATAGGGCGCACGCCGTGTGGTCTGTCGACGTCGTGTCCGGCTCATGCTCCCGCTCCCGTCCCCGCCGAAATCTTCAAGGAACATATCAGGAACACAAACCGCATGGAAGTGGCATCTGCGGAAAGTCACAAGCTACGGTCGTGCCTTTTAGCCCATGGGCTCCAGCACCAGCTCCATGGTCATCAGCACGGGATTGTCGCCGCGGACCAAGCGGCCCTCGGCGAGGTCGCCCGTGTAATCGATCAGGGCGACATCGAGGGCGGCTTCGAGCGCGCCGGACGAACCGGCCTCGATCGCGCCGCACGTTACCGCCAGCTCAGTGGCAAACGGCTCGGTAACGCCGCCATGGGTGAAGCGCGCGCCGATGGTCGAGCCGACGCCACCGTGAATTTTCGCACGCACAATGCCTTGCGCGCGACAGAATGCTTCGAGGCAGCCGGCAAAATCCTGGTTAGGCCGCAGCCGCAGGGCGAAGGCGCGGCTCTTGGCCTGCGCACCGGTGCTCTCAGCCGCAACCGGCCCGAACAGCTTGAAATTCGTTTCTGGATCGGACTCGGCCGTGAACATCGCACCATCGAGACCGAAGGCTTCGACGGCGAACGGTTCGGCGACAACAGTCTCGTCGGGCAACATGTGGCCGCCGCTGGCGCGGCCATTGGCCTCCGTCCACAGCCCGTGGCAATGAAAGAACGGCGCACCCTCCCGCACACCCAGGGTCATGCTGCCGAGCTTCGTGCGCGTCACGCCCTTGGGCCGAAACGCATCGCTGTAGAACGCTGCATTGTCGCCAGTCTTCGACAGTGCCGGCATCACATAGCCGAACGGTCCAAGCGCGCCAGCACCAAAATTGAGCACGCCGCCGGCAAAACCCTCCGCGGCAAAACCGCGGCGCGCGGCTTCCAGCAGCGGCAGACCGGCTTGAAGCGTAAAGGCGAAGGCGCGTCCCCTCGCCTCCACCCATTGGATGCGTTCTGCGTGAGGTGCGCCCGGCTGCTTGATGCTGCGCATGACGCCCGCTCAGCTGGCCTTCGTCTTGTCGAGATCGAGCAGGCCTCGCGCCTCGAGCTCGTCGCGTACCATGCGTTTTGGAATCTTGCCGTAGCCGGATTTCGGCAGCGCCTCCCAGAAGAAGAACCGCTTCGGCATCTTGTAGCGCGGCACCATCGGCGAGAGAAATGCCGCCATCTCCGCTTCGCTCACCGGCTTCTCGCCTTCGCGCGCGACGCAGACGGCAACGCCGACCTCTCCCCAGGTCGGATCGGGCACGCCGAGCACGGCGACCTCGCCGACGGCCGGATGCGTCAAAATCTTCTCCTCGATCTCGCGTGGATAGATGTTGGAGCCGCCGGAGATGTACATGTCGGAGGCCCGTCCCGTGATGTAGACAAAACCCTCCTCGTCCATGTGACCGAGATCGCCGGTGCGGAACCAGCCGTTGCGGAACGCTTTCGCATTGGCTTCGGGGTTGTCGTAGTAGCCAGCGAACACCGCGGGGCCGATCACACAGATCTCGCCGCTCTGGTTGGCTCCCAGCTCGCGGCCCTCATCGTCCTGGATCGAGACCTGCATGCCGGTGCGCTCGAAGCCACAGGTACCGATCTTCGCATGCGGGCCGTCCTCGGAATCGTGCAACGCGGCCGGCAGCACGGTAATGTTGCCGGTGACCTCGCCAAGGCCAAAATACTGCACGATCACCTTGCCGAGCTTCTTCAGCGCCGCTTTCTGGTCCTCGCGATACATCGGCGCGCCGGCATAGATCACGTGGCGAAGCGAGGAATGGTCGTATTTGTCGGCCGCGGGGTGCTCGACCATCATCTTCAAGATGGTCGGCACCGTGAACAGATTGCTGACGCGCTGCGCCTCGATGAGGCGAAACGCCTCGTTGATGTCGAATTTCTCAGTCGGCAGCAGCACGGTACGCGCGCCGCGTGCGGTCTGCATCAACTGATGCACGCCGGCGCCGTGCGACAATGGCGCCACCACCAGCGAGGCATCCTCCTCCGTCACACCGGGTGTCAGATCGGCCAGATGGTTGGTGACGACAAAGCCCATCTGGCCGTGGGTCAGCACCGCCGCCTTGGAGCGCCCGGTGGTGCCGGAGGTGAAGAAGAACCAGCAGGGATCGTCATGCTCGACTGCGACATTGTCCACGGCAGCGCCCGTATGCGAGGCGATGGCGTCCGCCACCGAGCGCTCGCCCAATGCGGCCTTGCCGTCGATGCTCCAGGTGAATTCCAGTGCGCCGCCCTTCACCGCCGCCGCGTGCTCGGGAAAATCGGCATGGCACAAGAACGCCTTCGCCCCGGAGGCCTGGGCGAGATAGCTGACCTCATCCGGCATCAGGCGAAAATTGGTGGGGACCCAGACTGCACCGAGCCGGAACGCGGCGAACATCGAAAAGAACATCTCGTCGCCATTCTTGGAATGGACAAGGATGCGGTCGCCCTTCGTAATACCGCGCGCGGCGAGCGCCACCGCCAGCGCCGAGACCTGCGCATCGATCTCGCGCCAGGTCCAGCACTTGTCACCCCAGACAAAGCCAGGTCGCGATCCATGCCGCCGCGCATTCTGGGTCAGCATGTAAGCGAGATTCATGACGCGGCGGGACATGCGCAGGAGCTGCATCGGGCTTCCTCTTCGAGTGCGGACAGCACTTTATCTGCCCGCTCATTGCAGCCCATTTATCGCGATCGAACGCGTCCCCGCAAGGCCGCCTGCCGCGCGCCTGCCCTACGGCTCCCTTAACGCAAACGGCCTTGTCGTGATGGATCTCTCCTTGGCGCAGGTCTGCGCACCAAAGCCGCCGCAATAGCCGCCATGCAGATCGAAACGGATGACATGCGAAGCGCCGGGCTTGATCGATTTCGGCTTGATCGCGTAGCTGTGGGCGCGGCCGTCGAAGACGAGACGCACGTCCCCACCCGGCAACGCCACCAGGATGTTCATCGTGCAGCCGCCAGTTCCGCAATAGATGGTCTCGCGCCCACCGCATTTGGCGCCGCTGAAATCGACGATGTAGTGGTCTCGCCCGTCACCGGTCAGGTCGATTCTGCGTACCGTATCAGGCGCGAAGGTCACGGCGCCGCCGCCCTGGCTGTCGCAGTCCTCATTGGCATAGCGCAGCGCCTTCTGCACGCCCGGCGGATAATCGGACGGATTGAACGGCTTTGCATCGTCGGCGCGCGCGGCGGCGGCGAACTCAGCAAGCAGGAGGAGTCAGATAACGCATGCGCGTTGTCGCCGGCGCAGCCGCAGCCGTTCAGGGAATTTTAAACATGATCAGCGCAACCTCGCTCAGGTCTCGCGTAAAGAGTATCGCATTATGGTCAAAGCGCCCGCCTTCCTCCTGCTCACGCTGGCGCTTGCCGGATGTGCCGCGGCCCCGCAAGCGCATCTGGCCTCAGATCCCGCCTTCAAGCCCGCGCGCTATGCCTGGGATGGCGCCGGCGAGGATCCCAACCGGCCGCACGCAGCGTCCGGACCGACGCGCACCGCAGTCCGATCCCAGCACGAGCGATCGCACGCCGGACTTCAGCCCTATTCGAAGGAATGGTGGCAGGCGCAGGAGGGCAGCGACGCCGAGCAGGACGCCAGGGTCAACCGCTCCCTGGTCATCTGCCGAGGTTGCCTCCGCTCGCAGCCGCAGCCCGAAGAGTCCAGGCTCGCCAAAGCCACGGATTGAACCGAACCGCCCTCATTGGGTCGAGAGGCGCTCGGATTAGTCAGATATCGTCACGAACTGAGGGCAGAGGCCCGCCGTCCGTAACCGGCGGGCCTGACGATATCTACGGGCTATTGTCCGTGCTTGAGCATGTCCTGGTCATTCAGATCCCAGTCCTGCCACAGCTGGAGTATGCCGAGCAGCACCACCACCGCACCCAGGCTCGTGTGATAGATGCGGAGAAAGCCTTCACCGGAATAGCCGATGACGTAAGGCGAAGCGATGAGCCACAGCCCGACCAGGATCGTCATCACCTCTTGCCAGCGTTGCAAGGCGACATATTCGAGCTGGCTGAGGCCAAACACGACCAGACCGATTGCGACCGTATTCAGGATCATCGTCTGGTGTCCGGCGATCGCTTGATCCTGGATGGGAAACCACGGCGAAGCCACGATCACCGCGCCGAGCAGCATCCCGCACCAGTCTTCCCATGTTCGATGAGTATTGAAGAAACCAAAGTCCGACATCGTACCCTCCTACAACGAGGCATACGTCTGCGGCTGGCAATCACGACACTCCGAATGTCTGGCGACCCTGCCGGCCGCATTCGGGCGTATGTCCTCCAAAGGACGTGGGAACCGCCGCGGACCTTGCAAGAGCAATATCGAGGATTATTTGCGGCCGCTGTATCATGCTCGCAGAGCGAGACGTCGATGCTGCAATGCGGCCGCAGGGACGCGCGTTTGCAGATATCTCCCCTGCCGCAATCTCCCTTGGTCTCACCTTGGCAAGGGCGGGGTCAGCCTCCTAAATCGGGACGCAATCTGCACTATGGAAAGGTCCCACATGGCGGCTTCGGTACGCGACAACAAGGACAAGAACCGCTTCGAGCTCGATGTCGGCGGCGACATCGCCTTCGCCAATTACCGGCTGACGCCGTCGGCCGTGATCATCACCCATACCGAAACGCCGCGCGCCCTCCGTGGCCGCGGTATTGGGTCCGAGCTGGTCAAGGGCGCGCTTGACTTGATCCGCCGCGACGGCAGGAAGGTGATCGCCGGCTGCGGCTTCGTGGTCGACTATCTCGACAGGCACCCGGAAGATGCGGATCTCCTCGCCTGAACCTAAAAGGGCCCGCGATATCGCGAGCCCCGTGCGGTACGACCGAGCGATCGGTCAGTGCTTGATCTCCGGCGGCAGCTTGCCGCCATTGGCGGCGAGCTTGGACATCACCTGCTTGTGCAGCCAGACGTTCATGCTCGCGGAGTCGTTCATGTCGCCGGTGTAGCCCAGCTCCTTGGCGAGATCCTTGCGCGCAGCGAGGCTGGAATCGATGTCGAGCGCCTTCATGAGGTCGACGATGGAGGTGCGCCATTCCAGCTTCTCGCCCTTGTGCGCAGCCACCGCCTTGTCGACGATCGCGGCGACGTCGACGGCCGCCATGGGCGTGGCAGCCGGCGCCGATGTACCCGGCGCGGCCCCAGCGGGCGCGCTGCCGGCGGGCGCGGCAGCAGCCGGATGGCTGCCGAAGATCGCGCTCATGATTTTCCCGAAAATGCTCATGTCTTCTCCCCGTAAAGGATCCGTTGGACGGCCTTGAGTGGCACTTATAAACGATGTTCCTGCGTTGCGCCCGCGAAGTTGTGCGAACCAGCACGCAGCATCAGCTTATCTGCGGCGAAATGACGGCCGAATGACATCGGCGAGGTTTGCACTGCGTCATCGAATTTCACCCACGCGTGGGGGACAGGACTCGCAATTGGGAGTACGCTTACCGTTCAGCTCGCGATGCCATCCGGAATTCGCGTCTGGTCGGAATCGCGATCGTTCAAGCAAGCGGCCGCGCGCGCCTTGCCGGCGCGAGATCGGCCGTATGGCAAGGGAGCTAGCGACCATGGCCACACTCTACCAGGGCAATGTCCCCGGCACGGCCCGGACCGCGGAAGCGGCTGGACCGATGATCCGAACCATCCAATTGTCCGACCTGCACGACGCGCTGAAGCGCGGCTGGGAGGATTTCAAGGCCATTCCGAGCCACGCCATCATCCTCTGCGTGATCTATCCGGTGCTCGGCCTCGTGCTCGCCCGTGTGGTGATGGGCTACTCGGTGCTGCCGCTGCTGTTTCCCCTGGCCGCGGGTTTCGCATTGATCGGCCCCTTCGCGGCGCTCGGTCTCTACGAGCTCTCCAGCCGGCGCGAACGCCATGAGGAGGCCACCGCCTGGGATGCCATGGAGGTGCTGCGCTCGCCGTCGTTCGGTGCGATGCTCGGCCTCGGCACGTTGCTGCTCGCTCTGTTCGTGACCTGGGTCGCGACCGCGCAGGCGATCTACGTTGCGGCATTCGGCTATGAGGGCGTGACCGGTATCTCGGATTTCCTGACGCGCGTTCTGACGACGCGGCAGGGCTGGTGGCTGATCGTGGTCGGCTGCGGCACGGGCTTCCTGTTCGCGCTCGCCGCGCTCTGCATCAGTGCCGTGTCGTTCCCCTTGATGCTCGACCGCCATGCCGGAGCATTCGAGGCAATGAGCACCTCGCTGCGCCTCGTTGCGAAGAACCCGGTGCCGATGGTAGCCTGGGGTTTAATCGTAGCGGTGTTGCTGGCGCTCGGAACGATCCCGGCGTTCCTCGGCCTCGCCGTGGTGATCCCGGTGCTCGGCCATGCCACCTGGCACCTCTATCGCAAGGTGATCGTGTCCGATCCAGGCGCTCGTCCCGTGCCGCCTCCGCCGCATCGTCCGCGCAAGCCCGCCGCCGATTTCCCCGCCAATCTCTTCCCCTGGCGGAATAGGACGGACGCCTGACGATATCGTGACGTGCGATCCTGCCCGGCTCGGGCAGGATTGCGCGCCGTCAAACGCCTTGCTTTGGCCGCGGTTGCAACCGAGATTATGCGCGCCGGTCGGATCACTTCACGGAATCCATTTCATCTGATGACCACGACGATTTCTCGTCTCGCTCTCGCAGCCCTCGCCCTCTCCGCGTCTATCCTGTCAGCCCAGCCAGTGCTCGCCGCTGTTGCCTGCGGCTCCGGCAATTTCGACGCCTGGCTTGCGGACTTCAAAACCGATGCTGCGGCGAAGGGCATCTCGCAACAGGCCATTGCATCGGGACTCGCGGGCGTGACGCTCGATCAGGGCGTCCTCAATCGCGACCGTTCGCAAAAAGTCTTCAGCCAGACCTTTGAGGAGTTTTCAGGCCGCATGGTGCCGCCCCGCATGCAGCGCGGCTCCAATATGATGAAGCAATACGGCTCGGTGCTGTCGCGCATCGAGCAGGCCTACGGCGTCCCAGGCGAGGTGCTGGTCGCGATCTGGGGCCTCGAGACCGATTTCGGCGTCAACACCGGCAAGTTCGCCACCATCCGCTCGCTGGCGACGCTGGCCTATGATTGCCGGCGCTCCGAGCAGTTTCGCGCCGAGCTGATGGATGCTCTGCGCATCGTCGAGCGCGGCGACCTCCCTCCCGCCGACATGAAGGGCGCCTGGGCCGGTGAGCTCGGCCAGACCCAGTTCATGCCGTCGTCCTGGATGAAGTACGCCGTTGATTTCGACGGGAACGGCAAGCGCGACCTCTTGCACAACGTGCCTGACGTGCTCGCCTCCACCGCCAATTATCTCGCCGGCTACGGCTGGCAGCGCGGCAAGGATTGGCAGCCGGGCAGTCCGAACTTCGCGGTGCTCCAGCAGTGGAACAAGAGCGAGGTCTATTCCAAGACCGTGGCTTATTTCGCCACCCAGCTCGCGCGCGCTCCGTAAGCCCCGCGATGGAGCGCGGAGGGCCAATCGCTCGGCGACCGGCCTTCTCTGGGATGCGCCCCTGGCGGCGTGCATCACCTTTTTCGGATGCACCCCAGCCGGTCCAGTCCTCTCCGCACGCGACGAATCGGAGCGCAACTGGCTAATGTGAATATTTATTCATTCTTATATCCCCCAAAAGCATGCGAATAGCGCATACTGAACTTGGGTGTAGACGCTGGAAACCTCCTAACGGATCGCTGGGTGAAACATATTTCCGGAATGCATTAAACTGCGCATTCACACTAACCCCTGCGATGACGGGACATTACCGGACCGGAATCCGCCTCATGATCATGATTTGAGCGGGAGCGCCCTCAGGTTAATCGTCGGTTACCATTGCTATGCATTCATCGCTTAGCTGCATCGCAACATAGGAACTTTCGCACTGCACTACTCTCACCTATATTCATTTCAACGACGAGGCCCGGGCAAGGGCTGAATCGAACTACAGGAGACTACCAATGCTGCTCTCGCTCATCCGCATGATCCAGGCATTCCGGGACTATCAGCGCAATGTTGCCGAGCTGTCCCAGCTCAGCGATCGCGAACTGGCCGACATCGGCCTCGACCGCTCGGACATCCCGCGCGTTGCCGCCGGCCAGTATCAGGGCTGATATCGTTCAGCCGTTCGCCGGACGAACCGATAGCGCCCGCTTCGTGCGGGCGTTATCGTTTCTGATGGCAGAAAACTCGATCTCGGCGATTCCACTGGCCGCCGAAAAGCGCTACCTGTCCGCCCCATGACAGGATCCCGATCGAACATCGTGCACGTGATCGGCGCCGGCCTTGCCGGTTCCGAAGCCGCCTGGCAAGTGGCCAAATCCGGCGTGCCCGTGGTGCTGCACGAAATGCGGCCGACCCGCATGACCGAGGCGCACCGCACCGACGGGCTCGCTGAGCTTGTCTGCTCCAATTCGTTCCGCTCGGACGATGCGGCCAATAACGCAGTTGGCCTGCTGCATGCGGAGATGCGCCGGCTCGACTCGCTGATCATGCGCGCGGCCGATGCCAACCAGGTGCCCGCGGGCGGCGCCTTGGCCGTGGACCGCGACGGCTTCTCGGCGGCGGTCACGGCGGCGCTGAACGACCATCCCCTCATTGAGATCGCCCGCGGCGAGGTCGCAGGCCTGCCGCCAGCCGACTGGAGCAACGTCATCGTTGCGACCGGTCCCCTCACCTCCGCGCCGCTGGCCGATGCCATCCGCGAGCTGACCGACGAGAATGCGCTCGCCTTCTTCGACGCTATCGCGCCGATCGTGCACCGCGAATCCATCGACATGTCAGTGGCCTGGTTCCAGTCGCGCTACGACAAGGTCGGTCCTGGCGGCAACGGCGCCGATTACATCAACTGCCCGATGACCAAAGAGCAGTATGACGGCTTCGTCGCGGCGCTGATCGCCGGCGAGAAGACCGAGTTCAAGGAGTGGGAGACCAACACGCCCTATTTCGACGGCTGCCTGCCGATCGAAGTCATGGCGGAGCGCGGTCCCGAGACGCTGCGCCACGGCCCGATGAAGCCGGTCGGCCTTACCAATCCGAACGAGCCGACCACGAAGCCTTACGCGATCGTGCAGCTGCGCCAGGACAACAAGCTCGGCACGCTCTACAACATCGTCGGCTTCCAGACGAAGCTGAAATATGGCGAGCAGCAGCGCATCTTCCGCACCATACCGGGACTGGAGAAGGCTGAATTCGCCCGCCTCGGCGGCCTGCATCGCAACACCTTCCTCAATTCGCCAAAGCTGCTCGACGGCCAGTTGCGCCTGCGCGCGCAGCCGCGGCTGCGCTTTGCCGGTCAGATGACGGGCTGCGAGGGCTATGTGGAATCCGCCAGCGTCGGCCTGATCGCCGGCCTCTATGCGGCCGCCGACGCGCGCGGCGAGACGCTGGCGAGCCCGCCCAGCACGACGGCGCTGGGATCACTGCTTGGCCACATCACCGGCGGCCATATCGAAACCATCGAGCCCGGCACGCGCTCGTTCCAGCCGATGAACATCAACTTCGGCTTGTTCCCGCCGCTCGCGACCGTGCCGACCAAAAAGCCAGACGGCACGCGGCTGCGCGGCAACGAGAAGACGGTGGCCAAGAAGCAGGCGCTGAGCGCACGCGCGCTCGCCGATCTCGATCGCTGGATCACCGATCACCTGCGCATTGCCGCCGCCGCGTGAGTTTTCGATGAGCCTCCCCCAAGACGACGCCGCGGAGCTGTCGGCTCGCTGGACCGAGGGCGTGCTGCTCAAGCGCGACGTGTTCTCGACCGTCGAGCGCGGCCGCTTCCGCAGCGAGAACGGCGATGTCGACGCGGTGCTGCGCCGTCTCGACGAGGTGCCGTGGTGGTCGTTCCTCTTGGCACGCCACCTGTTCGCGCGCGAGAAGCATGCGCTCGCGCTCGCCAAAGGTCTCAACGTCGGTCCGGAGCTGCTATGGGCCGGACGCCGCGCGCTGGTGCGCGGCTTCGTTGATGGCGTCGCGCTGCATCTGGCCAAGCCGCATGGCGACCTCGCCTATTTCCGCTCGGCCAAGGCCGCGCTGCGGCGGCTTCGCCGCGCCGGCATCTGCCACAACGATCTCGCCAAGGAGCAGAACTGGCTGGTCGGTCGCGACGGCCGCGCCTATGTCACCGACTTCCAGCTCGCCGCCTGCTTTGCGCGGCGCGGCCGGCTCTACCGCATTCTGGCCTATGAAGATCTCCGGCACCTGCTCAAACACAAGCGCTCCTACGCGCCCGAGGCGTTGACGCCGCGCGAGCGAAAGATCCTAGCGAAGAAGTCATTCGCCGCGAGCCTGTGGCTCGCCACCGGCAAGAAGGTCTATCGCGCCATCACACGCGGCCTATTCAACTTCACCGACCGCGAGGGTGGTGGCCGCCGCCTCGTCAACGACGCGCCGGTGCTGTCGGAGCTGATCCGCAAGAATCCGGCCGTGCGCGACACCGCTATCGTCGCCTTCGCCGACCGCCGCTCCGGCGTCGGGCTCTATGCCTTCGTCGAAGCCGACCAGGCCGCGCTCGAAGGCGAGCTCCGCAACGAGATTGCGGCCGCCAAGGGGCCCAAGCCGCCGGAACACATCCAGGTCGTACACGCCCTGCCCCGCGACAGCAGCGGCAGGCCGCGCACCGAGATCCTGCAACTGGTCGCCATGAACCAGCTCGACCTGATCGAGCCGATGATGAAGAACGACCAGGACCGGGCCTTCTTCAAGGACATCCTGGAGCAGCGTAAGAACCT
The DNA here is from genome assembly GCF_023074095.1 of Bradyrhizobium sp. 137. Classification (NCBI taxonomy): domain Bacteria; kingdom Pseudomonadati; phylum Pseudomonadota; class Alphaproteobacteria; order Hyphomicrobiales; family Nitrobacteraceae; genus Bradyrhizobium; species Bradyrhizobium sp. 137. The sequence continues at coordinate 11,911 of NZ_JADPKU010000033.1, forward strand.
GCGCGACCGCTTCAATTTCGAGGCGGACCTGCCAACGAGCTAAGGTCCCGCGCGCCTTGAAGCGTCCACATTGGCAAGAGAGAAGCGGTCGGGCAAAGGCAGACTTGGTGGGGTCATGGGTGCTTGGGGGACGAGGATGCATCGTGTGGTTGGCGGGGTGATCGCCGGCCTTCTGCTGCTCACAGGCGCGCCCGCAATGGCGGAATCCCCGGCCGAGCTGATCTCGAGCTTCCGCCTCAAGCATGGAGAGGTCCGCGTCGTGCGCGACGCCACGCTCGATCGTATCGCCATGGACCAGGCCCGCGCGATGGCGGCCAAGGACGACCTCAGCCATGACGCACTCGGCCCGTTCAACCGCCGCGTCGCTCCGGCCGGTGCGGGCCGCGCCGCCGAGAACATCGCCTACGGCTACGACAATTTCGAGAGCACCCTGGGACAGTGGATCGACTCCTCCGGGCACCGCAAGAACCTGCTGCTGCATAACGCCTCGCGCGTCGGCGTCGCGAGCGCCAAGAACGCCAGCGGCAAGCGCACCTATTGGGCGATGGTGATCGCCGGCGATTACGAGCCGAAGGGCAAAAGGAAGAAGGACAAGGAGCCGCTGGTTGCCGTGAAGCGCGAGGCCGCGCCCGCAGGCAAGCCCAAATCCAGCGGCTGCCACATCAAGCTGCTCAGCCTCTGTATCTGAGGCCAGGGCAATTTCAGCCGCGGCGCGCTGCCTCGATGGCCGCGACGTCGATCTTCGTCATCCCCATCATCGCGTCGAAGGTGCGCTTGGCCTCAGGGCCGCCGGCCGCCAGCGCTTCGATCAATACACGCGGCGTGATCTGCCAGGAAACGCCCCATCTGTCCTTGCACCAGCCACACGCACTCTCCTGCCCGCCATTGCCGACGATGGCGTTCCAGTAGCGATCTGTCTCCTCCTGATCGTCAGTGGCGATCTGGAACGAAAAGGCTTCGTTGTGCTTGAACACGGGACCGCCATTGAGGCCGAGACAAGCGACGCCAGCCACGGTGAATTCGACGGTCAAAACATCGCCCGCCTTGCCGGCTGGGTAATCGCTGGGCGCGCGGTGAACGGCACTCACGGCGCTGTCCGGAAAGGTCTTGGCATAAAAGCTTGCAGCAGCCTCGGCGTCCTTGTCGTACCAGAGGCAGATCGTGTTCTTCGCCATCGCGCTTCCTTTCAGTTTCCCCAACGCCATCACGCTCCGTCAGCATAGGCATCTGGATCGGCGTGCTCCAGCCGCACCTTCGCTTTGCCCGTCTTGCGCGCGTGCGTCATTGTGTCTTAGCTTCAGGACCCCAAATTAGCAGGCTCTCGCTCTCACTTGATCGATATCGACCAGATACGTTCCGACACGCCGGCCGCCTCCCGGCTCGCGTATCTCCACAACGCCGGCGCGGCACTTATGCCGGCGGCCGTCGTCGCGGCGATGAAGCAGCACATCGATCTGGAGAGCGATATCGGCGGCTATGCCGCCGCCGATCAGGAAGCGCGCCGCCTTGAAGCGGTCTACGGCTCGGCGGCGCGGCTGCTCAATGCCGCACCAGATGAGATCGCCCTCGTGGAGAACGCAACCGTTGCCTGGCAGATGGCGTTCTATGCTCTTCAGTTTCGCAAGGGCGATCGCATCCTGACCGCAGAGGCGGAATATGCCGCCAATTATGTTGCGTTCCTTCAAGTCGCCAAACGTACAGGCGCGGTCATCGAAGTCGTGCCAAGCGATGCCAGCGGCGAGCTTGATGTTCAGGCGCTCGAACGCATGCTCGACGAGCGCGTGAAGCTGATCGCCATCACCTGGGCTCCAACAAATGGCGGGCTGGTCAATCCTGCGGCGGCCGTCGGCAGGACCGCGCGGGCACACGGCATTCCCTATCTGCTCGACGCCTGCCAGGCGATCGGTCAGATGGAGGTCGATGTCGAAGCCATCGGCTGTGATATGCTGTCGGCCACGGGGCGCAAATTCCTGCGCGGCCCGCGCGGCACCGGCTTTCTCTATGTCCGCAGAGCGATGCTGCAAGGGCTCGAGCCGCCGATGATCGACCATTTCGCCGCGCCCTGGGTCTCGCGCGATGAATATCGACTCCGCGATGATGCGCGCCGTTTCGAAACCTGGGAAAACAACTACGCGGCCCGGCTCGGCCTGGGAGCTGCCGTCGATTATGCCCTCGCGATCGGCCTTGGTCCGATCGAACAGCGCTGCCGCCTGCTTGCAGACCGTCTTCGCAGCGGCCTCGCCTGCATTCGCGGCATCAAGATACGCGACCTCGGCCGCACGCCGGGCGCCATCGTCAGCTTCACGATGGATGGACATGAAGCGGATGCCATCGTCAGCAGCGCCGCTGCGGCCGGGATCACGATCGGCGCCTCGGATCCGTCGAGCACCCGCATCGACGCAGAAATCCGCGCGCTGCCGCCGGTCGTGCGCGCTTCTCCGCACTATTACAACACGGAAGCCGAGATCGACGGACTGATCGGGCACCTCGCGGGTTTAGCACCGCGATAGCCGGGCGCGCCGCTCAGGTGCAGCGCGCGCTCAACCCGGACGCGCTGAGCCTTGCCATCACCTCGTCGAGATGGGCGCTGTCGCGGGTCTCGATGACCAGTTGTAGCAGCGTCGCCTTGGCCGGCAGGTCTGAGAACGTCCGCTGATGCGAGACCTCGATGATGTTGGCACCGGCTTCAGCGAGTAGCGCGGCCACCGCGGCCAATTGCCCGGGCCGGTCAGGAATATCGAGTGAAAGCTGGGTCAGTCGCCCCTCGCGCGCCAGTTCACGGGTCAGGACCGAGGCGATCAGCCTCGTATCGATGTTGCCGCCGCTCAGCACCAGGCCCACTTTCTGGCCGGCGAAGCGGGATGGATCGGACATCAGCGCGGCAAGGCCGGCGGCACCGGCACCCTCGACCACCGTCTTCTCGATTGAGATCAGGGTCGCCACAGCGCGCTCGAGCTCCGCTTCGTTCACGAGGGCAATGTCGTCGACGAGGCGGCGGACGATCTCGGTGGTGATCTTGCCGGGCGATTTGACCGCGATGCCTTCGGCGAGCGTGTCGCCGCGCGCCGGCAGATTCCCATCATGGATGGCGTTGTACATCGAAGGATAGAGCCAGGCCTCGACGCCCAGGATTCGTAGCGACGGTTTGATGGACTTGGCGGCAATGGCGATGCCGCTGATCAGCCCGCCGCCGCCGATCGGGACGACCATCGTATCGAGTTCCGGCACTGCCTTCATCATCTCCAGCCCGACGGTGCCCTGCCCGGCGATCACCAGCGGATCGTCATAGGGATGGACGAAGATCATGCCGCGCGCCTCACCGTGGCTCCGCGCGAACGCGGCCGCCTCCTCCAGGGTCGCGCCGGTGACCACCACTTCAGCGCCGTGGTGCTTCGTGTTTTCGATCTTCACCATGGGCGTGCCGATCGGCATGACGATGGTGGCGGGAATGTTGAGCCTTCTCGCGTGATAGGCGACGCCCTGTGCGTGGTTACCCGCCGACATCGCGATGACGCCGCGCGCACGCTCCTCCGGCCTCAGCGCGGCCAGCCGGTTGAGGGCGCCGCGCTCCTTGAACGAGGAGGTGAATTGAAGGTTCTCGAATTTGAGCCAGATGTCGCAGCCGCAGATGTTGCTCAGCGTCCGGCTGTAGTTACAGGGCGTTTCGACGACGGCACCCCGGATGGTCTCGGCGGCCGCATGGATGTCGCTTGGTGCAACCGGAAAGTCGCCGAGATCGGACGTCAAGCTTTGGGACAAGTCAGCCATAGGACAGCATAGAGCATTTGGCCGCCTCAGGCGATAAGCCGGCTCCTATTTGGTAAATTCCCTGGAGCGCGAAGCCCGCCACAGCGTCCACAGCGTGCGCAACCGTGAGGCCGGCTGCGGCGCGAACGGATTGCGCGCAGGTAGGGACAGGCGCTTGAGATCGGCCCGGACCTGGCTCAGCAGCAAAAACGCAGGCCGCACGGACGGCGGTACCTGCGGCAGCAGCGACGAGGCCGTGGTCAGATGCTGCCGCGCCTCGCCTGCGAGTTGGTCCAGCACGGCGCGCAGACCCGGCGTCGCCTTGCCGGCGAACACATCCTCCATGTTGCACTTGTGGCTCGCCAGCACCTGGTGTGGCAGGAACAATCGCCGGTGCGCCGCATCACGCGGCAGGTTAGCAATGACCTGGACGATACCCTGGGCCAGCCCGGCATGACGGGCGAGGTGCTCGACTGATTCCGACGGCGGCGCCATGATCCGGGCTGCGAGAGCAAACAGCGCCGATGAGGTCGCCGCCAGATAGCCCTCCAGTGCCGCCATGGTCGGCATCGGATCGTTGTAGAGATCGAACTGGTGCTCGTCGGCGAGCAGCGACAGCGGCTCGACCGGCAGGTCGTAATGGCGGATCGCGCGGAGCAACTCCGCCGCCACCGGATTGCCCTCGGCGCTGCCATGGACATGGCCTGACAGCATGTCGGTCCACCATTGCAGGCGAATCTCGCCCGGCAAGGGCTGGCTCACCTGGTCGCGAACCCGCACGATCTCGGCATTGAACGCATAGAGCGCCAGCAGCGCGCGGCGCTCTGCGGCGGGTACGAACAGCGTCGCAACATAACGCGGAAAGTCGTGGCTACGCACGAGATCGGCGCAGAAGGCAACCGAGTCGGGTGGCGGCGCGGTGCTGCTCATGGCACCGCGATCAGCGCGGCCGCGACACGGCGCCGCTCGCCGATGATGATGTTGTAGGTGCGCACCGCGGGACCGGTCTGCATCGTGTCCAGCACCACCCTCACCGCCTTCAAGGCCTGGCGCAGTTCCGGCGGCGGCAGCCAAACCCCCGTTCCGGTGCCGACCAGAAGCGTGTCGATGCTGTTGGCGGCCGCGAACACGCGATCCAGCGAGTAGCGGTCAATCCTGGTGGGATCCGTGACGTCCCAGGCCCAGATCGCGTCCGGCAGGCACAGAAGCGATCCCCGATGTGACATACCGGCGAAGGCGAAGCCGCCCTTGCCATAGGCCTCAATCGGCGCAGAGCGCGGGAAGTGGGGTGCGTTGGGGTCGCCGGCCATGAGCTCCGCCCGAATTGGCTTACTACCCCCGCAAACGCGTGCGAGCGTGTGCGGTTCGGATCATGCCTTGTTTTTCTTCGCCGGCGTAGCCGTATCGGGCGCATCCTCGCGATGCTCGCCGACGCCGAGATAGATCAGAATCGGGGCCGCGATAAAGATCGAGGTGTAGGTGCCGACCAGCACCACGCCGAACATCATCACCGCGGTAAAGCTGTGGATGGCATGACCGCCGAACAGCAATAGCGCGAGCAGTGCCAGCGTCACCGTGACGTGGGTGATGATGGAGCGCGACAGCGTCGAGTTGATGGACTCGTTGAGCAGCTGCGGCATCGGCATCTTCTTGTAGCGCCGCAGCATTTCGCGGATGCGGTCGTAGATGACGACGGTGTCGTTGAGGGAATAGCCGAGAATGGTCAGCAGCGCGGCGATACTGGTCAGATCGAAATCGACCTGGCTGATCGACATGAAGCCGATGGTGAGCACGATGTCGTGCACGTTGGCGATCATCGCGCCCAGCGCGAACTGCCATTCGAAGCGGAACCAGAGATAGATCAGGATCGCAATGATCGCGAGCATCAGTCCGAGCATGCCGTAGGCCAAGAGCTCACCGGACACCCGCGGGCCGACGACCTCGACCCGGCGGTATTCGACGGAATTGCCGAGCGCAGTGCGGACCTTCTGCACGGCGTCTTGCTGGGCAGCGTCGCCGCCTGGCTGCTCCGCAACGCGGATCAGAACATCCGCGGGACCACCGAACTGCTGCAGCTGGACTTCGCCGAGACGCAGGCCGTCGAGCGTCGTGCGCATCGCCGCGATATCGGCGGTTCCGGACTTGGCCTGCACCTCGAGCAAGGTGCCACCGCGGAAGTCGATGCCGAAATTCAGGCCGTGGGTGAAGAACAGCGTAATCGCGACGATCGACAGCGCCGCCGAGATCGGGAAGCTGATGCGGCGGAAGCGCGTGAAGTCGAAATGCGTATCGTCCGGGACGATGCGCAGCGACGGCAAGAGGCCGAGGGCCGCGACCACGGTGAGAATGGCAATGAGGACGCCGAGCCCGATGAGAACAGTGTGAGTCACGATCAGGCTCCTAGATCGGCACGCTCTGCGGCCGCTTCCACCGCACCCACCAGGCGACGATCAGCCGGGTCAGGGTGAAGGCGGTGAACACCGTGGTGATGATGCCGATGCCGAGCGTCACGGCAAAGCCGCGCACCGGGCCGGTGCCGATGTAGAACAGCACGGCGGCAGCAATGAAGGTAGTGATGTTGGAATCGAGGATGGTCGCCAGCGCCCGCTTGAAGCCGGCGTCGATCGCCGAGATTGCGTTGCGGCCGGCGCGCAGCTCCTCGCGGATGCGCTCGTAGATCAGCACGTTGGAGTCGACGGCGATGCCGACGGTGAGCACGATGCCGGCGATGCCGGGCAGCGTCAGCGTGGCGTTGAGCAGCGACAGCAGGCCGAAGATCATCGCGACGTTGATCGCCACCGCGACGTTTGCGAACACGCCGAACAGCCGGTAGGTCACGAGCATGAACACGATGACGAGGATCGAGCCGACATAGGCCGCAAGCTCGCCCTTCTCGATCGAGTCCTGGCCGAGACCCGGTCCGACGGTGCGTTCCTCGACCACCGTGAGCGGCGCCGGCAGCGCACCGGCGCGCAAGAGGATCGCGAGATCGTTGGCCGATTGCACGGTGAAATTGCCGGAGATCTGGCCCTGGCCGCCGGTGATCGGCTCGCGGATGACGGGCGCCGAGATCACCTTGTTGTCGAGCACGATCGCGAACGGCAGTCCCACATTCTCTTGGGTCGCCTGAGAGAATTTGCGGGCGCCCGACGTATTGAACTTAAAGCTGACGACCGGCTCACCCGTGCGCTGGTCGAAGCTTGCCTGGGCGTCGGTCAGGTCACCGCCGGCGACCAGCACCTGCTTCTTGACCACATAAGGTGTCGGCGGCGGGGACGCGCTCATCAACAGTTCGGATTCCGGCGGCAGCCTGCCCTGCTGCGCCTGATCCGGCGGCACGGAGGTGTCAACCATGCGGAATTCCATCTTCGCGGTCTTGCCTAGCAATTCCTTCAGGCGCGTTGGGTCCTGGAGGCCGGGGACCTGCACCAGGATGCGGTCGTTGCCCTGGCGCTGGATCACGGGCTCGACGGTGCCGAGCTCGTTGACGCGGCGTTCGACGATCTGGATCGACTGCTCGATGGTCTTGCGCATGCGATCGAGCATCGCGGCCTGCGGGATGCTCAGGCGGATCACGCCGCCACCGGCATCGGTGACCTCAAGGTCGCGCTGACCGCTGGATCCCATGAGGCCGCCCAGCGGCTGGGACAACTCCCGCAGCTTGGCGAGTGCGGCCTGCGCATCGGATTCCTTGGTGATTCGAACCTCGACGGCGTCGTTGCGCACGGTAACGCCGCCGGTGAAGCCGATCTTCGCATCGCGCAGCGTCCGGCGAACGTCGTCGCGGACCTGATCGAGCCTCTCTTTCTTCACATAGGCGGAATCGACCTCGAGCAGCAGATAGGAGCCGCCCTGGAGGTCGAGGCCGAGCACGAGCCGGCGCTGCGCCCAGGCGGGCCAGGTCTTGACCTGCGCCTCAGGAAAAAAGTTGGGGACCGCGCAGAGGCACACGATCAGCGCCGTCAGGATAATCCCGAGCGCCCTCCACCGCGTGAAATACAACATCGACTAGACCTGTCAGATCAGGAGACTTGCAGGAGACCTATAAAGAGTCGCGGGAAGCACTCACTTCGCCGCGCTGTCATCCTTGACGCTTTCCTTGGCGGATTCTTTGGCCGGCTCGCCCTTGGCGCGCACGCCTGAGATCATCTGGCGCATCTGCCGCACGCGCACGCCGTCGGAGATCTCGAACTCGATCTGGTCGTCGTCGACGACCTTGGTGACCTTGCCGACGAGGCCGCCCGAGGTCACCACCGTGTCGCCGCGGCGGATATTCTTCACGAGATCTGCGTGGTCGCGGACCTTCTTCTGCTGCGGACGCAGAATCAGGAAGTACATGATCACGAAGATCAGGGCGAACGGCAGCAGCGACATCAACATGCTGTTGGTGTCGCCAGCGCCCGCAGCCTGGGCATACGCAGGGGTAATCAGCATTCGGACGATCCTCGTGAGAACGGGGGAAAGCCGGCCATGCCCTCAAGGCGACCGGTTCGGTCAAATTCGCGCGGACTATAGCGGCCATTGCCCCAATTGCAACGCTGCCAGACCGCCCTTTTGGCCACCTTGCGGCGCGTCCTCAGGCCCGATAAGGCTGCGTTCTCAGGAACTTCGCACATGCCCAAAAAACCAAGCAAAAGCCCGGCCGGCAAAGGCCTCCGTACCCCTGCCAGGCCGCCTTCCGGCGTCGCGGCAAAACGTCCCAAGGCGGCCTCCAAGGCAACGCTCGAGGCAACTCTTCAGTCTGCCCCAGACCTCTCGCAGGAGCGCATCGTCCGCGCGCTGGAGACCATTGCGGCGCACCTCGCGGCCCAGGGCAGCCCGACCCTCGAACCCGAGTCGTTCGAGCGGGCGGATGCCTATGTCTGGCACCCCGACGGCCGCCTTGCAGCAGTGCCGCGGGTCAGCCGCGTCGAGCTGTTCCTGCTGAAGGGCGTCGACCGGATGCGCGACATCCTAATGGAGAACACCGAGCGCTTCGCCAATGGCCTGCCCGCCAACAACGCCCTGCTCTGGGGCGCCCGCGGCATGGGCAAGTCATCGCTGGTGAAGGCGGCGCATGCCAGCATCAACGCGGAGCGCAAACCGGCCGACAAGCTGAAGCTGATCGAAATCCATCGCGAGGACATCGAAAGCCTGCCCGCGCTGATGGAGTGCTTGCGCGCCTCCTCCTTTCGCTTCATCGTGTTCTGCGACGATCTCTCCTTCGATGGCAATGATGCGTCCTACAAATCGCTCAAGGCCGTGCTCGAAGGCGGCATCGAAGGCCGGCCCGAGAACGTCATCCTTTACGCGACCTCCAACCGCCGCCATCTGCTGGCGCGCGAGATGATCGAGAACGAGCGTTCGACCGCGATCAATCCCGGCGAAGCGGTCGAGGAGAAGGTCTCGCTGTCGGATCGCTTCGGCCTCTGGCTGGGCTTCCACCGTTGCAGCCAGGACGAATATCTCGCCATGGTGCGCGGCTATTGCAGCCATTTCGGCATCAAGGTCGACGACGAGGCGCTGGAGCGCGAGGCGCTCGAATGGTCGACCACGCGCGGCTCGCGCTCAGGCCGCGTCGCCTGGCAGTTCGTGCAGGAGCTGGCGGGCCGGCTCGGCGTGAAGCTGACCGTGAATTAGCGGCCAGTATCGCGCCGCCCACAACTGTCTTCGCCCGCGAAGGCGGGCGATCCAGTATTCCAGAGAGTTTGTGATCGACCGAGAGGCCGCGGCGTACAGGGTAGCCCGGTCAAGCCGGGCGACGACACCGTTGTTGTGGCGACTGAGACCCGCGCCTCACGCCCCGTTCAGGAATTGAAGCGGGTCAACTGGGCTCGATCCCTTGCGGATCTCGAAGTGGAGCTGCGGCGACGCCACCTCCCCGGATTGACCCGACTTGGCAATGATCTGACCGCGCTTGATGGTATCGCCGCGCTTCACCAGCAGCTCACTCGCATGGGCATATGCGGTGACGTAGCCGTTGGAGTGCCGAACCAGGACGAGATTGCCGTAACCTTTCAGCTCATTGCCGGAATAGGCGACGACGCCGTCTTCAGCCGCCTTGACCGGCGTCCCCTCGGGCACCGCAAGGTTGATGCCGTCATTGGACTTGCCATTGGTCTTGGCACCATAGCTCGTGACCACCTTGCCGCGCACCGGCCAGCGGAAGGTCGGCAGCGCGCCGGTGGCGTCCGCAGCCTTCGCCGGCGTCTCGGCGGCCTTCTCTTCGACATTGGCCGTGGCTTGGGCGAGGCGCGCGCTCTGCACGGGCGCGGCGGCAGCGGCCATCTTGGTGGCGGGCGCCGGAGCGGCCGCGACGGGCTGGAGCGTTCCTGCAACCGGGGCGGTCGCGACTGGAGCCGCAGCAGCCGGCGCCGCGACGGCGGCGGTCTTGGCACCGGGCACGGTCAGCTTGGTGCCGAGCTTGAGCTTGGCCGAAGGGTCGAGACCATTGGCGCGCGCCAGCTCGGCCGCGGAGATGTGGTTCTTGCGGGCGATACTGGCGAGCGTGTCGCCGCGGTTGACAAAGTGCATGCTCGGCGGCGCAGCGACGACGGCAACCGGCTTCGCCGCAGGCGCCACGACGGGAGCCATCGCTGGCGCGGGCGAAGCGGCCGTGGCCGCATGCGGAATGATCAGCTGCTGGCCGGGCGAGAGCGTGCGCGGTCCCTTGTAGCCGTTGGCGGCGAGGATCGCCTGAGGGGTGACATGATAGCGCTTGGCGAGCACGTCGAGCGTGTCGCTGGTGCCGACGATGATCTTGGTGCCGCCGGCCGGTTGGGCCGCTGCAACCGAGCGCGGCGGCACGGTCGCCGTCGTTTCGAGATGCGGCTGCGCCGGCGGCGCAAAGGAGCCGACGCCGCGCCCGCCACCGGACACTCCGCCGCCAGAGGCGACGGGATAGGATTGCGGGGCGGACACCGCCGGCGGCGGCAGGGGCTGGGACTGATAGGAACCAGGCTGCGTCTGCGGCCGCGCATATTGCGGCAGCTCACGTTGCGGCGGTGGCGCCTGCTGCACCGAACCAGTGGATTCCGAGGCGAAAGGATTGGAGAAATTCGACTGGGACAGTCGCGACGACATGTCGGCGCTGCACCCCGCAAAACTGATGGAGATCAGCGCCAGCACCGCGACCTGCGGCACGCGGCGCGAGTAAAGCAACTCGGCGACAGCGGACATGGTTACTCACTCGTACGCAACAGAACTGGTGTTTTAAGTAAACACGCGCCGAGTAAATAACGGCTTAACCCTCCCAATAAGATGTTGGCGGCGCAGCCAATCCGGAGTTCTACAGCTCCCGTGCCACGCCAGGCAGCGCCGGCACGAAGCGGACCTCGACGAGTTCCTTGCGCTCGATCCCCGCCTCAGTCCGGCTGAGGCGAGTCAGCGTCTGCACGCCCTGATGCGGTCCGACCGGTGCGATCAGGATGCCCCCGACATCCAGCCGCTCGATCAGGTTCTCTGGAATTTGCTCCATCGCGGCGGTGACGATGATGCGGTCGAACGGGCCGATATTGGCCGGCAAATTGAGGCCGTCGCCCAGCATCACCTCGACATTGTGGCAGCCGAGTTCTTCGAGCCTGGCGCGTGCGGTGTCCGCGAGCTTGCGGTAGCGCTCGACCGTGAGTACCTGCCCGGCGAGCCGCGACAGCACGGCGGCCTGATAACCGGAGCCGGTGCCGATCTCGAGCACGCGGTGCCGCTTCTGGAGCTGGAGCTGCTCGGTCATGTAGGCGACGACGAACGGCTGGCTGATGGTCTGCCCGCAGGCGATTGGCAGCGCACTGTCGCGATAGGCGCCGTCGCGGTCGGCGTCCTCGACGAACAGCTCGCGCGGCACCTCCTCCATGGTCCGCAGCACGGCCTGATTGCTGATGCCCCGGCGCCTCAGCGTGAGCTGAAACATCATCTTTTCCGGCGGAGGTTGATGGCTGGTCATCGTTGCCAGTGCTGTCTTGTCAGGCCCGTTCGGGCCAACCCGGGCGCGAGAATCTTGTTCCGTGGCCAGGAACTCATGATACCATTCGGCTGGATATTTGATCACGGATCGGCGTGCAACAATCAGTCGTGATCGCCATTTTCAGGCGTCCGTTCGTCAAAACGCGCATTGCGTCGATTCATGTTATCTGCGAACGTTTTTGGGAATGGGCAAGGACTCAATCATGACCGCGACGGGGCTTTCCGGCCGCTCTGTGTTCCTCGTCGAGGACGAGGTGATGATCAGGATGATGGTTGCGGACATGCTCGAAGAGCTCGGCTACAAGGTCGCAGCCGAGGCCGGCGATATCACCGAGGCCATGCGGCTCGCCCAGGCGACCGAGTTCGACATCGCCATTCTCGACGTCAACGTCAACGGCAAGGTCATTTCGCCGGTCGCCGAGGTCATCAAGGCAAAGGGCTGCCCCTTCATCTTCGCCACCGGCTACGGCTCCTCCGGCCTGCCCGAACAGTACCGCGATCGGCCGGCGCTCCAAAAGCCGTTCCAGCTCGACGCGCTTGGCAAGACCATCGAGGCCGCGCTTCGCGGCGGCTAGGCGCTACTTCAGCGTCGCGCTCAATTCTTCTGAAAACGCTTCGTTGGTGCGATCGAGCCTGAGCGGCGTGACCGAGACGTAGCGCTCGCGAAGTGCTGCGAGATCGGTGCCGTCTGCGGGCGTGTCCATCATCGCCGTGCGCTCGAAGCCGATCCAGAAATAGGGATTGCCGCGGCCGTCCCTGCGCTCGTCGATCCTGAGGAAGCCGAGATTGCGCTTGCCCTGACGCGTGACGCGGATGCCGAGCACATCCTCCGGCGCACACGACGGGAAGTTGACGTTAATCACCGTGTCCTTCGGGATGCCTGCGGCGATCACCTTGCGCAGGATATCGGGCCCGAACTTGCGGGCGGTGTCCCACGGCGGCCGCTCGCGGGTTTCAACGCTGAATTCCTGCGACAGCGCGAATGAAGGCAGCCCCAGGATGGTGCCTTCCAGCGCGCCGGCGATGGTGCCGGAATAGACCACATCCTCGGCGACGTTGCGCCCCTTGTTGACTCCCGAGAGCACGACGTCCGGCAATTTTGGCCCGAGGATGTGGCGCGCGCCCATGATGACGCAGTCGGTCGGCGTGCCGCGCACGGCGAAGTGCCGCGGCCCGACCTCGCGCAGGCGCAACGGATCGTTCAGCGACAGGGAATGCGATACGCCGGACTGGTCGAGCTCCGGGGCCACCACCCAGACGTCATCGGACAAGGCGCGCGCGATCTCCTCCACGACCTTGAGGCCGGGGGCGTGGATGCCGTCGTCATTGGTGCAGAGAATACGCATGCGAAAGGTCGATTTCCTGAAGCGGGTCTGAGCCGTCTTATCCGGCTATGCCCAATCAGGCAAACCGGCCGGTTCGGCCCGGCGGCCAGGTTCCGGCTTCATTCTGCTACCGGCGGATGCGCCATTGCGGCAGAAAACGCGCCAGCCGGCCCTCGGTACGCAGCTGCATCGCCGGCACAACGGGGTTCACGGCGGGAGTCTCGATGACCCCGAGCGCCACCAGCTGCGCGACGAACGGATCGGACGCCGGCGCCTGCGGAAAGCGTTCGCGCGCCACGGCCAGCGCCTTGTCGAAATCCGCAGTATTGACCCCAGGCTTGGCCCGCCGGCTCCCCACGAGATCGTCGTCCCAGAGCCGCGCGATCTCGATGTCGAGCACGCCGCGCAGGCGCTGATCGACGGCCTGGATGCCGGCACCCGTCACCGCCCATTGTCGGCCGACCCAGAAGATGTCGCGGTGCAAGGCCATGACGGGTAGCTCGCGTTGAGAGGCCGGCAGGATAACCGGCCGGGCGATCTTCGCAACCCTACTCGCGCGCGATCACCTTCAGCCCGCCCATATAGGGCTGGAGCACGCTGGGAATCGCGATCGAGCCATCCTCCTGCTGATAGGTTTCCATCACCGCGATCAGCGCGCGACCGACCGCGGTGCCTGAGCCGTTCAGCGTGTGCACGAAGCGCGGCTTGCCGTCCGGCCCGCGCGAGCGCGCATCCATGCGCCGCGCCTGAAAGTCGCCGCAGACCGAGCAGCTCGATATCTCGCGGAACATGCCGCCGTCGCCCTGCCCGGGCATCCAGACCTCGATGTCATAAGTTTTCCGCGACGAAAATCCCATATCTCCTGCGCAGAGCGTCATCACGCGATAATGCAAGTCGAGCTTCTGCAACACCTGCTCGGCGCAGGACAGCATCCGCTCCAGTTCGTCCTTGCTCACTTCCGGCGTCGTGATCGAGACCAGCTCGACCTTGGTGAACTGGTGCTGGCGGATCATGCCGCGGGTGTCGCGCCCGGCCGCGCCCGCCTCGGCGCGGAAGCACGGTGTCAGCGCGGTGAGGCGCATCGGCAATTGCTTTTCGTCGAGAATGGATTCGCGCGCGAGGTTGGTGAGCGACACTTCTGCGGTCGGGATCAGACCGAGGCGCTCGGTCTTCAGCCGCTCATGGTCGGGCGCAGCCAGCAGTTCGCCCTTGATCGCCCAGAACTGATCGTCCTCGAATTTCGGCAGCTGCCCGGTGCCGAACATCACTTCGTTGCGCACCAGAAGCGGCGGATTGATTTCGGTGTAGCCGTGCTCGGTGGTGTGCAGGTCGAGCATGAACTGGCCGATGGCGCGTTCGAGCCGTGCCAGCCCCTTCTTCAGCACGACGAAACGCGCCCCGGAGAGTTTTGCCGCCGCCTCGAAATCCATGTAGCCAAGCGCGGTGCCGAGATCGTCATGCAGCTTCGGGGCAAATGCGTAGTTGCGCTTGTTGCCGAATACGTGGTGCTGCACGTTGCCGCGCTCGTCGACACCATCGGGCACGTCATCGAACGGAATGTTAGGAATCGCCGATAGCTCTTTCGTCAGCTCCTCGTCGGCAGCCTTCGCCACGGCTTCGAGCTGCGGCATCGTCGTCTTGAGCTCGGCCACTTCGGCCATCAGCTTGGCGGCGCGCGCCTCGTCCTTGGCTTTCTTGGCATCGCCAATTTCTTTCGAGGCCGCATTGCGCCGTGCCTGCGCCTGCTCCGACGCCAGGATCGCCGCGCGCCGCTTCTCGTCAATCGCGAGCAGCGAGGCCGACATCGGCTTCAGGCCGCGCCGTGCGAGGCCGGCGTCGAAGGCTTGCGGATTGTCGCGGATCGATTTGATGTCGTGCATGGCGGTGGTCCCGGAGAAGCGCGTAAACATGCAACGTTGAACGTTGTAAGTTTACATCAGCGGGTCTCCTAGCACGGCTGTCATCATCCGCGAAGGCGGATGATCCAGTATCCCAGAGACAGTAGTGATTTCTCGACGGGCCGCTGCGTCCTGGATTCCCCGCCTTCGCGGGGAATGACGCCGGTGGCTTGGCCGTCCTCTACTCCGCCGGATTGGCCGGCGTCGATAAGTCGGTGCCGGTGGCCGCCCGCGAGGCCGCGGCCTTCTTCTCCACCATCGCCACCGCGATGATCGAACCCTCGTAGAGCGCTAGCAAGGGAAACGCCAGGGAGCACTGGCTGAGCACGTCGGGCGGCGTCAGCACGGCCGCGATGACGAAGGCGATGACGATGAAATAGCGGCGCTTCTCGCGCAGCATCTTCGAGGTGACGATGCCGATCCGGCCGAGCAGCGTCAGGATCACCGGAAGCTGGAAGGCGATGCCGAAGGCGAAGATCAGCGACATCATCAGCGACAGATATTCGCCGACCTTGGGCAAGAGCTGGATCTGCGCGGTCTCGTCGCTGCCGGCCTGCTGCATGCCGAGCGAGAAGCGGACCAGCATCGGCAGGACGACGAAATAGACCAGCGCTGCACCCAACACGAAGAAGAACGGGGTTGCGACCAGATACGGCAGGAAGGCCTGCTTCTCGTGCTTGTAGAGACCGGGCGCCACGAACTTGTAGATCTGCGTCGCGACGATTGGGAAAGAGATGAAGCCGGCGCCGAACAGCGCGAGCTTGAGCTGAGTGATGAAATATTCCAGCAGCGCCGTGTAGATGAACTTGGAATTCTCGGGACCCGCCACCCACACGAACGGCCAGACCAGCACGTTGTAGATCTGCTTGGCGAAGAAGAAGCAGAAGATGAAGGCAACGCCGAATCCGAGCAGCGCCTTGATCAGCCGCGACCGCAGCTCGATCAGGTGGTCCATCAAAGGGGCTTTGCTGGCCTCGATATCGGCGTCGGTCATGACGCTTTGACGTCCTTAATCGCCTCGGATGGCGAGGTGTCTTGCGCGACCTGGGCCTGCTTGACCTCACGGGTGATCGCAAGCGGCTCGTTCGCTGCTGCGTGCGCCTCGGCTTCCATGAAGGTCGCGGGCGTCGGCGCTTCTGGTGTCGTTGGCGTTACCGGCGCTTCACTCGAAGTCGCCAGCGCTTCACTCGAAGTCGCCGCCGGTTCGACGGCCCCGGTGGCTGGCGTCTCGGCCGGCTTGTCGAGCGCATCGACGCGTAGCGCGTCGCTGACATCCTTCTGAAGCGAAGTCAGCGGATTGAAGCCGGTCGCGGCTTCCTTGACCTCGTCGAAGCTCTTCTTGAGGTCGGCCATCTCGGCCTCGCGCATCGCTTCCTGGAACTGGCCCTGGAATTCGGCGGCCATCTTGCGGGCCTTGCCCATCCACTGCCCAACCATGCGCAGCACGCCCGGCAGCTCCTTCGGGCCGATGGCGATCAGGGCCACGACCCCGATGAGGACCAGTTCACTCCAGCCGATGTCGAACATGAGGTCTTCCGTTCACGCCAGCCGCAACCGGCCCAATCCACCGCGCGCAGGATCGGGTCCGCTACCCGCGTTCTCGCGTGCTCTCTGGCTCAGACGGCCTTGCTGCCGACGTCGGACCGTGCCGCGGTCGGTGCGGCATTGTTGTGCTCGATGGACTTGGCCGGCTCGGGCTTGTCGGCGGGCTTGTCGTCGTCCTGCATGCCCTTCTTGAACGCCTTGATGCCCTGCGCCACGTCGCCCATCAGATCCGAAATCTTACCGCGGCCGAACAGCAGCAGGACCACTGCGATCACCAAGATCCAGTGCCAAATGCTGAGTGAACCCATCCTGCAACCCTCCAAACGCGCGTGGCCGGGACCCGGCCGATGTTTACCGAAACCTAGGCTTGGCGGGTGTCAAAAACAAGGACCAAGG
Source organism: Bradyrhizobium sp. 137 (assembly GCF_023074095.1). NCBI lineage: Bacteria > Pseudomonadati > Pseudomonadota > Alphaproteobacteria > Hyphomicrobiales > Nitrobacteraceae > Bradyrhizobium > Bradyrhizobium sp. 137. The sequence goes on from NZ_JADPKU010000033.1 coordinate 28,760, forward strand.
CAGCGCCAATTCGCTGTCGGCGCTACGTAATCTTGCTAGTGTTAACCGGTCGCAGGGCCCGTAGACGGACGGACATCACTCCTCGCCGCCACCTTGGCTGCCACCCTCATCGCCGCTTTCCGGTGTCTCCGGCTCGACCGCAGGCGCCAGCGCCAAATCGAGGTCCTCACCCGGTTCCAACGGATCCTCGTCCTCACGCAGCGTCGGGTCATCCGACGGCGTCGGCACGCTGAATCCGGTCGGCAGGCGCGAATCCAGCAGGCCAGTGCCCTTGAGCTCTTCGAGGCCCGGGAGGTCGCCGAGCTGTTCCAAAGTGAACTGCGACAGGAACTCCTCGGTGGTGCCGAAGGTCAGCGGGCGGCCGGGCGTCTTGCGCCGGCCGCGCGGCTTGATCCAGCCGGTCTCCAGCAGCACATCCAACGTGCCCTTCGAGGTGACGACGCCGCGGATCTCCTCGATCTCGGCGCGCGTCACCGGCTGGTGATAAGCGATGATCGCCAGCACCTCGATCGCGGCGCGCGACAGACGGCGGGTCTCGGTGCTCTCCCGCGTCATCAGCCAGGCGAGATCGCCGGCGGTGCGGAAGGTCCATTTGTTGGCGATGCGCACGAGATTCACGCCGCGCGACGCATAGTCGGCCTGGAGCTGCTCAAGCGCGGCCTTGACGTCCACACCGTCTGGCATCCGCTTGGCCAGCGTCGCGGTATCCAGCGGTTCACTCGAGGCAAACAGGAGCGCTTCCAGCAGCCGCAATTCCTCCGGCCGTGCCTGGGATTCGTTCTCCATCGGCTCGGCCTCTTCTACCCGCGCTTCAGCCAGGCTTGCCATGGCAGATCCTCCTTCTTGCACTTAACCGACCGGCGCATCGGGCGCAGGAGCTGCGTCCGGAACCGGTTTAGGACGCCCCTTCCGGAAATAGATGGGCGCGAACGCCTCTTTCTGGTTCAGCTCGAGCTGGCCTTCGCGCACCAGTTCGAGCGCGGCGGCGAAGCTCGAGGCGAACACCGTCGCGCGCTGCGTCGGATCGGCGACATGCCGGATCAGGAAGTCATCGAGAACGCCCCAATCATCCTGTTCGCTGATGCTGCCGACCAGCCGTTCCAGCGTGGCGCGCGCTTCGGCGAGCGACCACACCGTACGCTTGGCCAGATGCACGCTCGCCAGCACGCGCGATTGGCGCTGCGCGGCATAGGCGGTGAGCAGGTCGTACAGCGTCGCCGTGTATTTCGGATGCTTGATCTCGGCGATGTGCTCGGGCTCGCCGCGCGGAAAGATGTCGCGCTGCAATTGCGGCCTGTTCATCAGCCGATTGGCGGCTTCGCGAATGGCTTCCAGCCGGCGCAGGCGGTTGGCGAGCGCAGTCGCCATCTGCTCCGCGCTCGGGCCTTCCGCACTCGGCGGCTCCGGCAGCAGCAGGCGCGACTTTAGGAAGGCGAGCCAGGCCGCCATCACGAGATAGTCAGCAGCGAGCTCCAGCCGGATTTTCCGCGCAGCCTCGATGAAGTGGAGGTACTGGTCGGCCAGCGCCAGGATCGAAATCTTGGCGAGGTCGACCTTCTGCTGCCGCGCCAGTGCGAGCAACAGGTCGAGTGGGCCCTCATAGCCTTCGACGTCCACGACCAACGCCGGCTCACCCTCGGCAAGCTCTGCGGGCCGCCCGGTTTCGAAGGATAGGATTTCTGCGGTCATGCGGATGCCGTGTTTGCCCGTGCGATCAATGCGTCCAGTTCTGCGCGTGCGGCCGCCCGGTCCAACGGCTGCGGCGGCTTACGCGCGGCGAGCGCGGCTTTCGCCCGCTCCAGTGCTCTGCCGGACAGTTCGGGTGTCTGGCTGGCGACGTCGCGCATCTCCTCGATGTTGCCGTTGCAATGCAGGGCCACGTCGCAGCCAGCCGCGAAGATGGCGCGGGTCCGCTCGGCGATATTCCCCGACAGCGCGTTCATCGACACGTCATCACTCATTAACAAACCCTGGAACCCGATTGTGCCGCGAATCACGTCAGCAATCATTGTCGCAGATGTCGTCGCCGGTTGGGCGGCGTCGATCGCGCTAAACACAACATGTGCAGTCATGGCCATCGGCAGATCCGAGAGCGGCTTAAACGCGGCGAAATCGGTCCGGTCCAGCTCGTCCCGGGGCGTGTCGACTGTCGGCAGCTTGAAATGGGTGTCGGCAGTGGCGCGGCCATGACCGGGAATGTGCTTGAGAACCGGCAGCACGCCGCCCTGCTCCAGCCCCTCGGTGACCGCGCGCGCAATCGCGGCAACCTTGCCCGGCTCCGTGCCATAAGCTCGGTTGCCGATGACGGCATCGGCACCCGGCACCGGCACGTCAGCGAGCGGCAGGCAATCCACCGTAATGCCGAGATCGGCGAGATCGGCCGCGATCAGGCGGGCGCTCAGGCGCGCCGCAGTAAGCCCGAGCGCCGAATCAGTGTCGTACAAATTCGCAAATACGGCTCCCGGCGGATAGAGCGGCCAGTGCGGAGGCCCCAGCCGCTGCACCCGTCCGCCCTCCTGATCGATCAGGACGGGCGCGTCGGCAGCACCCGCCACTGCCCGCAATTCCGCAACCAATGCAGCAACTTGAGCCGGTGCCGCGACATTACGCTTGAAGAGGATGAAGCCCCATGGACGTTCGGCGCGGATAAACTCCCGCTCGGCGGCGGTCAGTTCCGTTCCGGATACGCCGGTAATGAAGGCCCGCGTGCTCATACGGCCGATTAACCCTGCCCCGCGAGGGGGTCAAGGAAACGGCCGTTAATTCCTCTGGACGAAGCAGGCGGACAGACCTGCGGACTTGAGGCTGTTGCATGCCTGCGTCGCCTCCTCGGCCGAGCCATAGGGACCGGCGAAGGCGCGGTAGACGATGCCCTTGCCCTTGTCGGTGAGGTCGACGCGCTTGATCACCGGCGAACGGGACCCGAGCACACTGCCGTACTTGCTCTGAAGCACCCGATAGGACGCGGCGGCGCTGTCCTCGCTCTGCTGCGAGGAAACCTGCACGATGTAGCCCCCACCGCTGCTGGCGGGCGCAATTTGCGTCGGGTTGGTCGCAGCCATCCGCTGCGGAGGCTCGGCCGTCGGTCCCGATTGCGGCGCGAGCGACAAAGGCTGGTTGGCGCTGGCATTGGCCGACGTCGGTGGATTGCGCGGCGCGATTGGCGCAGGCGGCGCGGCAACAGGTTTTGGCGCAGTTGCGGGCTTGGCGGCTGCAGCCGATTGCGGCGTAGCGCTATCGGTCTGATCACCCTTCACAGCCACCGTCCTGATTGAGCGCGGCGAATTGTTCGGCAGTGTGCCGTTGCTCGGGGCCGCCCCCGCGCTCGGCGGCGGCACCATCGACGGCGACACGCTCGCCACCGACGGTGGATTCGCATTCTGGTTCAGCGGCGGGAACACCACGCGGGGACCAGCCGCTCTGGCATTGACGTCGACAGGCGCTTCCTCCCGCGGCACGATCTTCTCGGTGCCGTCACCGCTCACCATGCGATCCGGCACCTTGGCGGAGGAGTCCGTCGGCGCCGGCACGATCTTGGTCGGTGTGTTGTCGGCCTTGATGATCGGCGGCTCGCCGCTGCGGGGGGAGCCCGCATAGGTCTTGTAGGCGAAGGCAGCACCAGTCCCGGCCACGGCAAGCGCTAGGATCGCCGCGACTGTCATCATGCCGCCGCGCTGCTTCTTCGGCTCGTCAAGTTCGGCCTCAGGATAGTCGCTTTGGTAGGCGTAAGGATCGTCGGGGTAGGCCGGATCGCGCTGGTAGTCCTGCTCGCCTGTCTCGAGCCGGCCATAGAGCGCATCATCATAGCGCGACGGATCGGGCTGCGCGTACGGCTCCTGATAGGCCTGATCCTGATAAGCCTGACCGTGCTGCTGGTGGGCCTGATCCTGATAGGCTTGGGCTTGATAAGCGTGATCCTGATGGGCCTGCGATTGATGAAAGTCCGGCTCAGGCGCAGCTGCGGTCGGCTGGGCCGAATAGCGATGCAACGGATGAACCGGGTTTACGGAGACGGAATAGTCGGGCTCCGGCGCGGCTGTCGGCTGCGGCTGTACGTTGGCGCGCCGCATCCATGACGGCGGCCCGGGCGGCGGTGAGGCCTGCTCGGCATAAACCTGCCGATCATCGTCCTGGCGATAATCGTCTTCTCGATAACTCTGCGCGGGCGCTGCCGTCGGGCGTGCGGTCGGCGGCGACTGCGCTGCGAACGGATCGGTCTGTCCGATCAGACGGGCGAGCTCGGCCAAGGGATCATTTTCCGCCTTCCCATGCTGCTCGCTACCGCGACCATAGTCATCGGAGGGAAACGGTCTGTCCTGATATCGTTCGGCCATCGTGATGATGCGTCCCTTCGGGAAAGCCGCGCGCCCCTCGACCAAGGCACGGCTTTCGACCCACAAGGCTTTCAACCAAGTCTAAGCGATCCGGCTTCTGCCGGTTACCCCCGAATTCCTCTTAAGTAGTTCGCCCCAAACTACCGCATCTCGTCCGGGGCATGGACGCCGAGGATGGCGAGGCCCGATGCCAGGACTGAGACAACGCCCTGGACCATGGCCAGCCGCGCCTTCGTAAGATCTGCATCATTATTGATAATGAAGCGTAAATAGGGCAAATCGCGCCCCTTCGTCCAAAGTGCATGAAATTCGCTGGCTAAATCATAGAGATAAAAGGCAATTCGGTGCGGTTCGTGGGCCGCGGCGGCAGCTTCCAGCATGCGCGGAAAAATTGCGAGGCGCTTGAGAAGATCGAGTTCGACCGGGTCCGACAACCGTTCCACCGCCGACTCACTGAGCCAAGCGGTCCGCGCGCCGGTATCCTCCGGCAGTTCCGGGAACACCTCAGCCCGCGCGTTGCGGAAGATCGAGTGGCCGCGGGCGTGACCGTACTGAACGTAGAACACCGGGTTGTCGCGCGACTGTTCCACGACCTTGGCGAGGTCGAAGTCGAGCACCGCATCGTTCTTGCGGTAGAGCATCATGAAACGGACAGCATCCTGGCCCACCTCATCTACCACCTCACGCAGGGTGACGAAGTCCCCGCTCCGCTTCGACATTTTCACCGGCTCGCCGCTGCGCAGCAACTTCACGAGCTGCACGATCTTGACGTCGAGCGCGCCCTTGCCGGACGTCGTCGCCTTTACCGCCGCCTGCATCCGCTTGATGTAGCCGCCATGGTCGGCGCCCCAGACGTCGATCATCTCCGCAAAACCACGGTCGAACTTGTTCTTGTGGTAGGCGATGTCGGAGGCGAAGTAGGTGTAGGAATTGTCCGACTTGATCAGCGGCCGATCGACGTCGTCGCCGTAGGCAGTCGCCTTGAACAGCAACTGCTCGCGGTCTTCCCAATCCTCGACCGGCGCGCCCTTCGGCGGCGGCAGGCGTCCCTCGTAGATGTCGCCCTTGGCGCGCAGGAAATCGATGGTTTTGGCAACCTGGTTGTTGCCGTTCTCGATCAGCGAGCGCTCCGAGAAGAACACGTCGTGGCGGATGTTGAGCGCGGCGAGATCGTCCTTGATCTCCTCCATCATCATCGCGATCGCCTTGGCGCGCACGGTCGGCAGCCACTCCGCCTCGCTCATTCCGCGGAGCTTGTCGCCATGCTCCTTCGCCAGCGCCGCGCCGACCGGCTTCAGATAGTCACCGGGATAGAGTCCTTCCGGAATCGCGCCGATGTCCTCACCGAGCGCCTCGCGATATCGCAGGAACGCGGAGCGTGCGAGCACGTCGACCTGGGCGCCAGCGTCGTTGATGTAATATTCGCGCGTGACGTCGTGGCCTGCGAACTGAAGCAGGCTCGCCAGGGCGTCACCGAACACGGCGCCGCGGCAATGGCCGACATGCATCGGTCCGGTCGGATTGGCCGAGACATATTCGACGTTGACCTTGGAGCCGCCGCGGACGCGGCCGTAATCGGCGCCCTCGCGCAGCACCGTGCGCAGCGCCTCGGCCCAGGCGGCGGGACTCAGCGTCAAATTGATGAAGCCGGGACCGGCGACGTCGACCTTGGCGATCAGCGCATCGGCGCGCAGCCGCTCGGCGATCTGCTCGGCAAGATCGCGCGGCTTTGCCTTTGCCTCTTTCGCCAGCACCATCGCGGCGTTGGTCGCCATGTCGCCATGGGAAGCATCGCGGGGCGGCTCAACCACCATGCGCGAGAAATCGATGCCCTCAGGCCAGTTGGCGTCCACGGCCAGCGTACGGCAGGCGGCGTGCACGCGCGCGAGCACGTCGGCGAACAGGTGCAGGGATGAGGACGCGTCGGGCATGGCCGCCGCCTAACGCAAATCCGGGGTCGAGTCAAAGAGCCGCTGGTGCTCGGTCAGGGCGAAACGGTCGGTCATTCCGGCAATGAAATTGCCGATCCGACGGGCGCGGTCGCCCTCATTGTCTGCCTCCGCCCCCAGCAGCCATTCCGGCGGCAGTTCGGCCGGCACCTTCAGGTACTTTGCGAACAGGTCGAACAGGATCTGCTCCGCCTCCTCCATCACCCGCATCACCCGCTTGTGGCGGTACATGTGCTGGTAGAGGAAGGCCTTGATGGCGGCCTCCTCCTCGGCGACCTCGGCGGGGAACGCGATCAGCGCCCGGCTCTGCTGGCGCACGTCCTGCGCCGATTGCGGCTTGACCGCCGCAAGGTTCTTCTGCGCCTCGGCGAACACCGCACCGATCAGGTGCGAGATCAGCTCGCGCACCAGCTCGGCGCCGCGCCTGACATCTTCGAGATCGGGATAATGCGCCGAGGTCTCGGCGATGATCTCCGCCGTCAGCGGCATCACCTTGAGATCGCCGAGCTGGAACAGGCCGGCGCGTAGACCGTCATCGATGTCGTGAGCGTCATAGGCAATGTCGTCGGCGATCGCGGCGACCTGCGCCTCGAGCGAGGCGAAGCTCCATAATTCGAGATCATGCGTCTTGATGTAGTCGGCGATGCCGACGGGAACGCCGTGCTCGCGATAGCGTCCGATCGGCGCGCCGCTGCGATCGGTCAACGGGCCGTTGTGCTTGACGATGCCCTCCAGTGCTTCCCAGGTCAGATTCAGCCCATCGAACTCGGGATAGCGGTGCTCCAGCGCGGCGACGACGCGGAGCGTCTGGGCGTTGTGGTCGAAGCCGCCAAACTCCTTCAGGCAGGCGTCCAGTGCCCGCTCGCCGGCATGGCCGAACGGCGGATGGCCAAGATCATGGGCAAGCGCCAAGGTTTCGGTGAGATCCTCGTCCAGCCCGAGCTGCCGGGCCAGCGCACGGGCGATCTGGGCCACCTCGAGCGAATGGGTCAGCCGGGTGCGGTAGTGGTCGCCCTCGTGGAACACGAACACCTGGGTCTTGTACTTCAGGCGGCGGAACGCGGTGGAATGGATCACGCGGTCGCAATCGCGTCGGAACGGGCTGCGGGTCCGGCTCGGGGGCTCCGCGACTAGCCGGCCGCGGCTGCGATCGGGGTCGCAGGCAAAGGGCGCGCGGGGGGCTGCCATTCCGACGGACACGGCGAATTTAGTCCCTATCCATTTGATTCTGCGTATGGTGGCACTTAACTATGTCGGGCGCGGGATACCAAACGAATTGGGCAATGAACTTGGTATGACCGCGGGACTATCGGAGACGAACGATGACGACTGCCGTGACCATCAGCGACCGGGCCGCACGCCGGATTGGGGAGATCCTCAAGGGCGAAGGGTCAGGCGCGATGCTACGCATCTCCGTCGAGGGCGGCGGCTGCTCGGGTTTCCAGTACAAGTTCGACATCGACCGTGCCCGCACCGATGACGATCTCGTGATCGAGCAGGACAATGCTGTGGTGCTGGTCGATTCGGCCTCGCAGCCGTTCCTGGCGGGATCGCAGGTCGATTTCGTCGACGATCTGATCGGCGCCTCGTTCCGAGTCAACAATCCGAACGCGACTGCCTCGTGCGGCTGCGGGACCAGCTTCTCGATCTGAGCACCTACGCGCCGGTGATCTGCCTTTCCTCGTCCGTCCACTCCACCTCGACCGGCATCAGCTCCGGCCGAAGCGGCGCATCCTCCGACATGACGTGGCCGTCCAGCGCACGTAGCAGGGCCGCGACCAGCGCAGGCTTGCGCAGCGGCTTGGGCAGAAAGTCCGACATGCCGGCCTCGCGGCAGATCCTGACGTCTTCGGGGAAGGCGTTGGCGGTGAGCGCGATGATTGGCAGGACTTCGAAGCGCCCGCCTTGCGCACGGATCGCGCGGGTTGCGGCAAGTCCGTCCATGTCGGGCATGCGCACGTCCATCAGCACGACATCGTAGTCGCCTTCAGAGGCTGCCGCGACGGCGTCGACGCCGTCGGTGACGACGCGCAGCTCAACATCGAATCCGCCGAGCATCTTGCTCACGACCATGCGGTTGACGGCGTCGTCCTCGGCGACCAGCACCTTCAGCGGCCGGTCGAGCCCGGCGATGCGAGCCTTGAGCTCGTCGCCGTCGTCGCGGCCCGCATCGTGGTCTGACGCCTCCGCCTGGCTCCAGGGCAACACCAGGGTGAAGCGGAAAGTCGAGCCCTCGCCCGGCATCGAGGTAACGCCGATGGTGCCGCCCATCTGTTCGATGATGCGCCGGGAAATCGCAAGGCCAAGGCCGGTGCCGCCGAAACGGCGGCTGATCGAGGCGTCCGCCTGGGCGAAGTCGCTGAAGAGCTGGCCGAGCTTATCGGGGGCAATGCCGATGCCGCTATCGGTCACCGCCCATTCGACCGTCGCCAGCAGATCGCGCCGCGCCTGGCAGGTGGCCGAAACCCTCACCTCGCCTTCGTCGGTGAACTTCACCGCATTGGACACGAGGTTGAGCAGCACCTGGCGGATGCGCGCGGCGTCGCCGCGCAGCGTCGGCGGCAGGTTAGGATCGAGCTCGACCTTGACTGCAAGTCCCTTGCTCTTGGCGCTCGCGCGCGCCACGGTCGCGGCGGTCTCGACCAGCGCCCGCGGCGCAAAGTCGATCGCTTCCAACGCGAAGCGGCCGGCCTCGAGCTTGGACAGATCGAGGATGTCGTTGAGGATGCGCTGGAGATTGTCGCCGGACTCGCGGATCGTGGTGACGGCCTCGTGCTGCTCCGGATCGAGCTTTGTCTCCAGCAGCATGCTGGCAAGCCCGAGCACACCGTTCATGGGCGTGCGGATCTCGTGGCTCATCACCGCCAGGAAGTCGGACTTGGCGCGGCTCTCGGCTTCGGCCTTCTCCGCGCGCCAGCGTTCGGTCACGTCGCGGCCGAAGCCGCGATAGCCGAGGAACTGGCCGTCGCGATCGTGGGCGGGCTTCGCCGTCAGCGACCACAGCCGCGCCTCGCCGCCGGCGACGACCTTGATATTCATCTCATGCAGCGCCTCGGCCTGCTCCATCAGGCCGATGATGTTGTAGGCCGCGCTCTTGTCCTCGGGGCAGAGCATGTCGAGCACGTCGGCGAAGTGCGATCCCTTCAGGAGCTGAAGCGGCAGCTGCGCCACGTCCGCGAAGCGCTGGGGTACGTCGACGAGATGCCCTTCGGCATCGGTCTGCCACAGCCAGTCGCTGGCGTTCTCCTGAAAGTCCTTCAGCAGCAGCGAAATGATCTCGGTCTGCCGCTCAAGCTCGAGCTGGGCCTTGAGATTGCCGAGGAAGAGGTTGCCGTGGGAGACGATGTTGCGCGCCATGAAGAATGCGAACAGCAGCAGGAACACCGCGGTCACCAGATAGGGCCCGTCACCGCACAGTAGCATCGCACCGGCGCAGGCGATCGTCATGGTGGCGAGATAGACAAGGCCGGCACGCGGGAAGGTCGACAGCGTGAACGCGCCGCCCGACATCATGCCGACCATCAGGCAGGCCAGGATGAGCTGGCTGGTTGGCTCGATGCGGCTGAACAGCGCCAGCGGCAGCATGCCCCAGATCGCGGCGAGGAAGAACGCCTGCCGCAGCATCTGCCGCGCGGCACGCGGCGAGGCCTCCTGCGGCGGATTTCGATGCGACCGCCGCCACGAACGGACCGCGAGCGAGGCGGTGGCGGCGAGCGTCATACCCCAGATCGCGAGGACGTCGTTCCAGCCCCTGCCCCAGAACAGGATCAGAACGACGGCGACGTTGAGCATGGTGACGGCCATCGTCACCGGGATCAGCCGCGTCACCGCCTCGATCTGCTTGGCGCGGATGCGCCGCAGCTCGCGCTCGCTGAGATCGGCGGTCAGACCATCCTCGATCTCGAAGCCGCCTAGCCTATACAGCAACGCGCCGATCACGCCGTCGCGCGGCTCAGTTCGCGTCATGGATTTGTCCGGCCATCCCATCCGAGGCACCTTTTCGGCATCAATGACCCGTCGCGCGCTTAAGCCGGGTTAATTTTGTGGGAGATTCTGCGGCCGCCTTGACGGGCGCGTTTGCATTTTGTTCTAACGGTGGCCCCGCCTGGAGCCCCTCCCAATGCCCATCAGAGTAGCCACCTGGAACGTGAACTCGGTCCGGCAGCGGATCGACCTGCTGCTGACCTGGCTGAAGGAGTGCCAGCCGGACATCGTCTGCCTCCAGGAGATCAAGTGCGTCGATGAGGCCTTCCCCCGGCTGGAGATCGAGGCGCTCGGCTACAACGTGGTTACGCATGGGCAGAAGACCTTCAATGGCGTCGCCCTGCTCTCCAAGCTCCGGTTCGACGAGACCAAATCGGGACTCGCCGGCGATGACGAGGATGCGCATGCCCGCTTTCTCGAAGGCGTGGTAACGCTCAAGCAGGGCGTCTTGCGCATCGCCTGCCTCTATCTGCCCAACGGCAATCCGGTCGGCACCGACAAATATCCCTATAAGCTCAAATGGATGTCGCGGCTTCTTGAGTATTCGAAGGAACGCCTTAAGGAGGAGGTCCCGCTGATCCTCGCGGGCGACTTCAACGTCATCCCGCATGCCCGCGACGTCCACAACCCCGCCGCCTGGACCGAGGATGCCCTGTTCAAGGCCGAGACGCGGGAGAGCTTTCAATCCCTGCTCGGGCTCGGCCTGACCGATGCCTTGCGGGCGGTCACGGATGAGCCCGGGCTCTACACCTTCTGGGATTACCAGGCCGGGGCCTGGCAGAAGAACCAGGGCCTGCGCATCGACCATCTCCTGCTGTCGCCGCAGGCCAGCGACCGGCTCGCCAATGTCGGCATCGACAGCTATGTGCGCGGTTGGGAGAAGCCGTCGGACCACGTGCCGGTATGGGCGGATCTCGATCTTGAGGCGGCATAAGAGCCGCCTCTGCAGATCACTCCCGGCGGCCCTGCACCCACTGCTCCAGCATTTGCAGGCACATGGCGCGGTCGTCGTCGGAGGCCTTGGCGAAGGCGCGGTTATAGCTTTCCTTGATCCAGGTCTCCTCGGCCCCGGCGCTGTCACGCGCCAGCGTCAGCCACATCAGGCCGCGCGCGACCTGCCGCGGCAGGCGGTCGCCGTTGAACAGCATCTGGCCAAGCAGGGCCTGCGCCTGATGCTGGCCCTTTTGTGCGGCGAGGCCGAGCCAGCGCGCGCCGTAGCGAAAATCCTCGCGCGAGGCGTCCGGCGTCTTCAGGTACAGGCGGGCCAGATCATACTGCGCGTCCGCGTTGCCGAAATAAGACGCGGCATAGGAGAACATCTCCCGCGCCCGCTCCGGATCCGACTTGATCTTCGAGTTCGGGATACCGCTGAGATAATAGCGGCCGAGCGCGACGAAGGCGTTGGCCACGATCTGCGCCTGCGGCGCCGACGGACTGTCCTCGGCATGCGCATTGGCGATGCGGCTGAAATATTCGAAGGCGCGCAGATCGTCCTGGGCGACGCCGTCGCCATTGGCGTACATGCGGCCGAGCTTCCACTGCGCGATGGGGTGGCCGCCCTCGGCGGCATATTGCAGGGCGCTAAGCGAGGTTTCCTGGGTTACGACCGCCGGCGGAATTCGGCTGCGAACCGTATTCGCGGCGCCCGGCAAGGTGGTCACGACCGGGATGGTCGCGTCCTTGTTCACCGGCGCACCGTCGAAGGCGAGCGCCGGTGCGGCCAGCGCTATAGCCCCCAACACAAACGCAACTATGGCACGCCTAGATGTCCGCATAGCACTGTTTCTCGTGCGCGCCGCCCGGATGGGTCACCGCCCCCCCGAGCGCTGGTCCAACCTGCTGAGCATACTTCCAGAGCGCACCCGACGTGTGGTTAGTCGCGCGAGGTGCCCATTTGGTCTTGCGCTGGGCGAGCTCCTGGTCGCTCAATTTTACGTTAAGGGTACCGGCGACGGCATCGATCTCGACGATGTCGCCGTCCTCGAGCAGCCCGATCGGGCCGCCAATCGCGGCCTCGGGCCCGACATGACCGATGCAGAAGCCGCGAGTCGCGCCGGAGAAGCGGCCGTCGGTGATGAGCGCGATCTTGCCGCCCATGCCCTGGCCAGTCAGCGCTGCGGTGGTCTGGAGCATTTCCCGCATGCCGGGACCGCCCTTCGGCCCCTCGTAGCGGATCACGATGACTTCGCCTTCGCGATAGGTGCGCTTCTGGACCGCCTCGAAAGCATCCTCCTCACGGTCGAAGCACCTGGCCGGACCGGTGAACCTGAGGTTGGACATTCCCGCGACTTTCACGATCGCACCTTCTGGCGCCAAATTGCCCTTCAGACCGACCACACCGCCCGTGACGGTGATGGGTTTGTCTGCCGGGTGCACCACGTCCTGGTGCGGATTCCATTTCACGCTCTTGAGGTTTTCGGCGATCGTTCGACCGGTGACGGTGAGGCAATCACCGTGAAGAAATCCGTTGTCGAGCAGCGTCTTCATCAGAAGCGGGATGCCGCCAACTTCAAACATGTCTTTGGCGACATAACGGCCGCCCGGCTTCAAATCCGCGACATATGGTGTCTTTTTGAAGATTTCGGCGACGTCGAACAAGTCGAACTTGATGCTCGCCTCGTGCGCGATCGCCGGTAGGTGCAGCGCAGCATTGGTCGAGCCGCCGGACGCGGCGACCACGGCGGCCGCATTCTCCAGCGCCTTGCGGGTGACGATGTCGCGCGGCCGGATGTTGGAGGCGATCAGGTCCATCACCTTCTCGCCCGCGGTCATGCAGAAGGCGTCGCGGATTTCATAAGGTGCCGGCGCACCGGCTGAGTATGGCAGCGCAAGGCCAATCGCCTCGGAGACAGTCGCCATGGTGTTGGCCGTGAACTGCGCGCCGCAGGCACCCGCCGAGGGACAGGCCACGCGCTCGATCTCGTCGAGGTCCTCGTCCGACATGGCGCCAACCGAATGCTTGCCGACCGCCTCGAACATGTCCTGCACCGTGACCTGCTGGCCGCGGAAATTGCCGGGCAGGATCGAGCCGCCGTAAATGAAAATCGACGGCACGTTGAGGCGGACCATAGCCATCATCATGCCCGGCAGCGACTTGTCGCAGCCGGCGAGGCCGACGAGCGCATCATAGGCGTGGCCGCGAACCGTCAACTCGACCGAGTCGGCGATGCATTCGCGCGACGGCAGCGAGGAGCGCATGCCATCATGGCCCATGGCGATGCCGTCGGTGACGGTGATGGTGCAGAATTCGCGCGGAGTGCCGCCGGCCGATGCGACCCCCTTCTTCACCGCCTGTGCTTGACGCATCAAAGCGATGTTGCAGGGCGCAGCCTCGTTCCAGCACGAGGCGACGCCGACGAAAGGCTGGTGGATCTGCTCGGTAGTCAGACCCATCGCGTAGAAGTAGGAGCGATGAGGCGCGCGCGCAGGACCTTCCGTCACGTGACGGCTCGGCAGCCTCTGCTTGTCGATCTTCGCGCGCATCGCAAACCAGTTTCCCCGGTCAACCCTTTCAGACCCGAAAAATCAGAGCCAAGATTTGAATCGACCTTGGGATTTCCCGTCGCCGTCGAAGACTGGCCGCTACCCTTAAAACATTAGAGTGATTTTATTCATGTTCGGGTGTGGCTAAAAAGCGGCGACGACGCGAACGGTCGGTGATCAAAGTTAAATCCGGGGGAGTGTTGCGCGGATAGCACAATCGTGGCTCGGAAGACACGGATAAGCCTACAGTGATACCTCGCGGCGAGGCCCAATCTCCGACTTGAAGGAGCGAAGAAGCTCCGCCCGGATCTGGTTGGTGACAGGAAGCGCGGCTGCACTGAGTCGGGGACCCGCTTTGCCTGATCATGTCCGTGCACACCTCGCTCGTGTCCGCGACAAGCTCCACATCGCCAGGCAAGCCCGGCGCTGGCGTCCGGAGCACGAGGGAGGTGTGACACACCGCCGTCGGCGCATCGCAATGATGGATCGAGAGGGGATATCGTAACTCTCCGACGTGCATTTCAACGCGCAGACACGCCTTCGCATCCTCGCGGCGCATTTCGCCCGAGCTTTGCTTCGTCGCTCCACCCTCAAAGCCGGGAGGGCGCAGGGGCGGCCGGGTGCTGACCTGGCACCCACGGTCCGCTGTGCGAAAGGCACACGCAGAAAACTGCACAGCGGCATACAGGTGAAGCCCAACACACGGCCTTCCCTGCGCAGTGGTTTGACGGCTTATGCCGCGCTCTCCTGGGAGCCGAATTCGTTCTGGCCTCCCTCGCCCTCGTAGAAGTCACGGACACCGCGCCGGTTGACGCCCATGCCGCATCCGCCAGGGCTTGACCGTAGCAACGACGGCCAGGACCACACGGTTTTGCCGTACGCGCGGCTCGCCTGCGCCGCAGGGTTCGACGGCGTTGTGCACTTTGCCATCGACATGCTGGCGCGACGAACCTGACAGCGCCGTCCGTCTGCGCGAAGCTCAAGGGCTCACGGAGAGCAATCCGCCCTGCCCTTGGCCTTTCGCGCCCGACGCTGCCGCGTCCACCGCAAGCCCGGCTCCGCGATCATCACGACACATGATCGCCCCTCTCGGATGAGCCGGGATGCACGACACATACGTCATTTCCGAATTTCGGTAAAGCGGAATATTTTTGAACGCGCCGCTTGACACGGGACAGGCCGAAATTGCCTGGTGTTTTGCCCGTCGGGATGTGCTCAGGCATTCCGCAGCGCGCGGACGAACGGATCGCCCACACGGACGATCTCGCAGACGGCGACGAGACCGGCGAGCCACACGGCACTGGTGAGCCCAATGCGCGTCACGATGGCAGCGGTGAAGGCGCCCTCTCCGCCGAGGGCCGGCGTCGCGGCGAGCAGCGCGAGCTCATAGGCCGCATAGGCGGCAACGAGCGTGACGGCCAGCGCCAGCGGCCTGCGGCCCTGCGGCAGCGTACGCAGCACGGCGGACGAAACGGCGGTCGCCAGCAGCACGGCCGCGCCGGTCGCAAAACCCCAGGCGATGGTGCTGCCGTCGATAGGGTAATGCAGCGCGCCGAAGCCGATGGCCTGGTTCACGAGCCAGACGCCGGTGACGACGAGCAGTGCCGGCCGCAGCGGCAGCATCGCGGCCGCGACAACCGCGAAGGCCGCAAACGGCGTGGCGCAGGCGAACGCGAAGCTTCCGAGCGCGCCTGACACCGCCAACAGCGCAAAACAGAACATCCGCGCAAGGCGCGGCGCGACGGGGTGAAGCCGGAAACGGTCGTCATGAGATGGCAGGATGAGAGCCATGGTGATCTCCAGACGGTCGTCTTACCACGTCTGGTGATGATTTACGATTTACGCAAGCCAGCACGATCAGGCCGGCGTTCTCTCGGAGCGCGTCCGGACCACGGCCCGTTCGCCGGCGTCGACGAGCTGGCCGATACCGGTTCGGCCCATAAGCGCGCACCGGACGATGTTTTCAGCGACCGACCTCCGGAAGCCATAGTCCTCGCCATCGGGGCGACCGCGGCAGATCCGGTCCAACGCCAATTTCATGTTGATCCGTGTGCGGGTGTCGAAGTGCTCGCTGATCATTCGCCCGGCCTCGATGGGTTGATGTTGGGCAGAAACGCCCGCCGGTGGGCCCGGTTCCAAATCGGAGATCAAGGGACGTCCCGTCAGACTGCGAGTGCGTGGCGACTTACGTCCGCCCGCGCGGGCGCTGGGCTTGCGCCCACGCAACGGCGACGTCGCGTGGCGGAACATCGATGCGCTTGATCGGCGTCAGTTCGCCGGAGGCGGAGACGATCGCGGTCTCCTCGCGGCGGCAGCGCGGGCACACGAAGCGGACTTCGTGCGGGGACGCCGACCAGCTTGAACGTTTGACGTTGGCAGCCATCGGCCAGGCGTCGCAATGCGAGCACGACACCAGGAACCGGCCGGGATCGAGCATACCCATTCCATCGAACTCCGCGTCCTGCCCGCTTCCTCAATGATTAATCCATGTGAATCGTTCCGGTGCCTAGGCACCGCCGGGCTTGGCGCGTCAGGGACTTTGGATCAGTGCGCCCCCTTGAGGGTGCAGGAGGTCGTGCAGGTCACCGTGGTGCCGCGATCGCATGCTTTGCAGGCGCTGACGCACTGGTTCATGTCGCGGGGATTGTAGCTGCTGTAGTTTCGCATCGGGCAGGTCGAGGCCGAGCCGGTGATGTCCTGCTCCTGATTGCAGGCTGCCATCATGAGCGCGACTGTGATCACTGCAACGAGGCGCATGGGATTGCCCGTCGAACATGGCAAGTGACACTCGCGGGGCGCGCTGCATTGCAACGAATCCCGGCCTTCCCACCACGAACCGTCGCCGATCAGCGACATCCGCATGCTGCGAGAATGCGCGCCAAATGTTAAGAACGGATTGCAGCCGGCCTCAGGCCGCGGCCCTGGTCGCGATCGCCTGCCGCGTGTCCAGCGCCAGCTGGCGGTACTGTTCTCCGAGATTCAGATAGAACTCGCGCTTGGCGCTGTCGGTCGCGAGCTTGGCGATCAGCTCGCACTCCGCGGTGAGCGTCTCGAACCGTTCGAGCCTGTCCTCAAGATGTGTCATCGGCGTGTCCCCATCAGACGCCTCAAGGACATCAAGCCTAAGCCCGGGAAATAGGTCACGGCGAACATCGTTATGAACCAGAATCGTTTTTTCCGGTCTGCGGCGAAGGACGGCAGGCACGGCTATTTCTGCTCCAACCGCCAGGCGCCATCCCAACCGCCGTCGGGCGGGTTGGCCTCGAACTGCGTGATGCGGCCGAGCAGCGTGCGCGAAGGACCGTCGCCCGGGACCGCTTCGAGCGCGGCGTTGAAGGCGGCGCGGGCATCGCCGAAGCGCCGGGCGCGATAGGCGGAGAGACCTTCGGCATAGTGCGTGCGCAGGCTCGCTTGGGCATCGGTGAGTGCGTTGGCCCTGCCCATCACCTCGAAAACAGCTTGCGGTGCGCTCTGGCCCGCCACCGCGAGACGATCGATCTCGCGCAGCTCGAGGCGCGCGCCGACCGCCTCTGCCGTTGCCTGCGAGATCAGGATGCGGGTCCCATACGCCTTGTTGGCGGCCTCCAGCCGCGAGGCGAGGTTCACGGCGTCGCCCATCACGGTAAAGCTCATCATCAGCTCGGAGCCGATGCTGCCGGTCAGGACCTCGCCGGTGGCGATGCCGATGCGCAGATCGCAGGGCGCCGGCATGGCGCGGATGCCGAGCAGATCCGGCAGCTGCTTCTGGAGCGCGGGCACCTGATCGGCCATCTCGATGGCGGCAAGGCCGGCGAGCATCGCCTGCTCGTCCTCCTCGATAAAGGGCGGCCCCCAATAGGACATGATGGCGTCGCCGATATATTTGTCGATGACGCCGCGATTGCTGCGGATGGGGCCGGACATCACCGTGAAATAGTGGTTCATCACCTTGACGAGACCGCGCGGCGTCATGCCTTCGCTCATCGAAGTGAAGCCGCTCATGTCGCAGAACATGATGGTCATGACCCGACGCTGGCCCTCGATGGCGACCTCCGGCCGGTCAATCAGGCCCTGCACCACCTTGGGGTCGATGTAGCGCCCGAAGGTCTCGCGGATGCGTTCGTTGTGGCGCAACTGCTCGATCATGCGGTTGAAGGCCGCGGCAAGCTCGCCGATCTCGTCCTGCGTGGAAACGGTGATCGGCTTGTCGAACCGACCCGCCTCGACCTCGCGGGTGCCAGCGAGCAGCAGTCGCACCGGGCGCGTGATACCGCTACTCACGAGCAGCGCAAAGGCAAATCCGACGATCGCTGCGAGTAGGGTCACGACGCCCGACACGATGATCGTCTGGTGCTGGCGGCTGATCACCTGCGACGTGCTGAAGAAAACCTGCGCCAGCATGTCGGTGCGGATCGCATCGATCTTCTGGTTGAACTGGTCGCGCAGCGCATCGATGTGCTCCAGCGTGCCGCGGGCCTCCGCCATCTGCTTGGCATCGACCTGCTTGACCAGCTTTCCGTGGTCCTCGTCAAGATCGCGGCGCAGCTCAGTGACGGCGGTCTCGATGCGGAGCTCGATCCGCGCCAGCGCGGCATAGTCGGACGGGGTCCTGGGATCGTCGATGATGGCGTTGATGAGCTTGCGTGCACTCTCGGCTTCCTCCTCGATCTTGCGGTCGGTTTGATCGAACTCGCGCAGGCGCGCCGCATAGGCCTCCTCGTCCGATGGCGACTGCATCTTGGTCATGACCATGCGCCGCAGTGCCAACGCCCGTTCCAGCGAACGGACGTTGGCCCGCGCCAGATGCCCATAGGCCGGGATGTAACGGTTGGTCAGCTCGTCCAAGAGCACGCCGACCTGGCTCGACATCACCATCGACAGGATCGAGGTGATCAACATGAGAACGATCAATCCGAGGGCGACCCCGACGATCTTGCGCCGAATCGACTGGTTGAAAATCGGCATAGGTGCAGGGCAAAGGCTGAAAGGATGAACGATGGAACTCAATACACCGGAATTGGTCGTAGGGACACGCACAATCTGGCGGGCCTGACGTCCTGAACCTACACAACCCCTGCGAGAGCCCACTAACAGAGGTTTAAAGGCGCTGTCCTTCCACCATTTCGCACGTTCCCGAGTTCCCATCCGTATTTTGCCGCATTGTTGCGGGAGCGTGAGAAATGCGAAACGATGTCATGACATCGTTTTGGTGTCTTTTTTTGATTCTCAAGCCGCATGTCGTCGCGGACCTTGGTTTGTAGTGGTTTCGCAGGGGGGCCATGGAATGAACCAGTGCCTACGCTCGCTCGCGTGTGTCGTTGCCGTGGCCGCGATCGCCCTCCTTCCCACGGCGTTGGCGGCGAAGAGCAGTCATAAATCATCTGCTCCGAAGAAGACGAATGAGGCGAAGGCCGGCAAGCACCGCCATGCCTCGGCCGCCAAGGCGCGGCACGGCAAGCACGCCGAAGCCAAGCGCAAGTCGAAGAAGACGGTCGAGGTACCCTCGGATAAGCCGGCACCGCCGCCGCTGACCGGCGATCTCGCCGCGCTGAGGGATGCGATCGACCTCGCGCGCAAGGGCAAGACCGAGGATGCGGGCGCCGCACGCGACCGCATCACTGACCCCGCCGGACAGAAGCTTGTGGACTGGTTCATGCTGCGCCATTCCGAGAGCACGGCGAATTTCAAGCGCTACGCCGCCTTCCTCGCCGCCAATCCGGACTGGCCGAGCAGCGCTCTGCTGCGCCGGCGCGCCGAGGCGCGGCTGTGGCAGGAGAAGAGCGAGCCGGCCATCGTGCACAAATTCACCATGGACCGGCCGACCAGCGCCAAGGGCAGGTTCGCGCTGGCCCGTGTGCTGCTCACTGAAGGCGAGACCGACAGGGCCGCGCGTCTCGTGCGCGAGGCCTGGCGCACGGATGAATTGTCCGAGCGGAGCGAAGAAGACTCCTACGCGGCGTTCCACGACCTTCTATCCACCGACGATCACCGCGCGCGCATGGACAAGCGTCTCGGCGCCAAGGACTACGCAGGCGCACGACGCGCAGCCAAACGTCTCGGCGAGGATGCGCTCGCGATCGTAAAGGCCTGCGCCGCCGTCACCGGCAAGGCTAGCAAGGCCAAGGACTATCTCGAGGACGTCTCGACCGAGGCGCGGCGCGATCTCGGCTATGTACTGTGCCGCGCCCAATGGCATCTTCAGAACGACCGCATCGACGACGCAGCCGAGGTGATCCTCACCGCCCTGCCCGACACGATGGCGGCGCAGGACACCGATGCCTGGTGGCGCGAGCGCCGCCTGCTGGCACGCAAGCTGCTCGACCAGGGCAAGTTCAAGACCGCCTACGACGTGGTGCGCACGGCCGCGGTGCCGGAAAAGGAAGTCTACCGCGTCGACTACCATTTCATGTGCGGCTGGATCGCGCTGCGCTATCTCGACGATCCCAAGACGGCGATGGTGCACTTCGCCGCAATCGACGAAGGCTCGGCCAATCCGATCGCGCTGTCGCGCGCCCATTACTGGCGCGGCCGCGCCGCCGAAGCGATGGGCGCCACCGTCGACGCCCGCATGAGCTACAAGGCGGCGGCGCGCTATCAGACCGCCTATTACGGCCAGCTCGCCCGCGCAAAGCTTGGCCTCGACCGGATCGAGCTACGTGCGCCCTCCCCGGTGTTGGCCACTGCCGACACGCAATTGGCGGACGAACGCGTGCGCGCCGCCAACATGCTCTACGATATCGGCGAGCGCGGCGTGGTGTTCTATTATGCCGAGGATTTTGCCAAGGAGAGCACCGAGCTCGCGGCGCTCGAAGCCCTCGCCGAGCTCGCGGGCCGGCGCAGCGATGCGCGCGTGATGCTGGAGATCGGCAAATCGGCGCTGGCACGCGGGCTTGCGCTCGACCACTATGCCTTCCCCACCATCGGCGTTCCCGAGCACAAACAGGTCGCGCCCGCGATCGAGACCAGCGTGATCTATTCGGTGGCGCGCACCGAAAGCTCGTTCGACCAGCGCGACAAGTCGCCGGCCAATGCGGTCGGGCTGATGCAGGTGACGCCGGAAGCGGGCCGCGACACCGCCAAACGCTTCGGCCTGACCTATGACTGGAACAGGATGGTCTCCGATCCCGTCTACAACACGCAGATGGGCGCGGCCGAGCTCAGCGCGCTGTTCTCGGAATATCGCGGCAACCAGATCATGACCTTCGCCGGCTACAATGCCGGCCGCGGTCGCGTGCGCGAATGGGTGCAGGCGCGTGGCGATCCCAGAGACCCCAAGGTCGATCCGGTCGACTGGGTCGAGCGCATCCCGCTGTCGGAGACGCGCAACTACGTCCAGCGCGTGATCGAGAACGTGCTGGTCTACCGCGCACGGTTCGAAGACAGCGGCATGATCGCCGGCAAGAGCGACCAGCGCGTCGTCACGCACGAAGCTGGCGCAACCGCACCCGTGGCGGCCGCAGCACCTGCTCCCTAGTCAACGCCGCCCGGGGCTGAACGCGGCGCCTGCAAGGTTACGGTGCTGCGGCTTCCACGCGCGTGCAGTCGCGCAGCTAGGTGTCACCTCCTTCCATCGTGATCAGATCGCGACCGTCCAAATATGCGCCGGTCAACGCTCTTGCGAAGGTCCAGGCGTGTATCGTGCAGCTCCAGCACGAGACGGCCGTCAGGACCGCCAACGTCTCGATCATGTTTCCAGCGAACTCGACGTTCTCGGCGGCCCGTTCTGTCCACCCGGGCATCGACCATCGCATAAACGTGACGAGTTCGCCGCGGCGGTAGCAATCGTAGTCACAGTAACGGCGCTGCGTCCGCACATGCCGGACATAGCCGGAGCGGATTGACCGCGAGCATGTGCTGCACGTGACGGCGGGCAACGGGGGGTCGTGATTGACCACCACGAATTTCATGAAGCCGCCCTCACGCCATCTTTGGCGAGCGCTTCGCAGAACAGCGCGTAGCACTGATAGTCGCAGTAAGGCAGACCTGTCCGAATCTCGCGGAGATAGCTGCTGCTGATCGGCTCGCAGCACTGCATGCACCAGGTCTTCCGGAACGGAGTCCGGCCGTTCACCAATACGAACGCGAATCTCACGTGGCACCTCCCAAAGCGAAGCAGTAAACGCTGTCCAACGGAGAAAGTGCGGGCGGTGGAGCGCAAAGATGGTTTCGGCCGTCCGGATTATCCCTGTTTCGCTCCACTTTTTGCGGTGGGATCAGAATGAATCTGCCGTCCTCCCTGCGCCGTGCATAGAGCCGGCCGTCAATGTACTTGATATCAGTCGGATAGCAGTCAGCGCTGCTGCAGCAACTGAGGCTCGGATTGTCCGGCATGTGCCAGGTCGAATAGAATTTTTCGTGCAGCGCCTGGTCCTGGGGTGGATGCTGGCGATGAACGGCACCGTCTCTTGTCTCCTGCGCCTGGACCGTCGCAGCGGAGCCAAGGAGAACCATCGAGCACAAGAGCTTGCATGAGCGGTTCAACGCACGAGCTCCGCGATTAGAAGTCAGCTCTCCAGTTCAGCCCTCACGCGACCTGAGCCCGGAACAGCCACCGGCGGTCGCGTTCGCGGCGTGTGCGGAAGCGATCAACGCACTTCTTGGAGCAGAGCGCTGTGCGCCAGGAATAGTAGCGGATCAGGCCAAACTTGCCGCCACACACCGCACAGCCTTTGATTGAAGAGCAACGTTCGGACTCGGATAGGCGAGGCTCAGGAAGTTGCGACGTATTGCACATTGTTCTCTCCCTTGTTGCTTGGTTCCCGTCGACCTCACGCGGGTCGTGAATTGCTCCAACGCGGCTGGGTGTCGAGAAATGCAGCGGCCTCGTCCTTGGTCGTGCCTGTTAGTGAGAGGCCTCGGCCGTAGGCTTGAGACCCGATCTCGCCCGACCGATGCGATTGGCTGGTCGACACTCCCGATGGTCATGAGGCTAGTCCGCCAGGCATGAGGCGCTCAATTGTACGGAGGTAAATGGCCGCCATGACTAGGAATAGACGAGCTATACCTAGGTTTGTCCCGTACTCGCCCGGGGGCTCTCGCGCGGGCTCGCGTTCAACGAGACCACGCACGATGCGCGGGTTGCACGGCTACCGCGAAAAATCGGGCGCTGAGGTGACCAGGACGGCGAGCAGCCAATTCCAAGCCCAACGTCGTCACCGGCATCCGACTTTGGCCGGAATTGCTCCTCCGGCGGCAACGTGCTCTACTTGTGTTCACGCAGAGAGCGCCGGGAGCGTCTGCGATGAAGCCGGGCCGGGCAGCAACGTTCGGGAAGTCAGCCGCGCAATACCTCGCCGGCTGCCTCAGGCAAGTTGTCACCCCCAAGCCGCGCAGCGAGCCCAGCGACGCCGGTCTGCTGGAGGCGGTCAAGCAGTGGCAGCAAGTCTTCGAGCACAACCCGGTCATGTATTTCATGGTCGATCCGAGCGGAACCGTGATCAACGTGAACACGTTCGGCGCGGCGCAACTGGGCTATACGGCCGCGGAGTTGATCGGCCGATCAGTGCTGGATGTGTTCTTCGAGGAAGATCGCGACTTCGTACGCGCGTGTGTTGCGCTGTGCCTTGAGACCGTTGATCAGTCACACACCTGGGAAATCCGGAAGGTTCGCAAGGACGGCTCGGTGCTATGGGTGCGCGAGAATGCCAAGACCATGCTGCGGGGCAATGGCGGGCCGATCGTGCTGGTCGCCTGCGAGAACATCACCGAGCGCAAGGAAGCGGAGAATGCGCTGCGACAGAGCGAAGCTTACCTCGCCCAGGCACAGGAATTGAGCCACACCGGCAGTTTCGGCTGGAGGGCTGCAACCGGCGAGATCACATGGTCCAAGGAGACCTATCGCATCTTCCAATGCGACGAGGGGACCAAGCCAGAGATTCCCTTCATGCTCCAGCGCATCCATCCGGAGGACCGGCTCGCAGTGCAGCGGATCACGGGCCGGGCGGCGCGCGAGGGAAAAGATTACGATCACGAATACCGGCTGGTGATGCCCGGCGGTTCCATCAAGTACGTCCGAGCGGTCGCCCGCGCGACGCGAGATGCGAGCGGTCACGTGGAGTTCGTGGGGTCGGTGACTGACATCACGGCGACCAAGGAGGCAGAGCGCAGACTTCGTGACAGCGAGCAGCGCTTTCGCGACTATGCCGAAACCGCCTCCGACTGGTTCTGGGAGACGGGACCAGACCATCGCGTCACTCACATCTCGGAACATTCTGATACCGTCACCGCCCCCGCGGGCCTGATCGGGCTCACGCGTTGGGACATTGCTCCCGACGCCGATCTCGAGCCCGAAAAATGGCGACAACATCGGGCGGCGCTCGATGCCCACGTCCCGTTCCGCGATCTGGTTTACCGCAGCAAGGACCGCAACGGACAGCCGATCTATGTGCGGACGAGCGGCAAGCCGTTCTTCGACGCCAACGGCACCTTTCTGGGTTATCGGGGCGTCTGCACCGACGTGACCGCGGCCATCCGGGCCGATCACGCCGAAGAGGCGCTGCGCAAGGCGCAAGCCGAGCTCGCTCATGTGACTCGCGTCACGATGCTGGGCGAGCTGACCGCTTCAATTGCTCACGAAATCAACCAGCCCCTCGCCGCCGTGATCGCAAACGCCGACGCCTGCCTAGCTTGGCTGCAGCGCAGTCCGCCCGATCTCAAGGCGGCGCGCCGCTCCGTGGAGTGGATCATCGAGGACGGCAAGCGTGCCAGCGACGTCATCCGTCACGTTCGGGCGCTCGCCAAGCGTTCCGATATCGAGATGGCTCCGCTCGAAGTCAGCGTGGTCGTGCGCGAGGCTGTCGCGCTCGTTCAGCGCGAGATGGCGAGCCATGCCGTGTCGGTTCGAATGGAACTGTCGTCGGCACTGCCCAGGATCTTTGGCGATCGAATTCAATTGCAGCAGGTCCTCATCAACCTGATCAAGAACGGCATCGAGGCCATGGAAGGCATCGATGACCGCCCGCGCGAGCTGGCGATCCGTTCAGCGGCCGACGACGATGGCGCGGTGCTGGTGAGCGTCTCCGACTGCGGCGTCGGCATCTGCGAACAGGCAATGGACCGCCTGTTCATGCCGTTCTTTACCACGAAGTCCAGCGGCATGGGCATGGGCCTGTCGATCTGCCGCTCGATTATCGAGGCACACGGCGGACGACTTTCCGCCATACCGAACCAGGAGCGCGGAGCGACTTTTCAGATCACCCTGCCACTCCATCGAGAGGAAGCACCGTGAACGAGCGCGCGGGGCCTTCGCCCAAGGAGGACGGCGATCAGCCAATCGTCTTCATCGTCGACGACGACGCGTCCATGCGTCGTGCGCTTACCAATCTGTTCGAGTCGGTCGGCCTCAAGGTCGAAGCATTCGGCTCGGCGCCGCAACTCCTCCAGACCAAGCCGCCGGAAGTCCCCAGTTGCCTGGTGCTCGACATCCGCCTGCCCGGAACGAGCGGCCTTGAGCTGCAAACCGATCTTGCCAAGGCAAATATCCATACGCCGATCATCTTCATCACCGGTCATGGCGATATTCCCATGACTGTTCGGGCCATGAAGAGCGGCGCGATCGACTTCCTGACCAAGCCGGTTCGCGACCAGGAAATTCTCGACGCGGTCCAGGCCGCGATCGAGCGAGACCGCAAGCGCCGCGATCTTTACAAGACCGTCTCGGACGTCAGATCGCGCTTCGAGTCACTCACCTCGCGGGAGCGGGACGTCTTGTCACTGGTGACGTCGGGCCTGATGAACAAGCAAGTGGCCGCCCAGCTCGGTTTGGCGGAAATCACCGTCAAGATCTATCGCGGCCAAATCATGCGGAAAATGGGGGCGAAGTCGCTGGCCGACCTGGTGAGGATGAGCGAGGCGCTCGGGATTCGACCCAGCAAGCCCGACGTACAAACCTAAGTATGAGTTTCCAACGATGACCGGCGGGTCCACCTTGCGGGTTTATGTGAGGCCGTAGCGACGGCAAGCGTAATTCCGGGCGAGGAGCGGACGTCTTGTCAGTGGCTTCGGTCATTTCTGTGCTTGACGATGATCCCTACGTGCGGGCCGCGATCAACAATCTCTTGGAATCCCGCGGATACATCGTCCACACATTCGCCTCCGCCGAGGAGTTTTTGAGGTCGACCGATTCGACCGACACCTCCTGCGTGATCGCGGACGTGCAGATGCCGTCGGTCACTGGAATCGATCTGCTGACGCAGATGCGCGCGCAGGGGTCGTCAACGCCGTTCATCTTCATCACCGCTTTCCCGGAGGAGAGCGTGCGTGTGCGTGCGCTTAAAGCCGGGGCAAGTTGTTTCCTCGGTAAACCGTTTGCCGCCTCGGATCTGATGAAATGCCTGGAGGTGGCGCTGCAGCAGGTGACGAAACCATGAAGTGATTGTCCGGCGATCAGCGAATGCGACGCTGACACCAGCGCAGCCCACCTCAATCCACCTTGATATTCGCCGCCTTGATGATCGGCCACCATTTAGCGATCTCCGCCTTCTGGCGGTTGCCGAGCGCTTCTGGCGTGAGCTGATCCTTGGGCGTCATCTCCAGGCCCTGGCTTTCGAGCTGCTTCTTCACTCCAGGATCGTTCAGCGCTTCCACGGCCGCCGCGTTGAGCTTGGTCACGACCTCCTTCGGCGTGCCCTTCGGCACCCACATGCCTGACCACAGCGTCATCTTGAAACCCTTCAGGCCCGCCTCCTCCGCGGTCGGAATCTCCGGCGCCGACGGCAGGCGCTTGTCGTCGGTGATGGCGTAGGCGCGGATGGTGCCGGCGCGGACCTGGTTGATGGAATTGGAGGTCTGGTCGACGATGAGATCGATCTGGCCGGCGATGAGATCGTTGAGGGCGGGCGCTGTGCCGCGATACGGCACGTATTGCAGCTTGATGCCGGAGACGCTCTCGAAATAGACGCCGGCGATGTGGCTGCCGGAGCCTGCGCCGGCCGTGCCTGCCGTGGGCGGCGATGGCCGCGACTTCAGCCATTCAATGAGCTCCTTCAGCGAGGTCACCGGCACCGCGTTCTTGCTGACCACGATCATCGGATTGCTCGGCAACAGCACCACCGGCTCGAGGTCGGCGACAAGGTCGTATTTGAGCTTGTAGACGGCACCGTTTGCGACGTGGGTACCGAGATGGCCGAACGAGATGGTGTAGCCGTCCGGCGGTGATTGCACGGCGCGACCGACGCCGATCGAGCCGCCCGCACCGGTGACGTTCTCGATCACCACGGGCTGGCCAAGCGATACGCGCATGCGCTCCGCAAGCACCCGCGCCATTGCATCCGACGGCCCGCCGGCCGCGAATGGCACGATGATGGTGATGGGACGCGTGGGATAGTCGTCAGCGCGCGCGGCGCCTGCAACAGCGAGAATGGCAATCAGCGCAGCCCAAGCGGCCTTCATAGTCCTCTCCCCAGCGATGTCTTTGTTATTGTGACCCTCTGCCCGCGTACGGGAAGAGGGATCGTTCGTGGCGTATTGCCGCGCTAGAACTGCGTGTAATCGATCGGCTTGTGGCGATCGAGCGTCCGGGTGACCGGCGGCAATGGATATTTCAGTCCGGTCGCGCAGTTGAACAGCATGACGCGGTCGGTCTTGCTGACACGGCCATCGGCAAGGCTCTGCTTGTAGGCAGCGTAGGTGGCGGCGCCCTCGGGACACAACAGCAGTCCCTCCTCGCGCGCAACCTCGCTCAGCGCCGACGAGATCTTGTCGTCGTCGACCGCGATGGCAAAACCCTTGCTCTGCCGCACCGCGCGCAGGATCAGGAAATCGCCGATCGCCTGCGGCACGCGAATGCCCGAGGCGATGGTGTGGGCATCCTCCCAGCGCGTCGCATGCTCGGCGCCGGCGTCATAGGCCCGCACCATCGGCGCGCAGCCCGAGGCCTGCACCGCGACCATGCGCGGACGCTTGGACCCGATGAAGCCGATCTTCTCGAGCTCGTCGAACGCCTTCCACATGCCGATCAGGCCGGTGCCACCGCCGGTCGGATAGAAGATCACGTCGGGCACGTCCCAGCCGAGCTGCTCGGCAAGCTCGAGGCCCATCGTCTTCTTGCCCTCGATGCGGTACGGCTCCTTCAGCGTCGACGTGTCGAACCAGCCGACTTTTGCTTTCCCCTCGCCGACGATCTTGCCGCAATCGTCGATATAGCCGTTGACGCGATAGACGGTCGCGCCCTGGAGCTCGATCTCGCTGACATTCACCTCGGGCGTATCGGCCGGGCAGAAGATCGTTGTCTTGATGCCGCAGGAGGTCGCATAGGCCGCCAGCGCGGCGCCGGCGTTACCATTGGTCGGCATCGCCATGTGCTTGATGCCCAGCGCCTTGCCCATCGACACCGCCATCACGAGGCCGCGCGCCTTGAACGAGCCGGTCGGCAGGCGCCCTTCGTCCTTCACGATGATCTCGCCACCGCCGAGTTTGGCGCCGAGCTTCGGCAGCCGGATCAGCGGCGTCGTGACCTCGCCGAGTGAGACGATGTCCTTGCATTTGCGCACCGGCAGCAGCTCGCGGTAGCGCCACATGTCGGCGGGACGCTGGGCCAGGGCGTCCTTGGTCAGCGCCTTCTTCACCCCAGTGAGATCGTAGCGGACCAGCAGCGGCTTGCCGGCCTTGGAGAGATTGTGGACCTGGTCGGGGGCGTAATGATCGCCTTCCATCGCGCATTCGAGATGCGTGACGAAGGTCGGACGTTCGATGGTGAGGTTGTCGTTGTCGTGCATGGGGTGGTTTCCTTCTTATTCTGGAGAACAGCTCTTTGGTCGTCATGGCGAGCGTTCAAATATTCAGCACCCGTCCATAAGCATCCAGCACGGCTTCCTTCATCATCTCCGACAGCGTCGGATGCGGGAACACTGTGTGCATCAGCTCTTCTTCCGTGGTCTCCAGGTTCATGGCGACGACGTAGCCCTGGATCAGCTCGGTGACTTCAGCGCCGACCATATGAGCGCCGAGAAGCTGTCCGGTCTTCTTGTCGAAGATCACCTTGACGAGGCCCTGGTCCTCGCCGAGCGCGATCGCCTTG
Organism: Bradyrhizobium sp. 137; assembly: GCF_023074095.1. Lineage (NCBI taxonomy): Bacteria > Pseudomonadati > Pseudomonadota > Alphaproteobacteria > Hyphomicrobiales > Nitrobacteraceae > Bradyrhizobium > Bradyrhizobium sp. 137. Next base: position 57,505 of record NZ_JADPKU010000033.1, read on the forward strand.
CCGTTGCCGACAAAGGGGAAGCGGCCGACGCGGATCTCGCGGCCGCTCTCCTTGGCCTTGGCCTCAGTCAACCCGACCGATGCCACCTGCGGATGGCAATAGGTGCAGCCCGGGATCATGTTCTTGTCCATGGGATGCGGATTGAGACCCTTGATTGCCTCAACGCAGATCACGCCCTCATGCTCGGCCTTGTGCGCGAGCATCGGGGGACCTGCGACGTCGCCGATGGCGTAAATGCCAGGAACGTTGGTCCTGCCGTGGCCGTCCACCACGATGATGCCGCGATCGGTCTTCACCCCAAGCTTTTCGAGGCCGAGATTCTCGACGTTGCCGACCACGCCGACAGCGGAGATCACCCGTTCGAACTCGGTCGCCACAGGCTTGCCCTTGCCGTCGTCGATGGTGGCGACGACGCTATCGGCCTTCTTCTCGAGCTTGGTGACCTTGGTCGAGGACATGATCTTGATGCCCTGCTTCTCCAGGCGCTTGCGCGCCAGGCTCGCGATCTCGGCGTCCTCGACGGGGAGGATCTGGGGTAGCACCTCGACCACCGTGACGTCGGAGCCCATGGTGTGGAAGAACGAGGCGAACTCGATGCCGATCGCGCCGGAGCCGACCACCAGCAGCGACTTCGGCATCCGTTCCGGCACCATCGCCTCGAAATAGGTCCAGACCAGCTTCTTGTCCGGCTCCAGCCCGGGCAGCACGCGCGGCCGCGCGCCGGTCGCAACGATGATGTGCTTGGCCTGGTAGCTCCCCTCGCCCAACGTGCCCTTCGGGCCCTCGACGTCCGATTTACTCACAGTGACCTTGCCGGTCGCGTCGATCGACGCCGCGCCCCAGATCACGCTGACCTTGTTCTTCTTCATCAGGAAGCCGACGCCGTCGTTGAGTCGTTTCGAGACGCCGCGCGAGCGCTGCACCACAGCCTTCGGGTCGAAAGACACTTTCTCTGCCGACAGGCCGTAATCCTTGGCGTGCTGCATGTAGTGGTAGATCTCGGCCGAACGCAGCAGCGCCTTGGTCGGAATACAGCCCCAGTTCAGGCAGATGCCGCCCAGATACGCTTTTTCGACGATCGCCGTCTTGAAGCCGAGCTGTGCGGCGCGGATCGCGGTGACATAGCCGCCGGGACCGGAGCCGATGATGATGACGTCGAAGGATGTATCGGCCATGGCGCTCCCGTTCAATTCAAGAGGCGCCGCGAGCGCGGCGCTTGAAGACAACAAACCTGACTAGCCATTCGATGATCCCGACCAGGACCAGAATAGCCAGCGCGCTCAACACAATGGGTTGAGCGATGTTCCGCGATAATTGCTCTGCCGACAGGAAGGCGGACTGAAGAAAATCGAGCCCGATCGGATTGAGCGCGACGATCCCCCCAAGCAGCAGCGATATCCATGGCCAGCGGGTACGGACATGCAACGTTGCCCCCTCTGCCGCCGCGTCAGACCATCATCATGACGGGATTTTCGATCAGCTGCTTGAACGCGCCGATCAGCTCGGCGCCGAGCGCGCCGTCAATGGCGCGGTGATCGCAGGACAAGGTCACGCTCATCATGTTTGCGATCTCGATCTTGCCACCGCGCACGACGGGACGCTCTTCGCTGGTGCCGACCGCGAGGATGGTCGCGTGCGGCGGATTGATCACCGCGGTGAAGTGACTGATGCCGTACATGCCGAGGTTGGAGACGGCCGTGGTGCCGCCCTGGTATTCCTCGGGTTTCAGCTTGCGCGAGCGGGCGCGCGCGGCAAAGTCCTTCATCTCGTTGGAGATGGTCGAGAGCGTCTTGGTCTCGGCCTTGCGGATGATAGGCGTGATCAGGCCGCCTGGCATCGCGACGGCAACGCCGACGTCGGAATGGTGGTGCTTGACCATGCCGCTTTCGGTCCAGCTGACGTTGCAGTTCGGGATCTTCTGGAGTGCGACCGCCATCGCCTTGATGACGAAGTCGTTGACCGAGATCTTGTAGAGCGGCTTCTTCTCCTTGTCCTTGGGAGCAGCCGCATTGATCTCCTCGCGCGCGGCCAGCAGCTTGCCGATGTCGCAATCGATGGTGAGATAGAAGTGCGGGACGTTCTGGATCGATGCGGTCAGGCGCTGCGCGATGGTCCGGCGCATGCCATCATGCGGGACGATGTCGTAGGAGCCCGGCTCGAACAGCGACAGGATCTGCTTGTCAGACATGGTCGGCGCGATCGAGGGCGCCCCAGACGGTGCTGCGGCGGGAGCCTTGAGGCCCTTGCCGGACTTGGCCTGCTCGACGTCACGCGCGACCACGCGGCCGTGCGGGCCAGTGCCCGTGATCATCGCAACATCGATGCCGGCTTCCTTCGCGATACGGCGCGCGAGCGGCGATGAGAACACGCGGCCGCCATGGCCGTTGCCCTGCGCGGCGGGAGCTGCAGCCGGCGGAGCCGGTGCGGCGGCAGCCGGCGTCGCCTTGGGTGCGGCCGGCGCAGGTGCCGGTGCCGGCGCGGCAGCAGGTGCCTCAGCGGTCTTGGGCGGTGCAGCCGAGGCGGTCGGCTTCGCGGCGCCCGCGGCTTTCACGTCCTCGCCCTCGCCGGCCAGCACCGCGATCACGTCGTTGACCGGAACGTCCTGGGTGCCCTCGGGCACCAGGATCTTGGCGATCGTGCCTTCGTCGATCGCCTCGACCTCCATGGTCGCCTTGTCGGTCTCGATCTCGGCGATGACGTCGCCGGATTTGACCTTGTCGCCCTCCTTCTTCAGCCACTTGGCGAGGTTGCCCTTCTCCATCGTCGGCGAAAGAGCGGGCATCAGGATGTTGATGGGCATGCTGACCTCACGAAGAACTTCTCAAAACGTCGTCCCCTGAAGCGAAGACGAACAGACCAGGTTTAGTTGCCGATGTCGCCCTGCCACAGACGCTCATTGGCGGGATTGGAACGCCAATTCTTCATCATGGTGATGGAGCGGTCGTCGGCAAGGTCGATCCAGGGGATGCCGAACTTGTCGAGGATGTCCTTGGATCCCTCGAAGGTGACAGATTCCCCGATCACCACCAGCTTGACCTTGAACAGCGCCAGCGCGCCGGCGCACATCGAGCATGGCGACAGGGTGGTGTACATGACGGTGTCATGAAACGTGATCGCGCCGGCTTCGCGCAGGCAGCTCATCTCGCCGTGCAGGATCACGTTGTTCTCCTGCACGCGCTTGTTGTGACCGCGGGCGATGATCTTGTTGTCGCGCGTCAGCACCGCACCGATCGGCAGGCCGCCCTGCGCGATCGAGGTTTCCGCCTCGCGGATCGCCTCCAGCATAAAATCGTAGTGATAGGATTCGATGGCCACGTCAGTGCCCCTTGCCGCGTGGCGTCGTGCTGCCGGTGTCGGTCGGACGCTCGATCTCGGCCTGGAACATCTCCAGAATCCGGTTCAAGGCATCCTCCTCGGTGTATTCGCTCTCGCGCGCATAGGCGCGCGCGGCATGGCGCGCGAGATCGACGAGCAGCAGGCCCCACATGTCGGGCTCCTCGAAGGCGCGCTGGAACGCCATCGACAGCCCACCGTCCAGCACGAACACACGCAGGATCTCGACCGCGTCCTCGCGGGTCATGACGTCGGGCGGCAGTGGCTGCTCCTTGGGGCCCGCCATGGTCTACCTGTAGCAGACGGCTTTGGCGGCCTCGACGACTTCCGCTGCCGAGGGCAGCGCGAGCTTCTCCAGGTTCGCGGCATAGGGCATCGGCACGTCCTTGCCGGAGACCCGCGTAACCGGCGCGTCCAGATAGTCGAAGGCGTTCTCCATGATGCGCGCGGCGATCTCGGCGCCGACCCCGCTCTGAGCCCAGCCCTCCTCCACCGTCACCGCACGACCGGTCTTCTTGACCGAGTTGATGATGGTCTCGGTGTCCATCGGGCGCAGCGTGCGTAGGTCGATCACCTCGGCCTCGATGCCATCCTTGGCGAGCTCGTCGGCGGCCTTGAGCGCATAGGTCATGCCGTTCGACCACGAGATGATGGTGACGTGGCCGCCGGAGCGCACGATGCGCGCCTTGCCGATCGGAATCACGAAATCGTCGAGCTTGGGTACTTGGCCGGTGTGACCGTAGAGCACCTCGTTCTCGAGGAAGATCACCGGGTTGGGATCGCGGATGGCGGCCTTAAGCAGCCCCTTGGCATCGGCCGCCGAATACGGCGCGACCACCTTGAGGCCGGGAATGTGCGAATACCAGGCCGAGTAATCCTGACTGTGCTGGGCTGCGACCCGCGCAGCGGCACCATTGGGCCCGCGGAATACGATCGAGCAGCCCATCTGGCCGCCGGACATGTACAGCGTCTTGGCCGCGGAGTTGATGATCTGATCGATCGCCTGCATGGCGAAGTTGAAGGTCATGAACTCCACGATCGGCTTGAGGCCCGTCATCGCGGCACCGACGCCGACACCGGCAAAGCCGTGCTCGGTGATCGGCGTGTCGATCACGCGCTTGGCGCCGAACTCCTGAAGCAACCCTTGCGTGACTTTGTAGGCACCCTGATATTCGGCCACCTCTTCGCCCATCACGAAGACATCGCCGTCGCGGCGCATCTCTTCGGCCATGGCATCGCGCAAGGCTTCGCGGATGGTCTGCGTCACCATCTCGGTGCCGGCGGGTACCTCCGGATCGGGCTCGGCCACGGGCTGCGGCGCGGACGGCGCCGCCTTGGGCTGGGGGGCCTCGGACTTGGCGGCGGCGGGCGGCGCGGACTCCGCAGCCTTCTCCTGCTTGGCCGGCGCTGGGGCCTTCGCGAGATCGGCGGCGCTCTCGCCATCGGCGAGGATGGTCGCGATCGGCGTATTGACGGCAACGTCGGCGGTGCCCTCGGGAATGAGGATCCTGCCGAGCGTGCCCTCATCGGTTGCCTCGACTTCCATCGTCGCCTTGTCGGTCTCGATCTCGGCGATGACGTCGCCGGACTTGATCGTCTCGCCCTCTTTCTTCAGCCATTTGGCGAGGTTGCCCTTCTCCATCGTGGGCGACAACGCGGGCATCAGCACTTGAATTGGCATATCGACTCCAAAAGAAAGCTTGCGCGCGTTCAGCGGTAAACGTCGGTCCAGAGCTCGGCGGCATCCGGCTCGGGATCATGTTGGGCGAAATCGGCGGACGCGTTGACGACGTCGCGCACCTCGGCGTCGATCGCCTTCAGATCCTGCTCGCTGACCTTGGCCGCCAAGAGGCGGTTACGTACCTGCTCGATCGGGTCCTGGTCGTGGCGGATCTTCTCGACCTCCTCGCGCGTGCGATATTTTGCAGGGTCGGACATCGAGTGGCCGCGATAGCGGTAGGTCTGCATCTCGAGAATGTAGGGGCCTTTGCCGGCACGGCACCAGGCCGCCGCCTCCTCGCCCGCAGCCTTCACGGCGCGGACGTCCATGCCGTCGACCTGCTTGCCGGGAATGTTGAAGGAGGCGCCGCGCTTGGAGAAGTCCTGCTGCGCCGAGGCGCGCGAGACCGAGGTCCCCATAGCGTAGCGGTTGTTCTCGATGACGTAGATCACCGGCAGCTTCCAGAGCTCCGCCATGTTGAAGCTCTCATAGACCTGACCCTGGTTGGCCGCGCCGTCACCGAAATAGGTGACGCTGACATTGTCGTTGCCGCGATAGTGATTGGCGAAGGCGAGACCCGTGCCGAGCGAGACCTGCGCGCCGACGATGCCGTGGCCGCCGTAAAAGTGCTTCTCCTTGCTGAACATGTGCATGGAGCCGCCCTTGCCCTTGGAATAGCCGCCGCGGCGGCCCGTGAGCTCGGCCATCACGCCGTTGGCGTCCATGCCGGTGGCGAGCATGTGGCCGTGATCGCGATAGCCGGTGATGACCTGATCGCCCTCTTTCAGGGCCATCTGCATGCCGACCACCACGGCCTCCTGGCCGATATAGAGGTGGCAGAAACCGCCGATCGCGCCCATGCCGTAGAGCTGGCCAGCCTTTTCCTCGAAGCGCCGGATCAGGAGCATGTCGCGGAGCGCCTTGAGCTCCTGCTCCCTGGTGAATTCCGGGGGCGGACCGCCGTCGGCCTTGTCCTGTGGAGTGCTTGCGGCGGCTTTCTTGGGTGCGGCCATGGGAATTCCGGGTCAGAGAAAACTTTCGCCCTCTCTAACCCAAGTCAAACACCGTTGGAAAGCACCGCGGCGGCATGGCACGACTTTCATTATGCCGCACTGCAACGTGATCGTAATATTGGAAAATCTTTGGCGCCGATCGGGCAACAATTCGATGCAAGGCTGCCGCACGCGCAGATTCGTGACCGCGTCAAGAAATGGGGAGGACGGGCGATGCCGAAATGACGCCGCCCTCTCCGTCCGCCCAATCAGAAGAAGCCGACCCTCTTCGGGAGCTTCTTGGTCTGCGGGTCGTGATCGAGCATCATCTTTTGGGACTCACGCCCGACGCCCCGACCGTTTCGACCAAGACACCATGGCCGATCATGTCACGACCGCTCGGCAGCGAGAACGCTATTTCGCCGGGATCATCCGAACGAGATCATGCGGATTGACATAGTCGAGTTGGTAGCGCGCCCGCTCGTCCAGCATGTCAGGATCAATCCTCGACGTGCGCAGCAAAGAGACGCGCTGCTCGCTCCGGGCGCGCTCGCGCTTGAGCTGCGCCAGTTCGCTGGTCAGGGCGATGATCTCCTGATCGAGCTCCTGGCGGGCATTGAGGCCGTATTTGCCGGTGTAGGCGTTGACGCCGAAATAGCCGACGATGGCCGCCGCCATCGCATACAGGGCAAGGCCGGTCAGGATCGATTTCAGGCGCGCGCGGGAGACCATCTTGGGAAGATGGGACAGGTTGGTTAAGGGAGTGCTAATCGGCCCTAGCTGACGAGGATCTGACCTTCATGGTGAGGAGGCTGCATAGCGGCCGTCTCGAATCATGAAGGCCCCGCTGTCCCCGCGGCCATCCTTCGAGACGGCGCTGACGCGCCTCCTCAAGATCAGGACCTGGCGTCTAGCCGCCGGCGACTTGGATTAGCCGTGATGCTTCGCCACGTGCGCCGCGAAGGCGTCGAGATAGGCCTGCAGCACCGGCTTCAGCGACTCCTTGGTCAGATTGCCCTCGGCATCGAAGGCGTCGCCCACGGCGTTCAGATAGGCCTCCGGCTGCTGCATGATCGGGCCGCTGATACCAGGCAGGATGGTCTGCAAATGCTTGGCAGCGCTGACCCCGCCGAGCGGCCCCGGCGAATTCGAGATGATGCCGACCGGCTTGCCGTTGAACGAACTCTTGCCATAGGGCCGCGAGGCGACGTCGATGGCATTCTTCAGCGCGCCCGGGATCGAGCGGTTGTATTCGGGCGTGACGAAGATGACGCCGTCAGATTTCTGAAGCTTCTCGCGGAAGGCCAGCCAGTCGGCGGGCGGCGCGCCCTCGAGGTCCTGGTTGAAGAAGGAAATGCCCGCCGGCGTGACGACCTCGAGCTTGAGCGAGCTAGGTGCGAGCTTGGCGAGGGCATTGGCGATCTTGAGCGAAAAGCTGTCCTTGCGCAGGCTGCCGGCGATCGTGACAATGTTGTAGGCCATGGTGTGTCCTTGGGATCTTGAGCGGGAGTGCCGGGAAGGCACTTAAGCCATCCGGACCGATGGATGCAAGTGCATGAACTGGCTCGATTTGGAAACGCTGTGTTTCGTGAAAGTGCCCTCGGCTCTTCTGGGGAAATCGCGTCCTTTGACCTGTTGGCCAAAACAGTCAGGCCGCCAAGTGGCGGCCCGATCATTCGCGCGAACGTCTAGACGAGACTAACCCAGATCAGATCGTTGGATTCCACGCCGATGGGATCAGGCGATATTTTGCGCCGTCCTTCTCGACATGGCCGATCGAGGGGAAGGAGAAGTGGAAGCCGACCACGGTCGCCTTCTCGGCCGCCGCCATGTCGTAGAATTTGTGGCGGGTCGCCTGCGCCAGCGCGGCATCGGTGTCGAACATCACGTGCCAGTCCGGATTGCGCAGGAAGAATTCCGGAATGTTGGTGACATCGGACTGGATCAGCACCTTCGCATCGCCCGATGCGACCGCGAACGAGGTGTGGCCGGGCGTATGACCCGGCGTCGCGATGGAGGTGATGCCGGGCGCGACCTCCTTGCCCCACTCGTACTTGGTGACCTTGGACTCGAGGCCGGCAAAGGTCTTCTTCACGTTCGCGAAATAATTCTTCATCATCGCGTTGGACTCGGCCTTGGCGGCGTTGTCCTCGCTGGTCCAGAACTCCCAGTCCTTGCCCGGCACCATGATCTCCGCGTTCGGGAAGGCGAGCGCGCCGTCGGCGAGGCGGATGCCGTTGGTGTGGTCGGGATGCAGATGCGAGAGCAGCACGACGTCGATGTTCTTGGGATCGACGCCAGCGGCCTGGAGATTTTGCAACGTGCGACCGACGGCGCCCTTGCTCGGCTCGAAATTCGCGATGCCGTTGCCGGTATCGATCAGCACCAGCTTGGAGCCGGTATTGATGAGCTGCGGGTTGAAGGGCACCGTGACCATGCCCTTCGGCATGTAGGCCGCCTCGCCTGCGGCCAGCGCCTCGTCCTTCGGCACGTTGACGACGAACTTGTCCGGCATCGGGAAGGTGCGCGCACCGTCATTGATCGAGGTGCACTCGAAGCTGCCGACCTTATAGCGATAGAAGCCCGGCGCCTGCGTTCCGGCCGGCGGCACTGAGGCATCGGCGGCGATCGGTCCAAGCCCGGTAACGGCAGCCGCACTGAGGGTGGCGGCGCCTGCAAGCAGGTGACGGCGATTGAGGTCGGTCATGCAGATCCCCTTCTGAGTGCCTTGCGGTTTTTCCGCTTTCAACGGCGGCGGGAATAATCCCCCGGTTCGCTCAGAAGGCAAGTCCTTCTTTCGGTGACGTGCCGTCGCACATCACGATAATTTATTCGGGTTGATGAGGAATTTTTCGCCTGTGGCGCGTTTGGCGTACACGGCGATGTTGGCGGGATCGAGCGCCTCGGCAAGCGAGACCACCTTGGTGTAATGGCTGGCGAAGGTGGTCTTCAATTCGTCGAGGACGCGCTGGCGCAGCTTGGCGCCGTCCGCCTGCCCGATCTTCATCAGGAACGGAAACAGCAGCCAGCCGCCGACGCCCCAGGCCATGCCGAAGCCGCGCGGCAGCTCGATCGGCCGCGTGTCGAGCGCGCCGTAGACGTACACCTGCTTGTGCACGTTGGAGCCGTAACGGCTGTACTCCTTCGCGGTCTTGTTGATTGCCGCTTCCATGCAGTTGAGGATGTCGCCGGCCAGCCTGCCCCCGCCGATAGCGTCGAAGGCGATGGTGGCGCCGGTCTCGACTAGCGCATCGGTGAGATCGCCGAGGAAGCTCGGCGCGGTGGAATCGACCACGTATTTGGCGCCGATCTTGTGCAGGATGTCGGCCTGCTCCCTGCTGCGCACGATGTTGACCAGCGGGATGCCGTCCTTGATGCAGATCTTGTTCAGCATCTGGCCGAGATTGGAGGCGGCCGCGGTGTGCACCAGGGCCTTGTGACCTTCGCGCCGCATCGTCTCGGTCATGCCGAGCGCGGTGAGCGGATTGACGAAGCAAGAGGCGCCCTCGGCCGGCGTCGTGCCCTCAGGCAGCGGCAGGCACTCCCTCACCTTCAGCGTGCGATATTGCGAATACATCGCACCGCCGATCATGGCGATAGTCTTGCCCATCAGCGCCTTGGCGGCATCCGACGAGCCGGTCCTGACGACGACGCCGGCGCCCTCGTTGCCGACCGGCATCGACTGGTCGAGCCGGCCTGCCATCGCCCGCATCGCGCCCTCCGGCACCTTCGCGGTGATGACGGGAGCGTCCTTGCTGCCCGAAGCTTTCGCCGTGCTGATGTCGGCCGCGCCGATCAGAAGCCCGAGGTCGGACGGATTGATCGGCGCCGCGTCGACGCGGACGACGACCTCGTCCGCGGCAGGCTCGGGGGTCGGCACGTCGACCAGCGAGATTTCCAGCTCGCCGCTCGCCTTGATCAGCGAACGCAATTGCAGTCCGGTGTTGCCGTCGCTCATGTCGATCCTCCCCTGTTCGTCGTTTCGCAGGTCGAAGCGCCGGCTTAAGCCAGCGCCTTCAGTGCCGCCCTGCCGCCGTAGAGCGCCTGCTTGCCGAGCTGCTGCTCGATGCGCAGGAGCTGGTTGTATTTGGCGGTGCGGTCGGACCGCGCAAGGGAGCCGGTCTTGATCTGACCGCAATTGGTGGCGACCGCGAGATCGGCGATGGTGGAATCCTCGGTCTCGCCCGAGCGGTGCGACATCACTGAGGTGTAGCCCGCCTTGTGCGCCATCTCGACCGCGGCAAGCGTCTCGGTGAGCGTGCCGATCTGGTTGACCTTGATCAGGATCGAATTGGCCCTGCCCGCCTTGATGCCTTCGGCGAGGCGCTTGACGTTGGTGACGAAGAGATCGTCGCCGACCAGCTGGCACTTCTTGCCGATGAGGTCGGTGAGCTCCTTCCAGCCGTCCATGTCGTCCTCCGACATGCCGTCCTCGATGGTCACGATCGGATAGCGCGCGACGAGGTCGGCAAGGTACTTCGCCTGCTCGGAGATCGAGCGCGTCTTGCCCTCGCCTTCATAGACGTATTTGCCGTCCTTGAAGAACTCGGTCGAGGCGCAATCGAGGCCGAGCACGATATCGGAGCCGGCCTTAAAGCCGGCCTTGCCGATCGCGTTCATGACGAAGTCGAGCGCGGCATCGGCCGACGGCAGGTTCGGCGCGAAGCCGCCCTCGTCGCCGACATTGGTGTTGTGGCCGGCCTTCTTCAGCTCCGACTTCAGCGTATGGAAGACTTCGGCGCCGTAGCGCAGGCCCTCGGCAAAGCTCGATGCGCCGACCGGCAGGATCATGAATTCCTGGAAGTCGATCGGGTTGTCGGCGTGCACGCCGCCATTGATGATGTTCATCATCGGCACCGGCAAGAGGCGCGCCGAGGTGCCGCCGACATAACGATAGAGCGGCATGTCCAGCGAGTTCGCGGCCGCCTTGGCGCAGGCCAGCGATACCCCGAGAATGGCGTTTGCGCCGAGGCGACTCTTGTTCGGCGTACCGTCGAGGTCGATCATGATCTGGTCGATCTGGGCCTGCTGCTCGACATCGAGGCCGCTGAGGGCCTCGAAGAGCTCGCCGTTGACGGCGCCGACCGCCTTGGAGACGCCCTTGCCAAGATAGCGGGCCTTGTCGCCGTCGCGCAGTTCCACCGCTTCATGGGCGCCGGTGGAGGCCCCCGACGGCACCGCGGCGCGGCCCAGTGCGCCGTCTTCGAGCACGACATCGACTTCGACCGTGGGATTGCCCCGGCTATCGAGAATTTCGCGGCCGATGATGTCGATGATGGCGGTCATGATGTGCACTTCCGTTCGTTAGGGCTGATCGGTGTCGCGGGTCTTACACGGAGCGCAAGCAAATGTGAACGCTTGGACGGCTGGCTTCGACTGACGCGTGAAGCCCCTCAGATTATGCTCCACGGCATCTGATCTGCGCGTCCAACCTCAATCTGAAACAGTCGGGGTAACGCCATGAATCGCCGCGAGTTTCTTGTCTCAAGCGCCGCCCTGCTCGCCATCCGCCCAGGTTTCGCGCAGGAAGGCCCGTTCCGGACAAAGTATTTCCCGATCAGTGCCGGCATCGGCCTGCACGATCTGACGCCCGCCCCTGACGGCACAGTGTGGTTCACCGCGCAGGGCAAGGGCATGCTCGGCAGGCTCGACCCCAAGGATGGCACCTTCAAGACGGTCAGCCTCGGCCAGGGTGCTGCCCCGCACGGGGTGACCATCGGCCCCGACGGCGCGCCATGGATCACCGAGGGCGGCCAGAACGCAATTGCGCGGGCCGACCCCGGCGATCTCAAGGTCACGCTGTTCCGCCTGCCGGAAAAGTTCGCCGCCGCCAATCTCAACACCGGCGTGTTCGACAAGGACGGCACGTATTGGTTCACCGGTCAGTCCGGCTATTACGGCCGGCTCGTGCCGAAGTCTGGCGACATGAATGTGTTCAAGGCGCCCAAGGGAATCGGCCCCTACGGCATCACGGTCACCCCGGACGGCGACATCTGGTACGCCTCGCTCGCTGGGAACTACATCGCGAAGATTGACCGCGCGAGCGGCAATGCGAGCGTGGTCGAGCCGCCGACGCCGAGCCAAGGCTCGCGGCGGGTGTGGTCCGATTCGAAGAGCCGGATCTGGGTCAGCGAGTGGAACAGCGGCCATGTCTCGGTGCACGATCCCGCGGACGGCTCTTGGAAGACCTGGAAGCTGCCGGGCGAGCGCCCCCGGCCCTACGCAGTCTATGTCGACGATAAGGATAAGGTCTGGCTGAGCGATTTCTCCGCCAACGCCATCGTCCGTTTCGATCCCACAACCGAGCGGTTCAACGTCTTCGCCAGCAATAAGGCCAATGCCAATGTGCGACAGCTCGACGGCAGGCCGGGCGAGCTCTGGGGCTGCGAATCCGGCAACGACCGGATCGTCATGATCCACACCATCGCCGCCGGTTGACGACAGCGACATTTGCGTCCATCCCGGCATCCGAAACAGGATGTGACGACGATGGCGAAGAAATCCCTGCAGCTTGGCCGCGCGGTCGAGTGGCCGCACACACCGGAAGAAGCGCAGCTCGATCGCGTGCCCAATCCGCAGAGGGGCACGGATTATCTGGTGCGCTTCACCGTGCCGGAATTCACCTCGCTGTGCCCGGTCACGGGCCAGCCGGATTTCGCGCATCTGATGATCGACTACGCGCCGGGCCCATGGCTGCTGGAGTCGAAGTCGCTCAAGCTCTACATTGCGAGCTTCCGCAATCACGGCGCTTTCCACGAGGACTGCACCGTGATGATCGGCAAGCGCATCGCGAGCGAGATCAAGCCGAAATGGCTGCGCATCGGCGGCTATTGGTATCCGCGCGGCGGCATTCCGATCGACGTGTTCTGGCAAACCGGCCGCGTGCCGAAAGGATTGTGGGTGCCGGAGCAAGGTGTCGCGCCTTATCGCGGGCGGGGATAGCGTCCTGTTGTCCAGCTTGGCGTGGCCTGAACGGTATTGTTCAGGCCCGCGCATCCGCCGGTGCACGCGGCTTGAGCAACCGGGCGCAGACGAAGCCCAGCACCACCATGATCCCGGCGCTCGCGACCAGCGTCGGCATTTTGCCAGCATGCTGGAGCCCGAAGCCATAGGCGAGCGGCCCCACGGTCTGTCCCATGAAAAAAAAGAACGAATGCAGCGACAGTGCGGTGGCGCGCGCCTCGACCGGGAGCTCGCTGGCGAAGACCTGCAGACAGCCATGGGCGATGTAGAAGCCCCATCCCATCACGACGAGATTCAGTGCTTGCACTTCCCAACGTGGGCCGAATGCGACGGCCATGAGCTGTGAGGCCACCAGCGTCATGCCCGCGATCATCATGCCCTTCATCCCTAGCCGCGGCAGCAGGCGCGACACCGTCAGCGTGTAGAACAAGCCGCCGACCGCAAAGCCCGCGATGACGATGCCGGCGATCGAGAGCGAGGTCTGCCCGAGCTCAAACAGGAACGAGGCGATGTAGGGAAACAGGCCGAGCACGCAGCAGCCTTCGATGAACACGGCCGAGTAGCAGACATAGGCGTTCGGATTGGTGAAGATGGTGCGATAGCCGGCCTTCAGTGCCGACAGGCTGGTCTTCGGCGGATGCTTGACCTTGGCGCCGTGAAAGCCGGCCGCGACCGCGATCGAGGCGGCGATCACCAGCACGCCGAGCACCGCGAGCACGCCGCGCCAACCGAGGAAATCGCCGATCAGCCCGGAGGCCGAGGCGCCAAGCAGATTGCCGGTCATCGCGCCTGCAAGCGTGCGGCTGATCGCGACTTGGCGTCTCTCCGGCCCAACGAGATCGCTGGTCAGGCTCAGCGCCACCGGAAACACGCCGCCCGAGCCGATACCGGCGAGGATGCGGGTCGCAAACAGAACCGAGAACGAGGTCGAGAGCGCGCCCAGGATGTTGGCAAGGCCGAGCAGCGCGAGGCAGCCGATCATCAGCCGCGTCTTGCCGAATAGATCGGCGGCGGCGCCGATGATGGGCTGGATGATCGAGAAGGTGAAGGCGAACACCGCAGCAAAGCCGGCGGCGGTCGCGATGCTGACGCCAAAATCTTCGGCGACGTGCGGCAGCACCGGATCGAGCGCGCGTGCCGAAAGCGCTGCGGCGAAGCTTGCGCCCGATATGACGTAGAGTGCTGTCGGCAAGCCGTGATCCTGCGGCCGCGCCTCGCCTCGCTGCATTAGCCCGGGTTCTTTGCGAGTGCGTCGAACGCGATCAGCTTGGCGATCAGCCCCTCGAACTCGCGCAGCGGCACCATGTTGGGACCATCGGAGGGCGCGCTGTCGGGGTCGGGATGGGTCTCGATGAAGACGCCGGCAACGCCAACGGCAACAGCCGCGCGTGCCAGCACCGGCACGAACTCGCGCTCGCCGCCCGAGGAAGTCCCCTTCCCGCCCGGCTGCTGCACCGAATGGGTGGCGTCGAAGATCACAGGCGCGCCGGTGGTGCGTGCCAGGATCGGCAATGCGCGCATGTCGGAAACCAGCGTGTTGTAGCCGAACGAGGCGCCGCGTTCGGTAACGAGCACATTGGGATTGTTCGCACCCGTGATCTTGGTCACGACATTCGCCATGTCCCAAGGCGCCAGGAACTGGCCCTTCTTGACGTTCACGACCTTCCCGGTCGCAGCCGCTGCAAGAAGCAGATCGGTCTGCCGGCACAGGAAGGCGGGTATCTGGAGGATGTCCACGGCCTGCGCCACCTCGGCGCATTGCGTGGCTTCGTGCACATCGGTCAGCACCGGCAAGCCGAGCGAGGAGCGGATCTCCGCGAAGATCGGCAGCGATTGCGCGAGGCCCAGCCCGCGCGCAGCGGACGCGCTGGTGCGGTTGGCCTTGTCGAACGAGGTCTTGTAGACGAGGCCGATGTTCAGCCGCGCGGCGATCTCCTTCAGCGCGGAGGCGACCTCCAGCGCATGCTGGCGGCTCTCGAGCTGGCACGGCCCGGCAATGACCGAGATCGGCAGGTCATTGCCGAATTTGACCGTGCCAATGGTGACGACCGGCGCCGCTGAATTCGAAGAGCTCAAGGCAAATCCCTCGTTTCGGCGCGACCATAGCGGCGATGAGGGTCGGATCAACCCTCTTCGGCCGGGACCGTTCGAATATCAGGGTTGCACCAAGGTTCCCCGCCGCGCCAGGCTCACTACTTCACCGCCGAGAAAGCGGTCGGCGTCAGTATCTGGCTGACGATGTTGGCGACGATCTGGCCATCGGCTTCCGACTTGACCCGCGCCTCGAGCCAATCCGGATCGATCATGAACGCGCCCCACTTCTTCTCGCGCTCGGCAAGGGTCTCCCAGGCCAGAAAATAGGTCAGCTCCTGGTTGGACTCACCGATCAGCGTCGTGAAGAAGCCGGCCTGCTTGATGCCGTGCTTCTCCCAGAGCTTCAGCGTGACCGTCTCGAACCGCTTCAAGAGCGCCGGCAAACGGCCAGGCACGCAGCGATACTGGCGCATTTCGTAGATCATTCATGTTCCTCCCTGATCAAGTGCAGCGGTTATAACGATTGGCCGTGATGCTGTCTTGAGCCTCACCCGGCCGCCCCTGCGGCGTTCCGCGCATGGCTGGTGCCCCCTTCACTGTCACCGCGTCGCAGCCGGTTCCCGCAATGCTGCCGCAATGATACGGCGGCTAGAACGGCTCTGAAGGCTGAGGTGCGAGATCATGCGAATTTTGCTCGTCGAGGATGAGGCGGAGATGGCGGGCGCGCTGGCATCGGCCTTGAAGCGCTACGACATGGTGGTGGACCACGTGCCGACGCTCTGCGAAGCGGAGGAAGCGCTTTCCGCCGAGGTCCACGCCGCAGTCCTGCTCGACCGCCAGCTACCGGACGGTGACGGTCTTGCCCTGATCCCGAAGCTGAGGGCGCGCGCCGACAGCGTGCCCATCATCGTCCTGACGGCCCGCGGCGAGCTCGCCGACCGTGTCGCCGGGCTCGACAGCGGCGCGGACGACTATCTGGCAAAGCCCTTCGCGGTCGAGGAATTGCTCGCGCGTCTGCGCGCGGTGCTGCGGCGGCCCGCCGGTCTCACGCCGGATGTCATCCGCGCCGGCCGCCTCGCCTTCGATGTCGGCCATCGCGAGGCGAGCATCGACGGCCACCCGTTCGAGCTACCGCGCCGCGAGCTGCTGGTGCTCGAAGCGCTGATCCGCCGCATGGGCCGGACCGTCCTGCGCTCGGCACTGGAAGAGGCCGTCTACAATTTCGACGACGAAATCCAGTCGAACGCGCTGGATACCCACATATCGCGGCTGCGCCGCAAGCTTGCCGAAGCGGATGCGGATGTCGAGATTCACGGCATTCGCGGCGTCGGCTATCTCCTGAAGAAGCTGCCGTGAGCAGGCACGCCGATCCCTATTGCCTGCGCTCGCGGCTGAGCTGGCGCCTGCTGTCCCTCCAGGCCGCGCTGCTCGTCGCACTGGTGGCCGTCATCATCACGGGGCTATGCGCCTCCGGCTTCGTGCTCGCCGCGCGCGACGAGGACCGTGTCATCGACGCCGTGCAGCATGCGCTGACCCGCGACGCACAGGGCGGCCTGATGCTGCGCGCGACGCCGGAGCTGAAACAGCTGCGCGCGGAGACGCCCGACCTGTGGTTCCTGGTCCGTGACAGAGAGGGCCATTCGCTCAGCGAAGGCGCTGTGCCGGCCGAATTCGCCACGATCGGCGGGGCGCTCGACCACATCAGCCAGGCGCGGCTCGGCTGGCAGCTTTTCGAGGACGATCCACGCAAAGCCCCCGCGCGGTTGAAGCGCGTCGATGCCGACGCCGGCAACGTGCAGGTCATCACGGCGACGCAGGGCACGCTAACCGGCGCCAAGGCGGTGCTCATGACCTCGCTGATGTTTCTCGGCATCGCCCTGCCCGGCCTGCTCCTGATGGGAACGGCGACGTTGATCGCTACTCCGATGATCGTGCGGCGCGCCTTCAGGGGGCTGGACACGACCGCCGATCAGGCGCGCCGCATCGACATTCATCAGCGCGGCGCGCGACTGTCGGTGGACCAGATTCCGCTCGAGGTCGTGCCGCTCGTGACCGCAGTCAATGACGCGCTGGCGCGGCTCGATGAAGGCTATGCCCGGCACAAGCGCTTCGTCGCCGATGCCGCGCACGAACTGCGCACGCCGATCGCGATCCTGAACACGCGCCTGGAGTCGCTTCCGCCGGGACCTGACAAGACCCGCCTGATCGAGGATGCCGCGCGGCTCGCCACGCTCGCCGAGCAATTGCTCGATATCCAGCGGCTCGACCGCTGCGGGCACCCTTTCGCACGGGTCAACCTCGTCGCAATCGCCCAGGGCGTCGCCGCCGAGCTTGCTCCGCTTGCCATCGCCGCGGGCTATGAGCTGGCGCTCGACGCACCGGAAACAGCGATCGAGACACTCGGCGACACGGTCGCGCTCGAACGCGCCCTGACCAACCTGGTGCAGAATGCCATCCAGCACGGCCCGCGCCGCGGCACGATCGGCATCCGCGTCAGCAAGCCCGCTTGCATCGAAGTCACCGACGAGGGCGCGGGCATTCCGCCCGAGCAACGCGAGATGATCTTCGAGCCGTTCTATCGGCTCACGCCGCTCGATCGCGGCGCCGGCCTCGGCCTCAACATGGTTCGCGAGATCGTGCTGCTGCATGGCGGCGACGTCTCGGTGCTGGACGGAGCGAACGGCGGCGCATGCTTCCGGATCACATTGCCGCCGATCCGCGCCAAGTGATCTTGGTCGGCATCACCTACGCAATGCTGTCGCAATGCACTCCCGTGAGATTGTGAGCCGCCTCTGATTTGCGAGGCGCGAAGCAAAATGCCGGAGTGCGCATGCCCAACGATTTTCTCTCGTTCTTCCTCGCCTGGATGTCGGCACCGCGTCAGGTCGGTGCGATCGCGCCGTCGAGCGCGGCACTGGCGGATCTCATCACGCGCGAGATCGACGCATCGACCGGCCCCATCCTCGAGCTCGGTCCCGGCACCGGCGCATTCACCTACAAGCTGTTGAAGCGCGGCGTGCGCCAGGAAGACCTCACGCTGGTCGAATACGGCTCCGATTTCATGAAGCTGCTGCAGGTGCGCTTTCCCGGGGCTCGCATATTGTGGATCGATGCGGCGCGGCTCACCACGCATCGCCTTTATGAGGGCGCGCCGGTCGGCGCCGTGGTGAGCGGATTGCCGATGCTCAACATGTCAATGCGCAAAGTCGTCTCGATTGTCAGCGGCGCATTCAGCTACATCCGCCCCGGCGGCGCCTTCTATCAGTTCACTTACGGCATGAGCTGCCCGGTGCCGCGCCCGGTGCTCGACCGGCTGGGCCTGCGCGCCAAGCTGGTGGATCGGGCAATGCTGAACGTGCCACCCGCGGCCGTCTACAGGCTGACGCGGCGGCCGCAGATGAAACTTGTCACGGCACTGCTTTCGCCCGAGCTTGCGGCGCCGATGTTGCCGGGACGGATTGATCTGGCTGGCAATCGACGATCGATGCCGCTCTCCGTAAGATCGTCAAGAAAGCGAGCTGAGGCGTCTAGACCAGCCGCGATTGCACCATCGCCGCCTGAATGAACGAGGCGAACAGCGGGTGCGGCTCGAAGGGGCGCGACTTCAGCTCGGGGTGGAACTGGACGCCGATGAACCAGGGGTGATCCTCGTACTCGACGATCTCCGGCAGCACGCCGTCGGGCGACAGGCCGGAGAATTTTAGGCCGTGCTGCTCGAGGCGATCCTTGTAGGCAGTGTTGACCTCGTAACGGTGGCGGTGACGCTCGGAGATTTCGGTGGCGCCGCCATAGACCTCTGAGACGCGGCTGCCGCGATTGAGCGTTGCAGGATAGGCCCCTAGCCGCATCGTGCCGCCGAGGTCGCCGGCCTGCGAGCGCTTCTCGAGCTCGTTGCCGCGCAGCCATTCCGTCATCAGGCCGACCAGCGGCTCCTTGGTCGGGCCGAACTCGGTGGAGTTGGCATCCTCAATGCCGACGAGATTTCGCGCGGCCTCGATCACCGCCATCTGCATGCCGAAGCAGATGCCGAAATACGGCACGTCGCGCTCGCGTGCGAATTGCGCCGCCTTGATCTTTCCTTCCGCGCCGCGCTGGCCGAAGCCGCCGGGCACCAGGATGCCGTTGACGTGCTCGAGAAACGGCGCGGGATCTTCCTTCTCGAATATCTCACTCTCGATCCAGTCGAGATTGACCTTCACCTTGTTGGCGATGCCGCCATGCGACAGCGCCTCGATCAGCGACTTGTACGCATCCTTCATGCCGGTGTACTTGCCGACGATGGCGATGGTCACGTTGCCCTCGGGATTGCGCACGCGTTCGTTGATTTCTTGCCAGCTGCGCAGCTCGGGCGGAGTCCGCGAGGCGATGCCGAAGGCGGCGAGCACTTCATCATCGAGGCCCGCATTGTGATAGGCCTCGGGCACGGCGTAGATGTTGTCGACGTCGCGCGCCTCGATCACGGCGCTTTCGCGCACGTTGCAGAACAGCCCGAGCTTGCGCCGCTCCTCCTTCGGGATCTCGCGGTCGGTGCGGCAGAGCAGGATGTCCGGCTGGATGCCGATCGAGCGCAGCTCCTTCACGGAGTGCTGCGTCGGCTTGGTCTTGAGCTCGCCGGCGCTGGGGATGTAGGGCAGCAACGTGAGATGGATGTAGACGGCATGATCGCGCGGCAGCTCGTTCTTGAGCTGGCGGATCGCCTCGAAGAACGGCAGGCCCTCGATGTCGCCGACAGTGCCACCGATCTCGACCAGCACGAAATCGTAATGGTCATTGCCGTCGAGGACGAATTCCTTGATGGCGTTGGTGACGTGCGGAACCACTTGGATGGTCGCGCCGAGATAATCGCCGCGGCGCTCCTTGGAAATGATGTCCTGGTAGATGCGCCCCGTTGTGATGTTGTCGGCCTTGGTCGCAGGCCTGCCGGTGAAGCGCTCATAGTGACCGAGATCGAGATCGGTCTCTGCGCCATCATCGGTGACGAACACTTCGCCGTGCTGATACGGCGACATCGTTCCGGGATCGAGGTTGAGATAGGGGTCGAGCTTGCGGAGGCGGACCTTGTAGCCCCGGGCTTGCAACAGCGCACCGAGTGCCGCTGAAGCCAGACCCTTGCCGAGCGAAGAAACCACGCCGCCGGTGATGAATATATACCGCGCCATGGGACTTAACCTCTAATCCCTCGAATTCGATTCGCCAAAGCGATTCGCATTCCGCCCCAAAGATTCTGCGGGCCTGTGGGTGATCCAGAACTGAGAGTGGTGACAGTGCCTTGATGGGGATTTTTGATGCAGGACGGTAGCAGCCGACCTGCATGGCCCCCCTGCTTTATTGCGAGCGCGGCACCTGCGGGCCGGCAGGCGCCTGATTCTGCTGCTCGTCGGCCTTCTTCAGCGAATCCAGGATACCGCCCGAGGTCGGCGGCGCGATCGGGGATCCGCCGGCCGGCTGAGTCTGCCCAGGTTGGCCGATGATCGACGACGGCTTGCGGTCATAACCGGCGTACCAGGACAGGAACAGGCTGGTCAGGAAGAAGCCCGCGGCCAGGATCGCTGTCGTGCGCGACAAGAGGTTTGCGGTGCCGCGGCTCGACATGAAGCCCGCGCCTCCGCCCATGCCGAGGCCGCCGCCTTCCGACTTCTGGAGCAGGACGGCGCCGATCATGACGGCGACGATCATGAGGTGGATGACGATGACAACGGTCTGCATAGTATCCTTCCGTCATAAGCGGGCGGCGCCTGACGGCGGCCGATCGCGCTTCGCGGGTTTTCCTGAAGTTGCGCGGTGTTACACGATCGGAGGGGGTATTGCCACCCCCGATCGGATCCGGACCCATGGTTTGGATGAGCTAGGGACAGCCCTTCGCGATCGCAAGGAAATCAGCTGCTTTCAGGCTGGCCCCGCCGACCAGCGCGCCGTTGACGTTCTTCACGGCCATCAGTTCGGCCGCGTTCGAGGGCTTGACCGAGCCGCCGTAGAGGATCCGCATCCTGGCACCATCGGCTCTGAACCGGGACGTCAGGAGTTCCCGAATAAAGCCATGAATCTGCTCGACATCCTGGGATGTGGGGGTGAGGCCGGTGCCGATCGCCCAGACCGGCTCATAGGCGACGATCAGATTGGCCGCGCTGGAGCCGTCCGGCAGCGAGCCGTCGAGCTGGCCGCGCAGGACGTCCAGGGTCTGGCCGTCATCGCGCTGGCCCTGCGTCTCGCCGATGCAGACGATCGCGGTCGCCCCGGCGCGCCAGGCTGCCTCGGCCTTCTGCCGGACCAGGGCATCGCCCTCGCCGTGGTCGGCGCGGCGCTCGGAATGACCTACGATGATGGCGGCAGCACCCGCATCCACCAGCATTTCGGCGGCGACATCGCCGGTATGGGCCCCCGAGGCCTTGGGATGGCAGTCCTGGGCTCCTACTGTCACCTTCTTGCCCCGCGCCCTGTCGGCGAAGGCGGCGATCAGGGTTGCCGGTGGGCAGACCAGCAGGTCGGCCCTTCCAGTCACATCTGCCGCGCCGTTGAGCATGGCGTCGAATTCCGCAACCTGGGCCTTCAGGCCGTTCATCTTCCAGTTGCCGGCGATCAGCGGTCGGATGGCGTCGGTCATGTCAATGTCCAGCAAAATGAGGTTTGTGCATGCGCTAGCAGAGCTGTCGCGCCAGTTCCAGACCTCGGGGCTTTTAACCGCAGCTTCGAGCAGCCGCTTGAGGCGAGGTTGCGGGGGGAAAGCCGCCACTTTATGATGATCTATCAATTTGGTGACGCGCTTTTGCGGAATCTGCATTAAGACGCGCTCCCGTTCCCCTCCTGCCAAACAAGTTGGACCAAATGCTTCGAGGAATGCGCAAGGCCTCATCAAACTGGCTCGGCAAGACCATTATGGCCGTGGTGATGGGCGTGTTGATTGTCAGTTTCGGCATTTGGGGCATCGCCGACATCTTCCGCGGCTTCGGGCAGTCCACGGTGGCCAAGATCGGCCGCACCGAGATTTCGCTCAACGAGTTCCGCCAGATCTACACGGACCGCCTGCAACAGATCAGCCGCCAGTTCGGCCGTCCGCTGACGCCCGATCAGGCGCGCGCCTTCGGCCTCGATCGTCAGGTGCTGCAGCAGACCATTGCGGAGGCCGCCCTGGACGAGGAGGCGCGTCGGCTCGGGCTCGGCCAGTCCGACGAGCAGATCCGCCAGGTCATCATGAACGACCCGAACTTCAAGGGCGTCGGCGGCAACTTCGATGCGAACCGCTTCCAGGCCGTGATCCGCAATTTCGGCTACACCGAGCAGCGCTACGTCGCCGAGCAGCGCAAGGTGTCGCTGCGCCGGCAGATCACCGGCACGATCGGCGCCGGCCTCGAGCCGCCGAAAACGATGCTCGACGTACTGACGCGCTTCCAGAACGAGCAGCGCGCCATCGAGTTCGTCAGGCTCGACGCCGCGCAGGCAGGCACCATCGATGCGCCCTCGCCCGAGACGCTCCCCGCCTATTTCGAGGATCACAAGGTCCAGTTCCGCGCGCCCGAATATCGCAAGGTCGCCTTCGTCGTGGTCTCGCCGGAGGAGATCGGCAAGTGGACCGAGGTCTCGGACGAGGACGCCAGGAAAGTGTTCGACCAGCGCAAGGACCGGCTCGGCACGCCGGAGAAGCGCCAGATCCAGCAGATCGTGTTTGCGAACATGGCCGACGCGCAGACCGCACGCGAGCGCCTCGTCGGCGGGACGTCGTTCGAGGACCTCGGCAAGGAGCGCGGGCTGAGCGCCTCCGACGTCGACCTCGGGCTCGTGACCAAGTCTTCGCTCGATCCCGCCGTTGGCGAAGCCGCCTTCGCGCTTCCTGCCAGCGAGATCAGCCAGCCGATCCAGGGGGGGCTTGGCGTCGCGATCGTCAAGGTCGAGAAAATCGAACCGGGCAAGGAGGCGGACTACGCGAGCGTTGCCAGCGATATCAAGCGCGAGATCGCGACCGAGCGCGCGCGCGTCAAGGTCGCGGATCTCCGCGACAAGATGGAGGACGAGCGTGGGGGCGGCTCCAGCGTGATCGACGCGGCACAGAAGCTCGGGCTCACGGCCGTGACCATCGACGCCGTCGACCGTTCCGGCCGCGCCCCGAACGGCCAGCCGGTCGCCAACATTCCGCAGGGTCTCGACGTGGTGTCGCAGGCCTTTAACACCGACGTCGGCGTCGACAACGACCCGATCTCGTTCAAAGGCGGCTATGTCTGGTACGACGTCCTCGCCATCACGCCCTCGCGCGACCGCAATCTCGACGAGGTCCGCGACCAGGTCGAGGCGCGCTGGCGCCAGGACCAGGTCGCGGCCAAGCTGAAGGCCAAGGCGACCGAGATGGTGCAGAAGCTCGAATCCGGCGGCAAGCTCGCCGATGAGGCCGCTGCGATCGGCGCCAAAGTCGAGACCGCAACCGGCTTCAAGCGCGACGATTCGCCTGCCGGCGTGCCCGCAACTGTGGTGTCGGCGGCCTTCCGTACCGCCAAGGACGGCGTCGGGCAGACGCCCGTGAGCGGCGGCAGCGAAGTGATCATCTTCCGCGTCACCGACATCGTCGAACCCGCGGTCGACGCAGCCTCCGAGGCGGTGAAGAAGCTGAAGGACAGCCTCGACCGTGCGCAGACCGAGGAGCAGGTCGCTTCCTACGTCAACAAGCTTGAAACCGACATCGGGACCACCATTAATCAGGCCGCCTTCGCGCAGGTGACCGGCGCGAACCAGTGAGTTGAAAGCACGCGATGGACGACCTGAAATCGATCATTGGAAAAGTGGCGACCGGCGCCAGCCTGTCGCGTGACGAAGCCGCCTCCGCCTTCGATGCCATGATGTCCGGCGAGGCCACGCCCTCGCAGATGGGCGGCCTGTTGATGGCGCTCAGGGTGCGCGGCGAGACCGTGGACGAGATCACCGGCGCTGTGACGGCGATGCGCTCCAAGATGCTGACCGTGACGGCGCCGCTTGATGCGGTCGACATCGTCGGCACCGGCGGCGACGGCTCCGGCTCCGTCAATGTCTCGACATGCGCCTCCTTCATCGTCTCCGGCGCCGGCGTGCCGGTGGCCAAGCATGGCAACCGCGCGCTGTCGTCGCGCTCGGGCGCCGCCGACGTGCTGGCCTCGCTCGGCGTGAAGATCGACCTCAGGCCCGAGCAGGTCGGACACTGCGTGCGCGAATGCGGCATCGGTTTCATGTTCGCCCCCGCGCACCATCCCGCGATGAAGAACGTCGGCCCGACCCGGGTCGAGCTCGCGACGCGCACGATCTTCAATCTGCTCGGTCCGCTCTCCAATCCGGCTGGCGTGAAGCGGCAGATGGTCGGCGTCTTTTCGCGGCAATGGGTGCAGCCGCTGGCGCAGGTGCTCAAGAACCTCGGCTCGGAGTCAGCCTGGGTGGTGCACGGCTCCGACGGCCTCGACGAGATCACCCTCACCGGCCCGACTTTCGTCTCCGCGCTCCACAATGGCGAGATCCGGAATTTCGAGGTGACGCCCGAGGAGGCCGGCCTATCGCGCTGCGAGACGGGCGCACTCAAAGGCGGCGACGCCGATGCCAACGCGATCGCGCTGAAAAGCGTGCTCGACGGCAGGCCGAGCCCCTACCGCGACGTCGCGCTGATCAACGCCGCCGCCGCGCTCGTCGTGGCCGGACGCGCCAAGGACCTCAAGGAAGGGGTTGCGATCGGCGCAAAATCGCTCGACAGCGGCGCCGCGAGCGCGCGGCTAAAACATCTGATCGCGGTTTCGAACGGCTGAGCCTGACATGTCGGATATCCTGACCAAGATTGAAGCGTACAAGCGCGAGGAGATTGCCGCGGCCAAGCGCGCGCAGCCGCTCTCGATTGTCGAGGCAAAGGCCAAGGCGCAAGCCGCCCCGCGCGGCTTCGTGCGCGCGATCAAGGCGAAGCACGCCAATGGCGACTACGCGCTGATCGCCGAGATTAAGAAGGCCTCGCCGTCCAAGGGACTGATCCGCGCCGATTTCGATCCGCCCCAGCTTGCCAAGGCCTATGAGGCCGGCGGCGCCGCCTGCCTCTCAGTGCTGACCGACACGCCCTCGTTCCAGGGCCATCTCGACTTCATGGTGGCGGCGCGCGCGGCAACCTCGCTGCCGGTGCTGCGCAAGGACTTCATGTTCGACACCTATCAGGTGGCGGAGGCTCGCGCGCATGGCGCCGACTGCATCCTGATCATCATGGCCGCGCTCGATGATGCGACTGCCAGAGACCTCGAAGATGCCGCCTTCGCCTACCGCATGGATGTGCTGATCGAGATCCACGACCGCGCCGAGCTCGACCGCGCGCTGAAACTTCGTTCGCCGATGATCGGCGTTAACAACCGCAATTTGCGCACCTTCGAAACCACGCTTGCGACCAGCGAGGCTCTGGCGCCTCTGATCCCCGGGGACCGGCTGATGGTCGGCGAGAGCGGCATCTTCACAGCCGCGGATCTTGCGCGGCTCGAGCGCGTCGGCATGTCGACCTTCCTCGTCGGCGAGAGCCTGATGCGGCAGGCCGACGTCACCGCCGCCACGCGCACGCTGCTGGCGCGCGAGACGGCGCCGCGCGCGACGGGTACGCGCTGACATGGCGCGCAAGCCATCCAAGACAATCCCAGCCAAGTCGAAGGCCGGCGCTGCCCTCACCCATATCGGCGCGTCCGGTGAAGCGCGGATGGTGGACGTCTCGGACAAGCCCGCGACCGAGCGGCTTGCGGTGGCGGAAGGCCGCGTCATCATGACCAAGGCGACGCTCGAGCTGATCGTGTCCGGCAACGCCAAGAAGGGCGACGTGCTCGGGACTGCGCGCATTGCCGGAATCATGGCCGCCAAGCGCACCTCCGAGCTGATCCCGCTCTGCCATCCGCTCGCGCTGTCGAAGGTCACGGTCGACATCGGGCCCGATGCGAAACTGCCGGGTTGCCTTGTCCGCGCCAGCGTGAAGGTTACGGGTCCCACCGGCGTCGAGATGGAGGCGCTCACCGCCGTCTCGGTCGCCTGCCTCACGATCTACGACATGATCAAGGCGGTGGAGCGCGGCGTACGCATCGAGGGCATCCATCTCGTCGAGAAGCTCGGCGGCAAGTCCGGCCATCACCGCGCCTGACACGCGGACGTCAGCGATCCACCTTCTGCGCCGCGCACATCGGTTGCCTTTGCACCCGGCCGTTCACATCGCGTTAACCGCGCTTCCTAACTTCGCCTCCATACCGTTCCCGTAAACCAACGGGTGTTTTCGAGGTCAGGAATTCATCCTGGCGTGTGCACGGCAATGATCCAGCATGATGACGAGATTCGGCAGTCGCCTCTTTGACCAGGCCTTCGTGCGCAGCGGACCGATCCGCTGGCTGGTGGTGGGCGGCA
This sequence comes from Bradyrhizobium sp. 137, assembly GCF_023074095.1. NCBI lineage: Bacteria > Pseudomonadati > Pseudomonadota > Alphaproteobacteria > Hyphomicrobiales > Nitrobacteraceae > Bradyrhizobium > Bradyrhizobium sp. 137. Next base: position 83,902 of record NZ_JADPKU010000033.1, read on the forward strand.
CGCTGCTGATCGCGGCGATCGCCGTCGGCGCGACGCTGATGGCGCAGAATTTCCGCGAACGTGCGCTGCGCAACTCCGGCCGCGAGCTGGAAAACACCGTGCTGATGCTCGCCCATCATTTCGACCAGCAATTGCAGGATTTTGCGGTCATCCAACGGGATTTCGTCGACCACGTCCGCGCGACCGGCATCCGTGACGCGGAGGATTATCGCAGGCGCCTCTCGGGGCAGGACGTCCACCGGATGCTGCGCTCGAAGATCGAGGCGTTGCCCTACATGGGTGGGGTCAACGTCATCGACGCCGAAGGCAATCTGGTCAATTCGTCGACGGCATGGCCGGCCCCGAAAGTGAACGTTGCCGATCGCGCCTATTTCCGCACCTTCAAATACGATCCGCATTCGCCTGACGTGCTGATCGAGCCGCTGCACAGTCGCATCTCGGGTGCCTGGACCATCCTGATCGTGCGCAAGATCCTGGGACCGAACGGCGAGTTCCTGGGCGTCGTCGGGCGCGGTATCGAGCCCGCTAATTTCGAGAAATTCTTCGCTTCCGTCGTGCTCGGCGAAGGCGCGACGATCTCGATGCTGCATCGAGACGGCACGCTGCTCGCCCGCTATCCGCTTTCCAGCGAATTGATGGGCCGGAATTTCAAGACCGGCCCGTTCTCGCAACAGAGGGTTTTCGGGCTCGATCACTTCGCCGGCCGCTTCGTGAGCCCCGTCGACGGAGAAGACCGGCTGATCTCCTCGCGCGCCCTGCCCCACTTCCCGATCCTGATCATGGCCACCCTGACGCGCGCGGCGGCCCTGACGGACTGGCGCGAGCAGATTGGCATCCTGATCTCGGTCGCCGCGTCTTCTGCGCTCGCCATCGCGGGCGTGCTGATCGCGATCGTGCGCAAGCTATTGGAGCAGCACCGCCTCTCGCGGGAACGGCTGATGCTGGAAATGCAGCGTCTCGACCGCGCCGTCAACAACATGACCCAGGGCCTTCTGCTGTTCGATTCCGAGCGGCGGCTCGTGATCTGCAACCAACGCTACATCGACATGTACGGGCTATCGGCCGCGATCGTGAAGCCCGGTTGCAGCTTCCACGACATCATCGCCCATCGGAAAGCGACGGGCTCGTTCACCGGCGATGTCGACGACTACGTTGCGCGCGTGCTGAGCGGCGTCCATGTGCGCAACGCCATGGTCGTCGACACCTCCGACGGCCGCTCGATCCAGATCGTCAACGAGCCGCTTGCGGACGGCGGTTGGGTGGCGACGCATGAGGATATCACCGAGCGCCGGCGGATCGAGGCGCGCATCACGCACCTCGCCCATTACGACGCGCTGACCGATCTGCCCAATCGCGCCATGTTCCACGAGCATCTGCGGCAACAGCTGGCCGCCATCGCCGACGGCGAACAGATCGCGGTGCACTATATCGACATCGACGAGTTCAAGGGCGTTAACGACGCGCTTGGCCATCTCGTCGGCGACGAACTGCTCAAGTCGATCGCGCAGAGCCTGCGCCGCTGTGCCGGCCCGGCGGATTTCGTGGCCCGGCTCGGCGGCGACGAATTTGCCATCGTGCAGAGCGCGGTGACCTCGCCGGACCAGGTCAACGATCTCGTCGCACGGGTCTTCCGGGCCATCCGCACCCCTTTCGACTGCATGGGCCATCATCTCACCGCGGACGCCAGCATCGGCATTGCGCTGGCGCCGGAACACGGCGAGGTGCTCGATCAGATCCTGAAGAACGCGGACATGGCGATGTATGCCGCCAAAGCCGCCGGACGCCGCACTTATCGCTTCTTCGAGCCGGACATGGACGCTAAGGTTCGCGATCGGCGGCAGCTCGAGATCGACCTGCGTCACGCCATCGCCCATGGCGGCCTCGAGGTCTATTACCAGCCCTGCCTCGGCCTGAACGACGACCACATCACCGGCTGCGAGGCGCTGGTGCGCTGGCGCCATCCCGAGCGCGGCATGGTCTCGCCAGCCGAGTTCATCCCGATCGCCGAAGACACCGGCCTGATCAACGAGATCGGCGAATGGGTGCTGGCGACCGCCTGCCGGGACGCAGCCATCTGGCCCGACGACATCCGCCTCGCCGTCAACGTCTCGCCAGTGCAATTCAAGAGCGGCACGCTGGCGCTCAAGATCATGGCGGCGCTGGCCGCCTCGGACCTCCCGGCGAGCCGGCTCGAGCTCGAGATCACCGAGGCCGTGCTGATCCGCGACGACGAAGCAGCGCTGGCGATCCTGCACCAGCTTCGCGCCATCGGGGTGCGCATCGCGCTGGACGATTTCGGCACCGGCTACTCGTCGCTGAGCTATCTGCACCGCTTCCCCTTCGACAAGATCAAGATCGACCGCTGCTTCGTCGAAGACATCGCCGGCCCCGACGGCTCCGCCAGCATCGTCCAGGCCGTTGTCAACTTAGCTGCCGCCCGCCGCATGACCACCACGGCCGAGGGCGTCGAAACCGAAGAGCAGCAGCGCCTGCTCCGGGCGCTCGGTTGTTCGGAGATGCAGGGCTATCTTTTCAGCGCCGCGAAACCGGCCGACAAGATGCTGGAGCTGTTCGCGCTGCATCGCAGCCGTCTCGCCCGACGCGAAGGCAGCGAGAGCCGACGCCGCGAGGCCGGTTAGGCTCGCAGACTGCGCCGCAAACGAAATCGCCCAGAAGCGGTCATCCGCTCCCAGGCGATCCATGTCTGAGGCCGTCAAGTCTAGTTCGGCACCGCAGCCTTCGTCGCGCGCTTGGCGGCGACGGCATTCGCGGTGACGCCGTGAAGGAAGTCATAGGCCGCATGCAGCGCCTTGTCGTCCTTCTCCTCCGGCGGGACGTAGGATTGGGAACCGGTCTGCTCGGTGCCATCGGCGGCCGACAAGTGCCCGCGCATCTGGGACTCCGCCATCGTATCCATCCGGCCCTTCAGCTCGGGCGGCACGTCCTGGAGGATCTCGATGTCGGGCGCGACGCCCTGGGCCTGGATCGAGCGGCCCGACGGCGTGTAGTAGCGCGCCGTGGTCAGCGCCAGCGCACCATTGCCGGCGCCGAGCGGAATGATCGTTTGCACCGAGCCCTTACCGAACGAGCGCGTGCCAATGATCGTCGCGCGCTTGTGATCGTGCAGCGCGCCGGCCACGATCTCGGAAGCCGACGCCGAGCCGCCATTGACCAGAACCACCAGCGGCTTGCCCTTGGTGAGATCGCCGCCATGCGCGGTGAAGCGCTGGGTTTCTTCCGGATTGCGCCCGCGGGTCGAGACGACCTCGCCACGCTGGAGGAATGCGCTCGACACCGAGACGGCCTGGTCGAGCAGGCCGCCGGGATTGTTGCGCAGGTCCACCACATAGCCTGCGAGCTTCTCCGGGGGGACCTCCTTGGAGACCGACGCGATCGCCTTCTTCAGGCCGTCGGTGGTCTGCTCGTTGAACGAGGTGATGCGGATATAGCCGATGTCGCCATTCTCGACGTGGAAGCGCACCGGGCGCACATGGATGATCTCGCGGGTGATCGCGACATCGAGCGGCGCGTCGGCACCCTTGCGCACGATGGTGAGCTTGGTCTTGGTGGCGACCGGCCCCTTCATCTTGTTGACGGCCTGCTCGAGCGTCATGCCCTGCACGGCCTCGCCGTCGATCTTGCTGATGAGGTCGCCGGACATGATGCCGGCCTTCGAGGCCGGCGTGTCGTCGATCGGCGAGACGACCTTGACGAGCCCATCCTCCATCGTGACCTCGATGCCGAGCCCGCCAAACTCGCCGGAGGTGGTCTCCTGCATCTCGGTCCAGGCCTTGGCATTCATGTAGCGCGAGTGCGGATCGAGCGAGGTCACCATGCCCGTGATCGCGCCTTCGATCAGCTTGGCACTGTCGGGCTTCTCGACATAGTTCGCCTTGACCCGCTCGAACACTGCGCCGAACAGATTGAGCTGGGAATAGGCATCGTCCGCGCTCGCCGCCGCCCGTGCCGCCCACACGCTGCCGTGGGGACTGGCTACCAGAAGGGTCAGACACACTCCCGTGAGCGCGCCCAGGGGGAACAGCAGGGTTTTCCGCATGGATAGGCTGGCCTTTTGCTTAGCGGTTCTGTTGAGGGCTTATCTCTCGGGCTTGGAAGCCGCCATGCAAATGGCGATCCAGGTCACCTCTCACAACACCATTCTGGTTTCTTCAAGGCCGCCTGGAAGGCCGGCGGCGGTACACCGGCGAAATCCCTTCGCCTCGGCTTAAGCTTTTGGCAACGTTCCGAAACCGCTTCGCGCAACGCGGCATCGGTCGGCCGCCCACGCCTCGCAGCTATGCGATTTTAGGATGGTTTTGGGGGGCCGGACACGCTAGGCGATGGCGACAAGACTTCAAATTCTCGGGAGGACACCAATGAATGACGCGCCCCGCATCCGGCCGGACAGGAACGTCGAACTCGGCGCCAGCAACGAGCCGTTCCAGAATCTACACGAGTTCATCCGGAAGGCGCGCGCCAATCTCAACCAGAATGCCTGGGACTACATCGTCGGCGCTGCCGAGACCGAGACCACGATGCGCCGCAACCGCATGGCGCTGGACGAGATCGCCTTCCGCCCGCGCGTGCTGCGCGACGTTCGCAAGGTCGACGGCTCCGTCGAGCAGCTCGGCCGCAGGATGCGGCTGCCGGTGGTGCTCGCCCCCGTCGGTGCCCTGGAGATCTTCGATCCCGATGGCGCGGCAAGCGTCGCGCGCGCCGCCGGCACCTTCGGTGCGGCGCACATGTTGAGCTCGGTGTCCGAGCCGGGGCTCGAGAAGACCGCCGAGGCCGCGCCCGACGCGCTGCGGCTCTATCAGCTCTATGTCCGCGGCGACGATGCCTTCGTCGCCGATGTCGTCAGCCGGAGCGAGAAGAACGGCTATGCCGCGTTCTGCCTGACTGTCGACACCGCCCATTACAGCCGTCGCGAACGTGACATCGCCAAGCGCTACGTTCGCGAAAGCCGCCTGCGCGCGACCGGCGGCGATTTCCAGAAGGGTCTGGAATGGCGGACGGTGAAGATGATCAAGGACAAGTTCAGGATCCCACTGATCCTGAAGGGAATCGCCACCGCCGAGGACGCTCAGATCGCGATCGATCACGGTGTCGAGTGGATCTACGTCTCCAACCATGGCGGCCGTCAGCTCGATCACGGCCGCGGCGCCATGCATGTGCTGCCTGAAATCGTCGAGGCGGTGAAGGGCCGCGCCAAGATCATGGTCGATGGCGGCTTCTGCCGCGGCACCGACATCATCAAGGCGATCGCGGCCGGCGCCGACATCGTCGGCATCGGCCGGCTGCAATGCTGGGCGCTGGCGGCGGCCGGCGAAGCCGGCGTGATGCGAATGCTGGAATTGCTGGAGGACGAAGTGCTGCGCTGCCTCGGCCTCTTGGGTGCCACCTCGTTCGCCGAAATCGACAAATCCTGCCTGCATCAGGCGACCGCAACGAATGCGCCGAGCGTGTTCAGCGCGTTCCCGCTGTTCGACCACGAGCCCTACCGATACTGAAATGTGAAAGAACACGATGACCTCACTCTCCCCCGGCAGCGCCGATGCGCTCCTGTTCGATCTCGGCCGCGTGGTGCTCGATATCGATTTCTCCAAGGCGATCGCCTGCTGGGCGGGGCATGCCGGCTGCCAGCCCGAGGCCATCGTCGCGCGCTATGTGCGTGACGAGGCCTACCGGCTGCACGAGGTCGGCAAGATCGGCGACGAGGATTATTTCCAATCGCTGCGTTCATCGCTCGGGATCGGCATTTCCGACGCGCAGTTTCTGGAGGGATGGAACGCGATCTTCGCCGGCGAGATGCCTGAGATCGCCGAGCTCTTGCCGCGCGCGGCGAAGCAGATGCCGCTCTATGCCTTCTCCAACACCAATCGGCCGCATGTCGACTATTTTTCGAAGGAATATGCCGGCGTGCTCGGGCATTTCCGCGAGCTCTATCTGTCGTCCAGCATCGGCCTGCGCAAACCGGATGCGGAGGCGTTCGATCATGTCGTGGCGGCGATCGGCGTGCCAGCCAGCCGAATCGTCTTCTTCGACGACCTGGCCGAGAACGTCGAGGGGGCGCGAGCGCGTGGACTGACGGCGGTGCATGTCACCTCGCCCGGTGATGTCGGCAACGCCTTGCTAGCGTTGGGAATTTGACCACCGATGCCGAACAGGATCGGGGTCGGGTTTCGGGCACCCAAATCCGCTCGGGTATGGAACCAATTCACTTTGTACATTTTTGTACAGAGTTCCGGGAACGGAATACCTCCCTCCGGACTCTATGAGTCCGTTGGGACGTCTACATCGGACTTATTCTCGTGCTGGGCAAAGCCTACCTCACAAAGCAAGCCTCCTTGCTGCTCGAATTCGCCAAGACAACTTCGGATTCGCGCCTCTCCGCCAAGCTGATCAGCAAGGCCGCCGACCTAAAGTCGCAGGCCGATCCGCTGCCGGACAAGGATCAAAGCCCCAAAGCTCCGGACGTGACATCCAGCGTCAGTTCGGGCGAACAGACGCAGAGTTGATCCGATGCCGGCCGTGGCGCTCATCCTTCTCGTCCTCGCCATGGCTATCCTCGTACCGGTCTGTCTCGCCTTCCGGATCATGCCGTGACCGGTCTGAGCACGATTCTTCATGACGGAGATCACGCAGGATAAATCATCCTGTCGGCGCCTTTGCCTCGCGCCTGCACTCGGCTAGAACTTTCGCCGCCCATTGCCGATATGCTCAGCAGGAGTTTCCGCCCTTGGCCCTGATGCCGGTTTCTGACGCGCTTGCCGCGGTGCTGGCGGGTGCGGAGCCGCTGCCTGAAGCGATGGTTTCCCTCAACGAGGCCTATCATCGCGTGCTCGCACGCGATGTCCCGGCGCTGCGCACACAGCCGCCGGAAGCAATGTCGGCGATGGACGGCTACGCGGTGCGCGCGAGCGATGCAACAAAGCTCGATAGTACGCTCACCTTGATTGGCGAAGTGGCGGCGGGTCGTCCGTTCGCGGGAACGCTGGGCCCCGGCGAAGCCGTGCGGATCTTCACCGGCGGCGTCATTCCCAACGGTGCCGACGCGGTCGTGATCCAGGAGGACACGGTTGCGGACGGCAAGCGCATCACGATCAAGGAAGCCGCGATTGCCGGCCGCCACATCCGCCCCGCGGGCGTCGACTTCTCCGAAGGAGACGTGCTCCTGCGCAAGGGAACCCGTCTCACCGAGCGCGATCTCGCGCTCGCCGCCGCCATGAATCATCCGCAGCTTGCCGTCTGCCGCCGTCCGAAGGTCGCGATCCTCGCCACCGGCGACGAGCTGGTCATGCCGGGAACCACACCCGCTCACGGCCAGATCGTCTATTCCAACGGCTATGCCCTGCACGCGCTCGCCCGCAGCGAGGGGGCCGATACCATCGACCTCGGCATTGCCGCCGATACGCTGGAGGCCACCACTGCCGGCATCCGCCGCGCCCGCGAGAGCGGCGCCGAGATCCTGGTCACGAGCGGCGGCGCGTCGGTCGGCGACCATGATCTGGTCCAGCAGGCGTTGAGGGACGAAGGCATCGCGATGGCGTTCTGGAAGATCGCGATGCGCCCGGGCAAGCCGATGATGCATGGGCGGCTCGGCGCGATGCGCGTGATCGGCCTGCCGGGCAATCCTGTGTCATCCTACGTGTGCGCCTTCCTGTTCCTGGTGCCGCTGATTCGCGCCTTGTCGGGACGATCCATGATTCATCACCGACAAGAACGGGCCGTGCTCGGCCGCGATGTGGATGCAAACGATATGCGCGCGGACTATCTGCGCGCACATCTGGAGACGCGCGACGATGGCACGTTGGTGGCCCTTCCCGTCAATCACCAGGATTCCTCGCTGCTTGCGAATCTCGCTGCAGCACAGGCACTTCTCGTCCGCGCACCGTTCGCTCCGAAGGCAGAAGCCGGCTCGCCTTGCGAGGTCCTGCGCCTGCCCGTCTGAACGCATCCACCACACGCGTTCCGCGAACTTTGTCCCGTTCACGGTAAATTAAGCAGTTGCGGAACACATATCGAACATATAGTGTCCGTTCATGATTTGTTTCGAGCATGTAGCGGTTCACCGCTCCAATTTAGCGTCTCGGAATCGAACGACATCAACCGGGGGACTTTGGTCGAGATGTTAACGCGCAAACAATACGAGCTTCTGCGGTTCATCAGCGAACGTCTGAAGGAAAGTGGCGTGCCGCCCTCCTTCGACGAGATGAAGGATGCGCTCGACCTGCGCTCGAAATCGGGCATCCATCGCCTGATCACCGCGCTCGAGGAGCGCGGCTTCATCCGCCGCCTGCCCAACCGCGCCCGCGCCATCGAGGTGATCAAGCTGCCCGAGCTCCAGGCCGCCGCCGGCAGCCGCCGCGGCTTCACGCCGAGCGTCATCGAGGGCAATCTCGGCAAGGTGCGCGCGAGCTCCAGTTCTTCCGCGGACGAAGGCGAGCGTCCCGTTGCGGTGCCCGTGATGGGTCGCATCGCGGCCGGCACGCCGATCGAAGCGTTGCAGACCCGCAGTCACACCATTAGCGTGCCGCCCGACATGCTCGGCTCGGGCGAACACTACGCACTCGAAGTGCGCGGCGATTCGATGGTCGAAGCCGGCATTCTCGATGGCGACATGGCGCTGATCCAGCGTAACGAGAGCGCCGATACCGGCGACATCGTGGTGGCCCTGATCGACGACGAGGAAGCGACGCTCAAGCGCTTTCGTCGCCGGGGGGCGTCGATCGCGCTCGAGCCCGCCAATGCCGCCTACGAGGTGCGCATCCTGCCGCCGAACCGGGTGAAGATTCAGGGCAAGCTGATCGGGCTGTACCGCAAGTACTGAGACGGGCCAGCGGTCATTCGATACCAATGATTCCGATTGGAGCGGACGATGGTCCGCTCCAGCTGGATAGTCTTTTGGTCTTGCGCAGATTATCCGGCCCCTCTCTCCGGCGCTCCATCCTCGGCATGCGGCTCCAAGCACGCATCGCTTGTGAAGAGATCGTGCGCAGGATCGCTTTAAGCGCCTTCGCAGCGTGCTGATCGCTTGCATCGGCCGCGCAAGCATTCGCAACTCAATTGCAGCACCATGCACGCAATCTGCGCACGTAGGGAGCGAGCTATTCCGCAACGCCTAAACTCCCATCAACCGACAGCCACGGCGAAGCTGGCCACATTCCCCCTCTCGGCGCCCGCAGGCCACGGGCGCTCGCATCCGCCGAATGCACTGAAGCGAGCTTTGTTCCTATGACTTCGGGAAAGATAATGTGATCGTGTCCGGCAACGCCAGCCGCAGATTTGCCCACAACCGAGCAGAGCGTTACGTGCTTCCACTCTGATAGAGGCTTGCGCCTCCGAAGGAGGCGCGGGTTGCTATCTTCGAATGAGGAGCACCCGATGTGTGACTACAGCCTGCATGCCGTTGCATCTCGCCCCGCCGAAGTCGGCGAGACGATCGTGTCGACAACGTTCCGCGGCACCTCAACGCGCGGCTTTGCTTCCGCGGCCGATCCGACCGTGGCCGTCTGCCTGCTGCCGGGAACGGAGCTCGCCTTCGCCGACAACGTCCGTTACGATAATCGCTGGATCTGGACGCGCACCATCAACTCCCGCGTCGGCAAGTTCGGCAAGATCGATCCGCACATACCCGACCGCCATCATGACGCGATCGAATTCCCCGACGGCAAATACGTGCTGGTGACGCAGCTCGTCGAAGGCCAGCGCGCAACCGTGCTGCAATTGCCGGTGACGCAGCCGGTCAGCGAGCGCGAGCACAAGCCGCAGATCGTTGCCGATAGCCGGTCGACGATCACGCGCCTGCCGATTGGCTGAGCCGTCCCCGCCCGCGGGGTCGGGCCAGGATTGAAATGCCATCGCCGGCCGAGGCCGGCGAGATGGTATAATTTGTGTGCTGCGGAGTCCGGTCGGACCCGGACCTACTCTTCGCATTTGTTTTTAATCGTCCGGCCCCTAATCGTCGACCTGCAAGTCGGTCTCCGCCGGCGTTGCATCCCGGTTGCGGGCCGCGGCCGTCCTCGGCACAAGGCTCCCATCGAAATCACCCTCGCCGGCGCCGGCCGGCAACCAGGGACGGCTTGTGCCTCTTGCTCTCACCGCCTGTATCGCAAAGCCGTCACCACGCTGCGTCAACGCCAGCGCGCCCTGGCTGGTGAGACGCTGCCGGTCGACCACCATCGCCGCGCAATCGGGCGGCGCGGGGCGCGTCGTGACCACCAGCGCGGCGCGACTGCAATCCTCAGCCAGCGCATCGATGCGCAGTGAAAGCGCGACCAGCCGACCGTCGGCAAGCGGCGTCACACAGCCGGACTCGTCGCACGACACGCCGTCAGCCAGCGAGCTACTCCCGGCATCGCGCGGATCGGCGTCGGCAGCTAACCACTCTTTGAGCAGAAAGCCATCCTTGCTCGCCCGGATCACATGCAACTGCCCGTCCCTGCCCCGCACCGCGACGCTGGCGCCGTCCCCGGCAATCAGGATGTCGGGCTGCCGCACCGACAGGCCCCACGCGATGGCGGCCAGCAGCACCAAGGCGCCAGACCAGCGCAAGGGCGTGCGCAACAGGCCCATCAAGATGATCCCGAGGCTTGCCGCGATCAGCGGCGCGGTGCCGAAGGCAGGGATCCGGCCGACTGCACCCGGCAGTGCCGCCACCCAGCGCGACACCGCGACCATCCAGTCGATGCCGATCCCCATCAGCCACCAGAACACGCTGTCAAGCCCAAAGGGAGCCGCGAGCAGTCCCAACAGGCCAGCCGGCATCACCAGTGCCGAGACCACCGGCATCGCGCCGAGATTGGCGAGCACGCCGAACGGGGTGACGCGATGGAAGTGGAAGGCGGCATAGGGCGTGGTCGCAAGTCCTGCGATCAGCGAGGCCAGGAATAGCATCGCGATCTCGCGGCCGCCCCACAGCGCGATACGGGCCGTCGCGGAATGATCGGGCGAGGCAAACAGGTTCGGCATGCCGATCTGCACCAGCGCCACGAGCCCGAGCGTTGCGGCGAAGGACATTTGAAAGCTCGGATGCACCAGCGCTTCCGGCGCGACCGCGAGCACGATCAGTGCCGCCACGGCCAGCGTGCGGAAGGTGATAGCGCGGCGATCGACCATGACCGCGATCAGCACCACCGCCGTCATGAAGAACGAGCGTTGCGTGGCGACCTCCGCGCCTGACAGCAGCAGGTAGAACGCAGCCGCCACCAGCGCGGCGGCCGCTGACCATTTCTTGATGGCAAATCCCGCCGCCAGCCCCGGGATCAAGGCCAGCAGGGCGCGCACCGCGAAAAACACGACACCGGCGACGACCGCCATGTGATAGCCGGAGATCGACAGCACATGGCCAAGCCCCGAGATGAACATGGCGTCGTTGACGGGCGTGGTGATGGCATCGCGCCGTCCGGTGAGCAGCGCGGTCGCGATCGCACGGTTGTCGCCCTCGAGCGTCGCACGGATGCGTGCGTCGATCGCATCACGCAAGCCCTGCGTGAAGGCTGCGTAGCGCAGCCGCAAGCCGCCGGTCTCCTGCGGGGCTGCCACCGTAATCGCGCCCATTGCAAAACCGGAGGCGCCGATGCCTTGAAAGAACATGTCGCGGGAGAAATCGTAGCTACCCGGGCGCACGGGAGAGATCGGCGGCATCAAGCGCGCCTTCAGCTGCACGAAACTGCCGACCTGCGGTGCCATCCCCTTGCGCACCGAGAGGCGGACGCGCTCGAGCCTGACGTCGCTGCGCTGCGCCTCCATGGCGGTGACGCGCAGCACGAAGCGATCCGTGCGCTCGCGGATGTCGCGGGTCTCGACGTAGCCCGACAGCGATACCGAATAGAGTGGCTTGGCCAGCACCGTATGGGCGATGCGCGCGGTCTTCCAGGTCGCCATGGCAAAGCCAGCCGCGACAGCCGCGATCATGATCGCGGGCGCGAACAGCCGACTCCGCCGCAGCAGGACGGCGCCGAGCATGAGCGATGGCCGACGCGGCAACGACCCACAGCACCGGCTCGTGATCGGCAGCGAAATAGAGCGCGATGCCGCCGCCGAAGGCGACCGGCACCCAGGGCAACAGCCGACCGGCGCCGGCCTCGGCACGCGCCCATTCGCGCGCCGTCTCGACGATCGCGGGCCAGGCGCCAAAGCCCGCCGGCGCAAAGCCGCCAGCGGGCGCGGCGCGGCCAACCGGCCACGTTCCGGCAACTCCCTGGGAGCGCACTGGCCGGCCAGGCTCCGCCATTCCCTGCACCTTACGATACGCGATAGGTGCAGAGGCTACCGGAACGTGCGGCTGTGCGAATAGCGGTACGGATCAGGAACGAACTTGGACGTCCCCTACTTTTCCTCTTCCATGGTCACGGCGACCGAGGCCTTGGCCGAGAGGCGGACCTTGTTGCCTTCGACGTCGGCAACGAGACCCTTATCGATGAAATGATGGTGGCCCTTGTGGCGGCCCTCGCCGCTGTCCTTCTTGGTCAGCTTGATGCGGTTGCCCTCAACGCGATCGACGGTGCCGATATGGACGCCATCGGCGCCGATGATTTCCATATGTTCTGCGATGTTCTGCATGGATGGACCCTCGTTTGGATTCACCCCAACGTCAGAGGCGCGCGTTCGTTTCCCACGCGAAAATGACGATGCCGTGTGCCGCCCGCTCGTCAGATCAGCGGTTCCTTCGACGAGGCATGGTGGTTGACGATCTTCCACGCGCCGTCCTCGCGGATGATGACCCAGCTCACCTTGACGACGAGATCAGGACGCTCGCCGGCGAGGTCGAACGAGACGGTTGCCGCCATGTTGATCATGTCAGGACCTGCCTGCGCGGCATGCACCTCGGAAAACGTCGCACTCGGCTTGCGCCATCGCGGCAGGCCGTTGAAATAGTCCGCAACGCCGTCCCTGCCCCGATAGAGTTTCGGGTTGGAGCCGAAGAAGAATGCGTTGCTCGCATAGAGCGAGGACAGCGCGGCGGCGTCGAGCGTCGCGAAGCCGGCGCACCATTTCGCGATGATGGCGGAAACGATGGCGTCGGTTTCGTTGCTCATGGGTGCCTCAACCTTTCGCGACTTCCTTTGCAAACGTGTCGCGCAGACCGATGGTGCGCGAAAACACCGGCTTGCCCGGCGTCGAGTCCTTGTCGCGCACGAAATAGCCCTGGCGCTCGAACTGCATCGGCTCGGTCGAATTGCTCTCCGCGACCGATGCCTCGATCCGCGCATCGGACAAGATCTCCAGCGACTGCGGGTTGAGATCGGCCGCGAAATTCGAGGCGTCCGGGCTCGGATTGGAGAACAGCTGGTTGTAGATGCGGATTTCAGCAGGCTTCGACGTCGCTGCCGGCAGCCAGTGCATCGTCGCCTTGACCTTGCGGCCATCGGGCGCGTTGCCGCCCTTGGTCGCGGGATCGTAGGTGCAGCGCAGCTCCACCACCTCGCCTGCGTCGTTCTTGATCACGCCGGTGCACTTGACGAAATAGGCATAGCGCAGCCGCACCTCGTTGCCTGGCGACAGGCGGAAGAATTTCTTCGGCGGGTTCTCCATGAAGTCGTCGCGCTCGATATAGAGCTCGCGGCCGAAGCTGATCTTGCGCGTGCCGGCGCTGGGGTCATCCGGGTGGTTGATCGCCTCGAGCTCCTCGACCTGCCCCTCCGGATAGTTCTCGATCACCACTTTCAGCGGCTTCAGCACCGCCATGCGGCGCTGCGCCGTGCGGTTTAGTTCCTCGCGGATGCAGAACTCGAGCATGCCGACGTCAACCACGCTGTTGGCCTTGGCGACGCCGATGCGCCTGACGAATTCGCGCAGCGCGGCCGGCGGCACGCCGCGGCGGCGCATCCCCGCGATGGTCGGCATGCGCGGATCGTCCCAGCCCGCGACATGGCCGTCGCGAACGAGCTGGGTCAGCACGCGCTTCGACAGCAGCGTGTAAGTCAGGTTCAGCCGCGCGAACTCGTACTGGTGCGGCTTCGAGGGCACCGGCAGCTTCTCGATGAACCAGTCATAGAGCGGGCGGTGGTCCTCGAACTCCAGCGTGCAGATCGAGTGCGTGATGCCCTCGATCGCATCCGACTGGCCGTGGGCATAATCGTAGCTCGGATAAATGCTCCATTTGGTGCCGGTGCGCGGATGATGCGCATGCAGGATGCGATACAGCACGGGGTCGCGCAGATTGATGTTGCCCGCGGCCATGTCGATCTTGGCCCGCAGCACGCGCGCCCCGTTCGGGAATTCGCCGGCCTTCATGCGGCGGAACAGCTCGAGATTCTCCTCCACCGTGCGCTCGCGGAACGGCGAGTTCCTGCCGGGCTCGGTCAGCGTGCCGCGCGTGAGGCGGATCTCCTCCTGGGTCTGGTCGTCGACATAGGCGAGACCGTCGCGGATCAGCTGCTCCGCCCATTCATAGAGGCGATCGAAATAGTCGGAGGCGAAGAACAGGTTCTTGCCCCAGTCGAAACCGAGCCAGCGCACGTCGGCCTGGATGGAGTCGATATATTCCTGTTCTTCCTTGATCGGATTGGTGTCGTCGAAGCGCAAATGGCAGCGGCCTGGAAACTCCTGCGCGATGCCGAAATTGAGTGCGATCGACTTGGCGTGGCCGATATGCAGATAGCCGTTCGGCTCCGGCGGGAACCGGGTCACGATCTCCTTGTACTTGCCCTGATCGAGATCGGCCTGGATGATGTCACGAATGAAATCGCGCCCAACCTCAGTCGCCACCGGTTCTGTCATTACGAAAATCCTGTAGGGAAATCAGCGGTTCTTCTGCCAAATTCGTGTGGCCGCGCCAAGGCCCACGAGGTCCGCCGACGGGCTTTAGTTATGTCCCGTTCCTGCTATACACCACCGCTTCCCATGCATAGGCCCTGCCAAGAATGACCGATTCCGTCGTCACGCGCTTCGCTCCCTCGCCGACCGGCTTCCTCCATATCGGAGGCGCCCGCACGGCGCTGTTCAACTGGCTCTATGCGAAGAAGCACGGCGGCAAGATGCTGCTGCGGATCGAGGACACGGACCGCGAGCGCTCCACCGAGGCCGCCATCGCTGCCATACTCGATGGACTCAAATGGCTTGAGCTCGGCTGGGACGGCGAGGTCATCTACCAGTTCGCCCGCGCCGCCCGCCACCGCGAGGTCGCCGAGCAGCTGCTCGCCGACGGCAAAGCCTATCGCTGCTACGCCACGGCCGAAGAACTCGCCGCCATGCGCGAGAAGGCGCGCGCAGAGGGCCGTACCCGCCTCTATGACGGCCTATGGCGCGACCGCGACCCGGCGACCGCCCCGACCGATGTGAAGCCCACCATTCGCCTGCGCGCGCCGCAGACCGGCGAGACCGTGATCGAGGACCAGGTCCAGGGCCGCGTGGTCTGGCAGAACGAGAACCTCGACGACCTCGTGCTTCTGCGCGGCGATGGCAATCCGACCTACATGCTCGCAGTGGTCGTGGATGATCACGACATGGGCGTCACCCATGTCATTCGCGGCGACGACCATCTGATCAACGCCGCCCGCCAGAAGCAGATCTACGATGCGATGGGCTGGACGCTGCCGAGCATGTCCCACATCCCCCTGATCCACGGCCCGGACGGCTCGAAGCTGTCGAAGCGCCACGGCGCGCTCGGCGTCGATGCTTATCGCGCCATGGGCTACCTCCCGGCGGCGCTGCGTAACTACCTCGTCCGGCTCGGCTGGAGCCATGGCGACCAGGAGATCTTCTCGACCGAGGAGATGATCGCAGCGTTCGACCTCGCCGGCGTCGGCCGCGCCGCCGCCCGCTTCGATTTCGCCAAGCTGGAAAACCTCAACGGCCATTACATCCGTCATGCCGACGATCAATCACTCGTGAAGATGTTCGAAGATGTGCTCGATCACGTCGTGCCCAGCCGCGACGAGATCAAGGCCAAGTTAAACGACAACACGCGGGCGCAGCTCCTGAAGGCCATGCCGGCCCTGAAGGAGCGCGCCAAGACGCTGATCGAGCTGATCGATGGCGCCTACTTCATCTTTGCCGACCGCCCGTTGCAGCTCGATGCCAAGGCGCAGGCGCTGCTGACAGCCGAGAACCGCAAGCTGATCGGCCAGCTTCATTCCGCGCTGGAGAAAGTCGAGACATGGAGCGGCGCCAGCACGGAAGCTGCGCTGCGCAGTTTTGCCGAGGAAAATAGTCTCAAGCTCGGCGCGGTCGCCCAGCCCTTGCGGGCCGCACTGACGGGGCGGACCACCTCGCCTGGTATTTTTGAGGTTTTGGAGGTCCTTGGACGCCAGGAAAGCCTGGGCCGGCTTAAAGATCAGTCTACGACGTAAGTCGACCATGCGTGCGGTGATCTTGCAGCGCACACAGCAATAATATACCCATCTCCCCGTACATTCTGGAACATCCGGCCTGCCCCCCAACGATCTCCTTTGGGGCTCCGGCTCCGGCCCGTTTCACCACACATCGGGGACCTACGATGGACGCAAAACCAAGCAATAAGACCGCCACGCTGACGGTCGGAAACAAGAATTACGATCTTCCGATCCTCAGCGGCAGCGTCGGGCCTGATGTCATCGATATCGGTAAGCTCTACGGCCAGTCCGGCCTGTTCACGTATGACCCGGGCTTCACCTCGACGGCGAGTTGCCAGTCTAAGATTACCTATATCGACGGTGACGCGGGCGTGCTGGAATACCGCGGCTACCCGATCGAGCAGCTTGCCGAGCACGGCGACTTCCTGGAGACCTGCTACCTCCTGCTCTACGGGGACCTGCCCACCGCCGCGCAGAAGAAGGATTTCGACCACCGCGTGACGCATCACACAATGGTGCACGAGCAGATGGCTCGCTTCTTCCAGGGCTTCCGCCGCGACGCCCACCCGATGGCGATCATGGTGGCGGCCGTCGGCGCGCTCGCCGCGTTCTATCACGATAGCACCGACATCAACGATCCGAAGCAGCGCATGATCGCTTCCATGCGCATGATCGCGAAGATCCCGACGCTGGCGGCAATGGCCTACAAGTACACGGTCGGCCAGCCCTTCATCTATCCGAAGAACTCGCTCGGCTTCGCCGAGAACTTCCTGAACATGTGCTTCGCGGTGCCCTGCGAGGACTACAAGGTGAGCCCGGTTCTCGCCGACGCGCTGGAGAAGATCTTCATCCTGCACGCCGACCACGAGCAGAACGCCTCGACTTCCACGGTGCGCATCGCCGGCTCCTCCGGCGCCAACCCGTTCGCCTGCATCGCGGCGGGCATCGCCTGCCTCTGGGGCCCGGCGCATGGCGGCGCCAACGAAGCCGCGCTCAACATGCTCTACGATATCGGCACGGTCGATAAGATCCCCGAGTTCATCGCCAAGGTGAAGGACAAGAACTCTGAAGTCCGCCTGATGGGCTTCGGGCACCGCGTCTACAAGAACTACGATCCGCGCGCCAAGATCATGCAGAAGATGTGTCACGCCGTGCTCAAGGAGACCGGCCATGGCGAGGATCCGATGCTGAAGGTGGCAATGGAGCTCGAGAAGATCGCGCTCAGCGACCAGTACTTCATCGAACGCAAGCTCTATCCGAACGTCGATTTCTATTCGGGCATCACGCTGAAGGCGATGGGCTTCCCGGTCTCGATGTTCACCGTGCTGTTCGCGGTCGCCCGCACCGTCGGCTGGATCAGCCAGTGGAGCGAGATGATCGAGGACCCGCATCAGAAGATCGGTCGTCCGCGCCAGCTCTACACCGGCGTCGCCAAGCGCGACTACGTGCCGATCGCCAACCGCCAATAAGTTCGAACCATCACGGCTTTCGAAACGGCGCCATCTCACAATGGCGCCGTTTTTGTTCGGCCATCCACGATGGCGCGCCCATCACTGAGCGCACCATCGGCAGCGAGGTTTCCCACCGGTACAAACTTGCTGCCTCGCACAACAACAAGTCGGCGCATCGGAGCGGTAATCGCTTGACAGCCGAAACGCTCCGCGCGCAAATTCTTACACTAAGTAAGAATGACGACTGGGATGGAAATGCCGGAGCAGCCGAGAAGTCGGCGGCAGACGCGCGCTGCCATTTTGACTCACTTGCTGCAGTCGGGCGGCTCGTTTCGGCCGCCGCTGGCGAAGGCGGTGCGCCTGTCCGAGGCGAGCCTGTCGCGCATCCTGCTCGACCTCAAGGCCGAACGCCTGATCGAGGAAGTGCGGCGCCCTGCCCCTTACGTCGGCGGCCCGACGGGCCTCGTGTCCCTCGACGGCTCGGTGGCGCTCGCAGCTGTTGAGCTGACCGCCCAATGGCTCAGCGTCGGCGTCGGCGGTCTCTCCGGCGAGCTGCATTACACCGAGCGCCTGCCGTTGCCGAAAGCGCCGACGGTCGAGACGGTCGGCCGCGTGTTCCGCGAAGCGATGACATTGCTGCGCGACTGGACGCGCCGCCGCCACATCACACTGTCACAGATCGGCGTCTCCATTCCGGGCCTTGGCCGCTTGACCATATCCGGCAATCCGATCATCCCCTGCGACGTCGGGCGCATCAGCGGCCTGATCGGCGAGATGTTTGCCGGCGTGCCGCTGGAATTCACCAATTCCGTGGTGGCGCACGCCACCTTTCACCGCTGCCGCACGCAGAACTATCCATTCAGCGGCACGCATCTGTTCGTCTTTGTCAGCCATGGCGTTGCCGGCGCGTGGATGGATGACCCGACTGAAGCCGATGCACTCCAGCCGGTCGAACTGGGCCACATGGTATTTGGACCGGACGGACCGCGCTGCCGCTGCGGCCATCTCGGCTGTGTCGAGGCCTATACTTCGCTCGCCGCCTTGGCCGAGCTCCTCGACATCTCCGACGCCGAATTGCTCCAGCCCGGCAGCCAATGGGTGCACACGATCCCGCGCTCGGGGCGGGTGCGCCAGGAGTTGCGGCGGCGGCTGTTCCGGCTTGGCCTTGCGATCGGCAACACGCTGAACGTGAAGCCATGCGATGGCGTCGCCATCAGCGGCTGGCCATCGCTTCTCTCCGACGACGATCGCAATGCCGTGGTCGAGGGGATCGACGCCTGCCTGCTGGGCGGCCGGACATTGGCGCAAGTGTCCATCGCTTTCGTGCCACCCTCGACCGGCAACGATCCGCAGGCTGCCCTCGCTTTCGCCGCCTTTTGCCTGGCCAGCCGCGGCGGCATGCCCGCCACATCGAGGGAGGCCGCCTGACATGCGCCAAGTCGTTCGGCCTCAACGCGCAAAGCACCTAAAACGGAGGAACTTGCCATGCCGATCACAACAACAAGGCGTCGTCTGCTCGCTGGATCTGCCGCCGCGCTCGCGCTGCCGGCCTTTGCCCGCGCGCAAGGCGCGGTCAAGCCGCGCCTGACCGCGATCTCGCAATGGTCCGCAGGCAGCGATGGGGCGGCTATCACCGCGCTCGGCAAGAAATTCGAGGAGAAAGGCGGGGTTTGGCAGCACTCGCCAGTCCCCGGGTTCACCACCGAGATGATGAACAAGCTACGCGCTCAGATCATGGCCGGCGATCCACCGGCCTGTTCGCAGCTCAAGGGCCCGGAGATTGCGGCCTGGTCGAAGATTGCTCCAACCGTCAATCTCGACGACCTTGTTGCGGCCGTCGGCTACGAAAAGGTTGTCGCTCCTGATCTTGCACGACTGCACAAGCCGGGCGGCAAATGGATTGCACTGCCGCTGCAGATCTACAGCACCAACATGCTGTTTCTCTCCAAGCGCGCGATGGACAAGGCCAAGGCCGGCAAGATCCCCGTCACATGGACCGACTTCAACGACCTTGCCGAAAAAATGAAAGCGGGCGGCGTCACTTATCCCATCGCTAACGGTGGTACCCGCCCCGACGATGGCCAGAAATTCGAGGCCGCTCTCGCCGGCATCAGTCCCGCCTCCTACCGCGCAGCCATCATGAATCTTGACGAGAAGGCATTGAAGGGGCCCGAGGTAGGCGCTGCCTTCGCACAGGTGCGCAAGATCGCCGACTGGATGGATCCCAACGTCGGTGCTCAACACTTTTCGACCAACCTGAAGCGCTTCGTCGACGGCGACATGGGCATGATGATCATGGGCGGGTGGGCACAGGGCGTGTTGCGCAACGCCGGTTTCAAGTTCGACGACTTCATCATCGCCCCTGGCCCGAGCGACAATACCAAGCCGGTCTTTCTGTTGAATGCCGATGCGTTCATATTCTGGCAGCGCAAGGAGCCCGACCTCCAAGCCGGCCAGACGCTGATGGCCCAGCTCGTCATGGATCCAGCGATCCAGACGATGTATTCGCAGATTACGGGATCGATACCCGTGCGCACCGATGTCGATCTTTCCGGTGAAGGCTGGTCGGATGGTCAACGGCGGACCGCAGCAGCTCTGAAAGACGCTATCGCCAGCAATCAGGCGGTCCTGAGCCTCGCGCACAATATGGCGCAGGAGAACGGTATGACCGCTGCGATGATCGACGTGATCACCGAATATGTGAAGAACAAGACGATCAAGCCGGAGCAGGCGGTCACCCGCCTCGCCGAGGCCGTCGAGGGCGCGCGTTGATCGATACCGTCTCCATAGCAACGCGGCCCGTCCGGCCGGCGATTGCGGGCGCGCTGCGCCGGCTGCCTGAATATCTGATGATCTGGGTGCCGCTGCTGCTGTCCGCTCTGCACCTCGTGTCGTTCTCGCTGTGGACGATCTGGATTTCTTTCACGCCATCCACTCTGGTCCCGGTCTCGGGCTGGGTGGGTTTGCGCAACTACACGGCGGTCGCGGCATCGCGGAATTGGCAGATCGCCTTCGATAATCTCCTACTGTTCGGCAGCGCTTTCGTGCTGCTGAGCGTGGTGACCGGGCTTGTCCTTGCGATCCTGCTCGACCAGCGCATTCGCGGCGAGAACCTGCTGAGATCCATCTTCCTCTACCCCCTTGCGGTGTCGTTCGTGGTGACGGGCACGGTCTGGAGCTGGTTGCTCAGTCCTGGCATCGGGATCCAGAAACTGGTGCACGATCTCGGCTGGACCTCCTTCAAGTTCGATTGGCTGATTGACCGCGACATGGCCATCTGGACCATTGTCATCGCCGCGATCTGGCAATCCTCCGGCTTTGCCATGGCGCTCTTTCTTGCCGGCCTCAGATCTGTCGACGCCGACATCATCAAGGCCGCGCAGATCGACGGTGCCGGTCCGATCCGAATCTACCGGCGCGTCATTTTGCCGACGCTGTGGCCGATCACCATCACCGTGATCGTGGTGCAGCTGCAGTTTGCGATTTCGGCCTTCGACCTCGTCCGCGCGCTCACCAACGGCGGACCGGGAATCGCGACCCAGCTGCCGGCCCTTGTCGTCTACGACCTGATGTTCCAGCGCAGCCTGCTCGGCCGGGGGGCGGCGGCGGCGGTGCTGATGTTGCTCATTCTTCTCGCGGTCCTGCTGCCCTATGCAGCGTGGCGTTATGTCCAGCGGCGGCGTGCTATTCATGCGTGACAGAACCTTCGCACCAAGTCGGATATCGATCTATCTCATCGTATTGCTGATCGCGGCGGCATGGCTCACGCCGTTGGTCGTTGTCGTGCTGAACTCGCTCCGCACCAATGAGGAAATCGCGCAGGCCTCGATGATCGGCTGGCCGAAACACTGGGCTTGGAGCAATTACGCCACTGCCTGGAGCGGATTCTGCGTGGCCGAGACCTGCGCCGGCATCAGACCGTACATGCTGAACTCGGCATTCATCACGATTCCCGCGACGATTTTCTCGACCATGCTCGGTGCGATCGCCGGCTACGCCGTGTCGCTCTGGCGTTTTCGCGGAGATACCTGGATCTACGGCATCGTGACCCTCGGCCTCTTCCTTCCCCAGCAGATGCGATTGCTGCCCTGGACAATCGTGCTGCGGGACATCGGTCTCATCAACACGCTGACGGGCCTCGTGCTGATTCACACGATCCAGGGGCTGTCCTTCACCACGTTGTTCTGCCGAAACTACTATGCCGCCGTGCCCCATGAATTGATCAGGGCCGCGCGCATCGATGGGGCCGGGTTCTTTCGCATTTTCTGGCGCATCATTCTGCCGCTCTCGGCTCCCATCCTGATCGTCACCGTGATCTGGCAGTTCACGCACATCTGGAACGAGTTTCTCTATGGCGTGACGTTCACAAGCGGCCAACAGCAGCCGGTCACGGCCGCTCTCATCGCGCTGTCTGCTGCAGTCGCAGATATCCCGCAGCACGGCGTGCAGAGCGCGGCGGTGATCATCGCAGCCCTGCCCACTTTGTTGATCTATCTCCTCGGCGGCAGGTACTTCGTGCGCGGCCTTACCGCCGGCGCAGTGAAATGATGGATTTGTCATGGCAGCACTGAGCATTCGCGCCCTGTCCAAGCGGTACGCCAACCTCGAGGTACTGAAGGGCGTCGATCTCGACATCGAGAGCGGCGAGTTCACGGTCCTCGTCGGGCCATCCGGCTGCGGCAAGTCCACGCTGCTCAACATCGTCGCCGGGCTCGACCGACCGAGCGCGGGGACGATCGAGATTGGCGGGCGCATCGTCAACGACATCCCGCCCAAGGACCGCGACATCGCCATGGTGTTCCAGTCCTACGCGCTCTATCCGTCGATGACCGTGCGCCAGAACATCACCTTCGGCATGGAATGCCGCCATGTGCCGAAGACCGAGCAGGAGAAGGCGGTCGCGAACGTGGCGAAGCTGCTCCAGATCGAGCCGCTGCTCGGCCGCAAGCCGTCGCAATTGTCCGGCGGCCAGCGCCAGCGTGTGGCGATGGGGCGGGCGCTGGTGCGCAATCCCCTGCTCTTCCTGTTCGACGAGCCGCTGTCCAATCTCGACGCCAAGCTGCGCGTCGAAATGCGGATGGAGATCAAGCGGCTGCACCAGCGGATCGGCGCCACCATCGTCTATGTCACCCACGACCAGATCGAAGCGATGACCATGGCGACGCGGATCGCCGTGATGCATCAGGGTAGCGTGCAGCAATTCGCCGACCCCGATACCGTGTACCGCTACCCGGCCAATCTGTTCGTCGCGCGTTTCATGGGTTCGCCGCCAATGAATACCATGCCGGCACGGCTCGAGAACGGGAATGACGGGCCGGTGGTCGTGATCGGCGCCGGGCGGCCGGAGGAGGTTCGTCTTCGCCTTCGAGGATATGACGCCGCGGCATCCTTCGTCGGTCGCGAGGTGGTGTTTGGCATCAGGCCGGAATGCATTGCCGAAGGCAGCCGCGCATTTTCCGGCGACGCGCCTGTCCTCGTCGACGCGCCGGTAGAGATGGTCGAGCCGACTGGAGCCGAGACCATGGTGTTGCTGCGGCTCGGGGGCGAGCCCGCGATGGCGCGCGTCTCGCCCGATATCCGCCCCGCGCCCGGCGCGTCCGCCTCCTTTGCGCTCGACACGCGCCGTATTTGCCTTTTCGACCCCGAAACGGAGCGACTGATCGCATGACGAAGACCACCTATTCCGGCCTGGCGGGCCGCGTGGTGTTGATTACCGGCGGCGCCAGCGGCATCGGCGCCGCCTTCGTACGGGCTTTCGCGGCCCAGGGGGCCCACGTCGCCTTCCTTGACATCGATACGAATGCCGGTGAAACGCTGGTGCGGGAAGTGGCGGCAGCGCGCGGGACCACGCCGCTGTTCGTGCCCTGCGATCTCCTGCACATCGACGCCTTGCGCACCGCGATGGCAGAGGTCCACCGTTCGCTCGGCGACGCCGCCGTTCTCGTCAACAACGCCGCCAACGATCAACGCCAGGTTCTCTCCGAGGTAACGCCGGCCGAGTTCGACTGGATGATCGGTGTCAACCTCAAGCACGTCTTCTTCGCAGCACAGGCGGTGGTGCCGCAGATGCAGGCGCGCGGCGGCGGCTCGATCATCAACATGTCGTCCATCGCCTGGATGCGTGGCGCACCGGCGCTGCCGGCCTATGCCGCGGCGAAAGCAGCGATCGTCGGCTTCACCAACTCGCTGGCCCGGCTGGTCGGGCCCGACCGCATTCGCGTCAACGCGATCGCGCCGGGCATGGTGATCACCGAGCGCCAGCGCCGGCTGTGGTATCCGGACGAGCAGGCCATCGCCGAGGTGCGCGCGCGTCAGGCGGTTCCCGATGCGGTGACACCCGACGACATCGCCAACATGGCGCTGTTCCTCGCCTCGGACGAAAGCCAGCGTATCACGCGTCAATGTTTCCAGGTCGACGGCGGCCTCGGCTAGCTCGCCCGAGTGCCTTTGCGCATCGTCGCGAGCACGATGTCGGCGGCGAGCACGCTCGGCGACTTGTTGCCGGTCGACATGACCTGATCGAGCCGGGCGAACGCTTCGACCTGCTCCCGTCGCAGCGGCGAATCCGTCAGCAGGGTAGCGAGGGCCGTTGCCAGCTTCTCCGGCGTGCAGTCCTCTTGCAGGAACTCGCGGATCACATCCTTGCCGATCACCAGATTGGCGAGGATCACCGAGGAGACCCGGATCGCGCGGCGCAGGATGAAGGCCTCGATCGCGCCGACGCGATAGGCCGTCACCATCGGAATGCCCGACAGCGCGAGCTCGAGCGTCACCGTGCCGGACTTCGCCAGCGCCGCGTGGGCAATGCGGAAAGCGGCGCGCTTGTCGTTCTCGCCGATCACGATTTGCGGCTTGACCGGCCAATTCGCGATGCCCTCGCGGATGGTGGCTTCGAGGTGCGGCATGGTCGGCAGCATCAGCTCGAACGCGCGCCCGTCCGCCTGCAAGCGGCCGAGTGCTGCACCGAACACGTCGAGGTGATGCCGGATCTCGCTGCGGCGGCTGCCGGGCAGCACCAGGAGCACCGGCGGCTCGCCGTCGCGGCGCGCCTGCTCCTCCGCGTTCGGCCGCAGCGACGCCAATTGCTCGACCAGGGGATGGCCGACATAGCTGCATGGCGGCCCGCCGAGCTTGCGGTATTCCTCCGGCTCGAACGGCAAAAGACCGAGCACATGGTCGACATAGCCGAGCATGGTCCGCGCCCGTCCCGGCCGCCACGCCCAGAGCTGCGGCGAGACGTAATCGACGACCGGGATCGCGTGATTGCGGGCACGCACGCGGCGGGCGACGCGATGGGTGAAATCGGGGCTGTCGATGATGACGAGCGCGTCGGGCGCGGCCTCTAGCACGGCGTCCGCCGTCTTGCGGATCAGCCGCAGGATTTTCGGCAATTGCTGAACGACGGCGGCAAAGCCGACGATCGACAGCTCTTCGATCGGAAACAGCGTCTCGAGCCCCTCGCGCGCCATGGTGCGGCCGCCGACGCCGACGAACTCAACGCCGTCGCCGAGCCGCTGGCGCAGCACCTTCATCAAGGCGCTGCCAAGCCGGTCGCCGGATTCCTCCGTGGCGATCAGGAAGATCTTGCGCTTGCGATCGCGGCCCTGCATCACGCCGGCAGGCCGATGACAAAGAGGTATTTTGCGTCGGCGAGCGCAATCATCGCCTGCGGCTCGGCGGCGATGGTGTTGCCTGCGACGACAGCGATGCCGGCAAGGCCGGCCTTGGCAACACCCTCGATGGTGCGCGGGCCGATCGTCGGCAGGTCGAAGCGCAGGTCCTGGCCGCTCTTCGGCGCCTTCACCAGCACGCCGCGGCCCCTGGCCGCGCGGATGCGACCCTCCTCACGCAGCCGCGCGACACGCGCGAGCAGCGCGTCAGTGCCCTCGATGTCCTCGATCGCCACGACATGACCGTCGATCACCACCGCGGCCTGCCCGATGTCGAACGGACCGAGCGCGCTCAGCACCGCCCGCCCGCGCTCGATGTCGGTCTTGCTGGTGTCACTCGGCCAAGCGCGGCTGATGCAGCCCTCGGGCATCAGGAGATCGGGCGCGACGTCCTTGATGCCGACCATGCGAAAGCCGTCCTGCTCGAGCATGCGGCCGACGCCGGACAGCAGATGATCGTCGCCGCCGCGGAAGGCGCGAATGACGTTGCCGAGCAGGCGCAGCGTCTTGACGTCGAACCGGATCTCGGACAGCGAAGGGCGGACCAATGTGCCGATGAAGATCAGGTCGCTGCAGCCTTCTTCGCGAAACAGCCGCATCGCGCGGCCGAGCTGGCCGACCGAGATCCAGCGGTGGCGGAATTTCTCGACCCGCGCCGGATCGCAGGCCCCGCGCAGCGGAAACAGCACCGGCGTGATGCCGCGCGCCGCAAGCGATTCGGCGACCGCGAACGGCATGGCGCCGCCGCCGGCGACGATGCCGACCGGCGAGGAAACCTCCGCAGCCGCCGATGTCATGCCCGCGGCCATCCCAGGATCACTTCGCGATGGCGGGAAGACAGAGCGGGCGCTTGCCCTTGCCGATGAAGTCGAGGATCTCGGCGATCGCAGGGTCTTCGCCCGCGAGCGGCCGCGCCGCCTCCAGCCGCTCGGCGAACGTGCCGGGACCATGGAAGAGTTTTTGGTAGAACCCACGCACGGTTGCAAGCCGCTGCCTGGTGAACTTGCGCCGCTTCATGCCGATCAGATTGAGGCTCTCCAGGACCGCATATTGGCCGTTGACCAGCCCGTATGGGATGACGTCGTCGCGGACACCGCACACGCCGCCGACCATGACATAGGGGCCGACGCGCGTGAACTGGTGCACCGCCGACAGGCCGCCGATATAGACGGCGTCGCCAATCTCGCAATGACCGCCGAGTGTCGCTGACGTCGCGAAGATCACGTTGTCGCCGACCACGCAATCATGGCCGACATGGCTGCTGTTCATGAAATAGCCGCCGTTGCCGACTCGCGTCAGCCCTCCACCCTTGATCGTGCCGACATTCATCGTCGCGCCTTCCCGGATGGTGCAGCCGGAACCGATCTCGAGTTTCGTCGGCTCGCCCTTGTAGCTGAGATCCTGCGGGGCGCCGCCCAGCACTGCAAAGGGCGAGATCACGCAGCCATCGCCGAGCGAGGTGTGGCCGATGACGGTGACGTGTCCGATCAGCTTGCAGTTCGCGCCGATGACGACGTTCGGGCCGATGATGCAATAGGGTCCGATCTCGCTGCCATCGCCAATCACCGCGCCGTCCGCGATCCGTGCGGTGGGATCAATCTTGCTCATCAAGCCAATCTTACTCGTCAAGAAGGTCAGGTTATGTATTGAAGTCGCTCGGTTTTCGGGTGGTTAGCGCGACTATGCCCGATCTGTCCAGTGACGTATCATCTCGTCGTGTTTCATGTGCTGGATGAGGCGGCCTACCCGGCTCGTCAGCAAGTTCATGCGGAGATTCAGCGATCGTGGTCAGAGCCCTTGCATTGTTGCTCGCACAGCTCGTGGCCACACCGGTCGTCTCCGAGACGATCGAGACCGACCAACGCGGCCCCGTGGATCTGGCGACATTCGAATGCCGCGACATCAACCGCAGCACGATGCTTCAGCGCGTCTGCTACGAACGGGCGCGGCAGGACCTCGTCGTCGCCATCAACGGCAGGTACGATCGTTATTGCGGCGTGGCGGCGGAGACGGTCGAGGGCCTTCTGGGCGCACCGTCCATGGGCCAGTTCTTCAACCGCAATATCAGCCGCGAGGTGGCCGGCAGCCGCTACGACTGCCGGGCATGACGAGAGCGCTCAGTCCGTCAGCATGGCGCCGACATCGGCTTCCGCAACCACCTGCCCGTTGACCTTGGCGTCCCCGTGAAACCACCACATGGCTTTGCGGCGGCCGAGCGAGCGCATGTGATATTCGATGGTATCGCCGGGCAGCACGGGCTTGCGGAACTTGCACTTGTCGATGGTGAGGAAGTAGACCGCCCGCGGCTTCTCGGTACCCTCGACCGACTTGATGCCGATCACGCCAGCGGTCTGCGCCATCGCCTCGATCATCATGACGCCCGGATAGACCGGGCGCTCGGGGAAGTGCCCCTGGAAGGCCGGCTCGTTGAACGTGACGTTCTTGATGCCGATGCCGCTGTAATCGGCGCGGATGTTGATCACGCGGTCGATCAAGAGCATCGGAAAGCGGTGCGGCAGGGTCTGCAGGATTGCATTGATATCTACCAGCTCGAACTTAACAGGCGATTCCTGCGTCATTCCCGTCCCTCGTCCTTCGGATCGACCTTGCTGTCGCGCACCAGACGCTCCACCGCGATGATCTCCTTGAACCATTGCTTGGTCGGTTTGGCAAAAAAACCACCCCAGCGTCCGCCCGGCGGGATGTCGTCCTTGACGCCGCTCATCGCGGTGACCTGGGCTCCATCGCCGATCTTGAGGTGGTTGTTGATGCCAACCTTTGCTCCGAGCGCCACGTTGTCGCCGATGGTCAGGCTACCCGCCAGCCCGATTTGAGCCGCCAGCAGGCAATTCCGGCCGATGGTCACATTGTGGCCGATCTGGACCTGATTGTCGATTTTGGTGCCCTCCCCGATCACGGTGTCGCGCAAGGAGCCGCGATCGATGGTGGTGCCGGCGCCGACCTCCACATTGTTCTGGATCAGCACGCGGCCGGTCTGCGGCACCTTCAGGTGGCCTTCGGGACCGAAGAAGATGAAGCCGTAGCCGTCCTGGCCGATGGAGCAGCCCGCGTGGATCAGCACGTCATTGCCGATCAGGGCGCACTGGATGGCGGTACGGGCGCCGACATTGCAGTCCCGGCCGATCTTGACGCCGGGGCCGATCACCGCTCCGACGCCGACCACGGTGCCGCTGCCGATCTCGACGTCCGGGCCGATCACGGCGAGGGGATCGATGATCACGCCGTCTTCGAGCCGGGCCGTGGGATCGATGATGGCGGACGGCGCGATGCCGTCATTGCCGATCCAGGATTGCGGCCTGAGCGCATCGCCATGCCATTCCCGGGCGAGCCTGACGAAGGCGCGGAAAGGCTGCGCCACCCGCAGCACGGCCACATGCGCGGGGACCTGGGCTTCAAATCGGGGACTCACCAGGCACGCCCCGGCCTTGGTCGCCTTCAACTCATCGGCGTATTTCAGGTTGTCGAAGAACGCCAGATGCATCGGTCCGGCTTCGTCGAGCGACGCCAGGCCCGTGATGGTGTCGTTACCTCTCGCGGGGTCGACCAGCTGCGCCTTGGCCAGCGCAGCAATGTCGGCCAGCGCTGAGGCAGGCGGTTTTGTGAAGAAGGTCGGCTGCGCCATTCCACCCCGTCGCGGTCCGGCTTCGGCATGAAGCGGCCAAGCCGCATCATGCCTCATCTCCAGGATTGGCACGATCCCTTTCGGAAACCGGCTCCAGTAATCCGGATCGTGCCGTGCTGATCGAATTAGAACGTGGTGCCGCCGCCGAACCGGAACTCCTGCGTGCGGTCGTACTTGCCCTTGCTGAGCGGCACGGCGTAGTCGAAGCGCAGCGGACCGAACGGCGACTGCCAGATCAGGCCGACACCGACCGACGAACGGATCACCTTGCTGTCGTCATACACGAGCCCGGTGCAGGTTCCGGTGCTCGACGGATTGACCGTCGACGGGATACAGCCCGGCACATTGACCTCGTTGGTAGCGGTCCAACTCGTCGGTCCCTTATAATCGTAGAGACCGCCGGCGTCGGCATAGACCGCGCCCTTCAGACCCACTTCCTTGGGCAGGAACCAGAACGGCATCTGCAATTCGAGCGAAGCGCCCCAATATTTGGTGCCGCCGAGCGCGTCCTGCGTACCGAAAGGATTCAGATCGCGCGGGCCGATGCCGTTCGGGGCAAAGCCGCGGACGAGGTTCGGGCCCATTTGGAAGTGGTCGAGCATCCGCAGATCATCGTTGATCTTGGTCAGAATACCGCCCTGGAGACGGACGATTCCGACGATATCGGACACGAGCGGGGCGTAGTACTTTCCGTCCGCCACGGTCTTCAGATAGCTGACGTCGCCGCCGACGCCGGCGAAATCCTGCCGGAAGTCGATGAGCAGACCGTCGGTCGGGTTCTTGTTGTTGTCCAGCGTGTTGTAAGTGAGCGTGTAGCCGAGCGCCGAGGTCAAGGTCTTGCCGTTGGCAAGCTCCTTGCGCACCGGGAGCGAGGCTTCACCGTCACTGTAGCAGCCGAGGCCGTTGGTCGAGCTCAGGTCGAGCGGCGGGATCTGCGACGCGGCGAAGGCCGGGCTCGGGTTGAACGCCGAGGTGCCCAGATTGTTGTTACAGTTCGCCAGGTAGCTCGGCAGCGTGATTTCCTGCTGGTAGATCGAGTAGCGCAGCTGGAGCGACAGATCTTCACGCAAGGAGAAGCCGAGGCGCGGCGAGAAGCCGAGCGTCTTCGTGCCGTAGGAGATGTAGCTGTTTGAAAGCTGCTGGCGCTGATAGAGGTCGAGGCCGAGCGCGACGCGGTAGTCGAGCAGATACGGCTCGACGAACGACAGCGAGTAGCCGCGCGCATACTGGCCATAGGTCACCGCGGCCTTGGCGAACAGGCCGCGCCCGAGCAGATTGCGCTCGGAGACCGAGACCTCGGCCAGCGCGCCGTCGGTCGTGGAGTAGCCGCCCGAGATCGAGAAGTCGCCGGTCGATTTCTCTTCCATGTCGACGACCAGGATCACGCGGTCGCTCGACGAGCCGGGCTCCGTCGCGATCTTCACGCTCTTGAAGTAGTCGAGGTTCTTCAGCCGCCGCTCGGCGCGGTCGACCAGCGCGCGGTTATAGGCATCTCCTTCCGAGATGTCGAACTCGCGGCGGATCACGTAGTCGCGCGTGCGGGTGTTGCCGCGCAGGTTGATGCGCTCGATATAGGTGCGCGGGCCCTCGTCGATGTTGAAAACGACGGAGACGGTGTGCGCCTCGAAATTGCGGTCGCCGCCGGGACGAACGACTGCGAAGGCGAAACCGCGGCGCGAAGCCTCGATCTGCATCTCCTCGACCGACTTCTCGACCGATTCGACGTTGTAGAGCGAGCCGACATTGACACGCGAATAGCCCCGCATCGACGAAGGATCGAAGTTCGGAATGCTGGAGCGGAAGTCGACCGCGCCGACGCGGTATTGCGCGCCTTCCTCGATCTTGAAGGTGACGTTGAAGCCCTTCTTCTCCGGATCGTATTCGGTGAGCGCGGCCACGACCTGGACGTCGGCAAAGCCATGCTTGAGATAGAAGCGGCGGATCAGGTCGCGGTCGGCCTCGACGCGATCGGGATCGTAGATGTCCCCGCTGGCGAGGAAGCTCAGCAGGTTCGATTCGCGCGTCTTGATGACGTCGCGCAGCCGATAGGACGAGAACGCATTGTTGCCGACGAACTCGATCGACTTGACGCCGGTCTTGGCGCCCTCCTCGATCGTGAAGATCAGGTCGACGCGATTGTTCGGCTGCTCGATGATCTCGGGCGTGACGCGCACGTCATAACGGCCGGACCGCCGATAGATTTCGGCGATTCGCAGCGTGTCGGACTGCACCATGGCGCGGGAGAAGGTGCCGCGCGCCTTG
Organism: Bradyrhizobium sp. 137; assembly: GCF_023074095.1. Lineage (NCBI taxonomy): Bacteria > Pseudomonadati > Pseudomonadota > Alphaproteobacteria > Hyphomicrobiales > Nitrobacteraceae > Bradyrhizobium > Bradyrhizobium sp. 137. The sequence goes on from NZ_JADPKU010000033.1 coordinate 115,205, forward strand.
GACTGGACTTCAGTGGTGAGCTGCTCGTCCTTGATCTTCTTGTTGCCCTCGAAGGCGACGCGCCCGATCACCGGGTTTTCCACCACGGAGACGATGATCTGGCCGCCGGGGCCGCGATTGATCCTGACGTCCTGGAACAGGCCGGTTTCGATCAACGCCTTGAGGCCGTCGTCGATGGCGCCTTGATCCAGGTGGCCGCCCGGACCCGGCTTGAAATAGGAGCGGATTGTCTCCACCTCGACACGGCGATTCCCCTGGACGGAAATCGACTGCACGGTCTGCGCGAGCGCAGACGAAGACACGAAAACAGCCCCAACCGGGGCAATCACCGGCGCGCCGAACATGATCAGGGTTGCGAGCAAGCCCCCCCGGAGTCGCAGTCCAAACTTCATCGCGCAACGCGCCCTTATCATTCCATACCAGACCCACCCAACACCGGTCTGGAAGATTCCCCAAGTTCAGGCCGCTTGTAGCCAATTTCCCGGACGCCGCAAACGGCCGAAAGCGCCGTGATTTCAATTTCATTGCAAGACGTTGCTCAACAGCAACGCCACAAAAAAGCCCGTATCAGGACGCCGCCATCCGAAGGATGTCGTTGTAGGTCGCAAACACCATCAGCATCAGCACCAAACCGAGCCCGATTCGGAACCCCATTTCCTGGGTCTGTTCGGACAGAGGCCGGCCGCGGACCACTTCTGCCGCGTAGAACATCAGATGGCCGCCATCGAGAAGCGGAATCGGGAACAGGTTCAGCAGACCGATCGACACGGACAGCACCGCACACAGATTGATCACGAACTGGAACCCGGCGCTGGCCGCCTGCCCCGACATCTTTGCGATTCCCAGCACGCCGCTGACCTCGTTGGGATTGCCGTTTCCGACGAACAACGAGCCCAGGAACTTGAAGGTGCTGGTGATGATGAACCAGACCTGCTCGACGCCGATCTTGAGCGCTTCGCCGACGCCCACGGGGGCGGTCGAAGCCTCACCGGCCTGCGACTTGTGCTCGACACCGAGCACACCGACGCGGTGGCGGTTGCCGAACGGATCTTTGCGCTCGAGCAGCGCCGGGGTCGCGGTCAGCGATACGATGGCGCCGTCGCGCTTGACCTGGAACGCAAGCGTTGAACCCGCACTCATCGCAACGATCCGCTGCATGTCGGCAAAGCTCTCGATCGGCTTGCCGTCGATCTGGACGACGACGTCACCAACCTTGAAGCCGGCGGCAGCCGCAGCGCCGTCGGCGACGACGCCGTCGACGCGCGCAATCGTGCTCGGCTTGCCGTAGTACAGCGCCATGCCGGCGAAGATCAGAGCGCCCAGGATGAAATTGGCGATGGGTCCGGCCGCGACGATGGCGGCGCGCGGGCCGACCTTCTTGTGATGGAAGCTGCCGGCGCGTTCCTCGGCCGTCATGGCCGCGAGCGTTTCGGCCGAGGGGGTCGAGGCCTCGCTCTCGTCACCGAAGAACTTGACGTAGCCGCCAAGCGGAATCGCGGAGATCTTCCAGCGGGTGCCGCGACGGTCGTTGAAACCGACCAGCTCGGGTCCGAAGCCGAGTGAAAAGGTTAAAACGCGAACGCCCGCCCAGCGCGCGACCAGGAAATGGCCGAGCTCGTGGAAGAACACGACGATGGTCAGGACGAACAGGAAGGGTACCGCGTAGCCGAGGAGCCCATGGCTCAACGTATTGAAACTATGGACGAAAAAGTCGATCATCGATTCCCCTCATCCAGCGCCGCAAGGCCCTGGCCCGAACTATCTAGGATGCCTTTAAGGCAATTTGAGGCAATAGGGCGGCAGCTCTATTTCGCGCAACATGGTCAACGGATATTGCGTCGTCAGCCGAGGTCATCGGCGCCTGATTCCCGCTGCGGATCCAGTCGTCCAGCGTCGCCTCGACCAGGCGCGCGATCGCACCAAACCGGATCTTGCCGGCAATGAAGGCGGCGACCGCGACCTCGTTGGCGGCGTTGTAGACGGTGGTCGCCCCCTTCCCGGTCCGGAGCGAATCGTAGGCTAGGCGGAGGCCCGGGAACCGCTCGAAATCCGGCGCCTCGAAGGTCAGCTCGCCGATCTTGGCCAAGTCGAGCTTGGCCGCCGGACCCTTGATGCGGTCGGGCCAGCCCAAGCAATGCGCGATCGGCGTCCTCATGTCGGGCGCACCGAGCTGCGCCACGACGGAGCAATCGGAAAACTCGACCATGCCGTGGATGATCGACTGCGGATGAACGAGCACGTCGATCTCGTCGGGCGCGAGCGCAAACAGATAGGACGCCTCGATCACTTCGAGCCCCTTGTTCATCATCGAGGCGGAATCGATCGTGATCTTCTGGCCCATGCTCCAATTTGGATGCTTCAGGGCCTGCTCGAGCGTGGCCTGCTCGATGTCGACAGGCTTCCAGGTCCGGAACGGGCCGCCCGAGGCGGTGATGATGACGCGCACGAGCTCGTCGCGATTGCCTGAGCTCAACGCCTGGAATAGCGCATTGTGTTCGGAATCGGCCGGCAGGATGCAGGCGCCGGCTTTTGCCGCGCGCTGCATGAAGAAATCGCCGGCGCAGACCAGACATTCCTTGTTGGCGAGCGCAACATGCGCACCGCGATCAACCGCGGCCAGCGCCGGCTTCAGCCCGGCGGCGCCGCTCACGGCCGCCATCACCCAGTCGGCCGGACGCGCACCGGCCTCGATCACCGCGCTTTCGCCGGCGCCGCATTCGGTGCTGGTGCCCGCCAGCGCAGCCTTGAGCTCGCCGAGCTTGGAGGTATCGGCGATCGCGACGTAGCGCGCGGAAAATTCCTTCGCGAGTTTGGCCAGCGCTGCGACATTGCCGTTCGCCGTCAGCGCCTCGACACGGTAGCGCTCGGGCGAGGCGCGAAGCAAATCCATCGTGCTGTCGCCGATCGAGCCGGTGGCGCCGAGAACCGTGATGCTGCGAACGTCGGACGCAGCAAGCCTATTGTTTCGCAATGGGACTGCGCTCATATCCTCACCAAACCATAAGACCGCTTCCGGCGCTATGCACACCGTGGCGGAGAAAGCCGATAATCCATGCCGCCAAGATGGCGGCGACAAAGCCGTCCAGGCGATCCATAAGTCCGCCATGGCCGGGAATTAAGTGACTGGAATCCTTAACACCGAAGCGCCGCTTCACCGCGGATTCGAACAGATCGCCCAGAGCCGACACCACCGACAGGACAGCGCTGACGAGCAGCAATGGGGCCAGCTTTCCAAGCCCGCAGGCCGCGAAGCCTGCCGCAACCAAGAGGCTTGCGACAAAGCCGCCGAGAGCGCCCGCCCAGGTCTTCTTCGGACTGACGCGCGGCCATAGCTTCGGTCCCCCAATGCTGCGGCCGGCGAAATAGCCGCCGATGTCTGTCGCCCACACCACGAGCAGCACGAATATCAGGGCGGCGAAGCCGTTGACGAGATCCTGCCGCACTAGGATCGAGGCCAGCAGCGCCGCCGATGCATAGGCAAATCCGGTAGCCGCCCAGACGAACTTGCCCCGCGCGATCAGCATCACGATCACGCCGCCTATGAAGCCGGCGATGACAGCGGTCCTGAGCGCGCCGAAGGCAACGCAGAATCCCATGATGGCGATGGCGATGGTCCCCGTCCCCGTCAGCGCGACCGAACCCGCGCCCACCACCATCAGCCATTCAGCGAACAGCCCGATCGATACCAGGGTAACGAGAAGTGCCCACAGCCAGCCGCCGACGTAGGCGAGCGCAATGGCGAGCGGCGCCAGCACGAGCGCGGCGAGGACCCGCAGCACGAGATTGCTCGTGGCAGGCGCGGAGCCCGCCGGTGCGGCGTCGGGTTCGCTCACGAGGCGGTTTTCGCGACCAGGCCGCCGAAACGGCGCTCGCGCCTGGCAAATTCGGCGATCGCGCCTTCCAGCGCCGCCTTGTCGAAATCGGGCCAATGGATCGGCACGAAGACGAGCTCGCTATAGGCGGCCTGCCACATCAGGAAGTTGGACAGGCGCTGCTCGCCGCTGGTGCGGATGATGAGATCGGGATCGGGAATGTCGGGCGCGTCGAGATTCGCGCCAAGCGTCTCGGCGTCGATCGTATCTGGATTCCGCCTGCCCTCTCCGACCTCGCGCGCGAGCTTCTGCGCGGCCTTCGCGATCTCCTGCCGCGAGCCGTAGTTGAAGGCGACGACGAGCGTGAGGCGCGTGTTGTCGCGCGTCAGCTCCTCCGCCTCGTTGAGGAGCGCACAGATGTCGCTCTCGAGCCCTTCGCGCTCGCCGATGATGCGGACCTTGACGCCGTCGCGATGCAGGCTCGCCAGATCGTTGCGGATGAAGCGCCGCAGCAGGCCAAAGAGATCGCCGATTTCGCTCGCCGGGCGCGACCAGTTCTCCGAAGAGAACGAGAAGATGGTGAGATAGCGAATGCCGAGCTCGTGCGAGGCGCGTACCACGCGGCGCAGCGCGTCCACGCCGCGGCGATGCCCTTCCGCACGCGGCAAGCCGCGCGCGGCCGCCCAACGCCCGTTGCCATCCATGATGATGGCGACATGCGCGGGCGCGTCGGACCGGTCAGATCCTTCCGTTGCGGGCGCGGCGGCGTTGGACATGAAGGCGATGCCTTAAACGGTGAGGATTTCTTTTTCCTTGGCGGCCAGCAGCTGGTCGATCTCGGCAATCGTGCCGTCGGTCGCCTTCTGCACCTCGTCGGCGTGACGCTTCTGATCGTCTTCGGACATCTCGTGATTCTTTTCGAGCTTCTTGAGCACGTCGAGACCGTCGCGACGGACATGCCGCGCGGCGACCTTGGCGGCCTCCGCGTATTTGTGCGCGACCTTCACCAGCTCCTTGCGCCGCTCCTCATTGAGCTCGGGAATGCGCAGGCGCAGCACCTGGCCCTCGGTCGCGGGCGACAGGCCGAGATTGGAATCGACGATCGCCTTCTCCACGGCCTTGACCATCGACTTGTCCCAGACCTGCACCGAGATCAGGCGCGGCTCCGGCACGCTGACGGTGGCGAGCTGGTTCAGCGGCATGTGGGTGCCATAGGCATCGACCTGCACCGGATCGAGCATCGAGGCCGAGGCGCGCCCCGTCCGCAGGCCGCCAAGCTCGTGCTTGAGAGACTGCACAGCGCCCTGCATGCGGCGCTTCACTTCGTTGAGGTCGAAACTACCCGTGGCCATCACGTTTCTCCTTCAAATCCCGGCGACCGGTCCGCGCCCTTCTCTCGGGCGCGACGACGAGCGGTCAGCCGGCGACAATGGTTCCGTGGCCGGTGCCACGCAGAATCGCACCGATGGAGCCCGGCTCCGCGATCGAGAATACGATGATAGGCAGCGACGTCTCGCGGGCAAGCGCGAAGGCGGTCGCATCCATCACCTTGTAGCCACCCTCGATGGCCTGGGAGTGCGTCAGACGGTCGAACCGCGTGGCGGTCGGATCCTTCTTCGGATCGGCTGAGTAGACGCCATCGACATTGGTCGCCTTCAGCACTGCCTGGGCGCCGATCTCGGCGGCGCGCAGCACCGCGGTCGTGTCGGTGGTGAAGAACGGATTGCCGGTTCCGCCGCCAAGCAGCACGATCCGGCCCTCGGCGAGGTATTTGTGCGCCGCGGTGCGGGTGAACAGCTCGGAAATCTCTGGCATGACGAAGGCCGACAGCGTGCGCGCCGGCGTGCCCTTGCGCTCGATCGCCGCTTCCAGCGCGAGGCAGTTCATCATGGTCGCAAGCATGCCCATGGTGTCGCCGGTCGGGCGCGACACGCCGCGGGACGACACCTCGACCCCACGCACGATGTTGCCACCACCGATCACGACCGCCACTTCGGCGCCAAGCTTGCGGGCGGCGATCAGATCGTCCGCGACCCGGTCGACGGTCACCTGGTCGATACCAAAACCCTGCTGTCCCGCGAGATATTCGCCGGACAGCTTGATCACGACGCGACGATAGACCGGATCAGTCATGAGCACTTTCCTCGTCCGGGCGCCGCTTCCGGCGGCACGCCGGAAGGAACGTTCCGGCGCTTACTTCTTGCCGCTGGCCGCCGCGACCTCGGCTGCGAAGTCGCTTTCCTGCTTCTCGATTCCCTCACCGAGAGCATAGCGCATAAAGCCCGCGATCTTCACAGGCCCGCCGACCTTGCCTTCGGCCTCCTTCACTGCCTGCGCCACCGACTTGCCGGTATCGTGGATGAAGGCCTGCTCGAGCAGGCAGACTTCCTTGTAGTAGGTCTTGAGGCCGGACTCGACGATCTTCTCGATCACGTTCTCGGGCTTGCCCTGCTGGCGGTATTTGTCGGCGAGCACGTCCTTTTCGCGCTTGACGACCGCCGGATCGAGGCCGGTGGGATCGAGCGCAAGCGGGTTGGCGGCGGCGACATGCATCGCGATCTGGCGGCCGAGGGCGGCGAGCTCGTCGGCCTTGCCAGGCGATTCCAGCGCCACGATCACCCCCATCTTGCCGGCGCCATCGACGACGGCCCCATGGACGTAGCTCGACACCACGCCCTGGCTGACTTCGAGCTGGGCGGCGCGGCGCAGCGTCATGTTCTCGCCGATGGTGGCGATCGCGTCATTGATCGCGGTCTCAATCGTGACGTCGCCGACCTTGGCGGCCTTGATCTTCTCGACATCAGCACCGACGTCGAACGCGACCTGGGCGATCATCTTGACCAGACCCTGGAACTGGCCGTTGCGTGCCACGAAATCGGTCTCGGAGTTGACCTCGACCACGACGCCCTTAGTGCCCTTGGTGAGCGCGCCGATCAGCCCCTCGGCCGCGACGCGGCCCGACTTCTTGGCGGCCTTCGACAGGCCCTTCTTGCGCAACCAGTCCTGCGCCGCTTCCATATTGCCGTCGTTTTCGGTCAGCGCGGCCTTGCAGTCCATCATGCCCGCGCCGGTCGACTCGCGCAGGTCCTTGACCATCGCAGCTGTGATCGTTGCCATCGTTGAAAATCCTTTGTGCCTGCCGGTTCGCCGCGGCGCGGCATCGAGGCGCCCCGCCGCGGTCCATCTCAGGAATTCGCGTCAACTGAAATGGTGGCCGGACCCTATCCGGCCAACCCGTCGCTCTGTTTGACTATTCCGCTTCCGCGGTCAGCGCCTTGGCCTTGGCCACCCAGGCATCCGCGCGGCTCGGCAGACCGACTTCTTCACCGATCCTGTGCGCGGTGTCGTGGTCGAGCTCGGCGAGCTGCCAATAGTGGAAGATGCCGAGATCGTTGAACTTCTTCTCGATCGCACCCGACACGCCCGGGAGTTTCTTGAGGTCGTCGGCGGTGCCGCGGGGCCCCGCAAGGCCCTGGAAGCCGCTGGGGGAAGCGGCCGGCAGTTCTTCGGCGACGACCGGCTGGGCCGAGGCGCCGATATCGATGCCGGAATCGCCCTGAGCGCGCGAGATGCCGTCGATCGCCGCACGCGCAATCAGGTCGCAATAGAGCGAGATCGCGCGGCCGGCGTCGTCATTGCCCGGCACCACATAGGTGATGCCCTTGGGATCCGAATTGGTGTCGACGATCGCCGCAACCGGGATGTTGAGCCGCTGCGCTTCCTGGATCGCGATGTCTTCCTTGTTGGTGTCGATCACGAAGATCAGGTCGGGCAGGCCGCCCATGTCCTTGATGCCGCCGAGCGAGCGGTCGAGCTTGTCGCGCTCGCGCTGCAGCGTCAGGCGCTCCTTCTTCGTGTAGGAATTGGCTTCGCCGCCCGACAGCACGTCGTCGAGGTGACGCAGGCGCTTGATCGAGGCCGAGATCGTCTTCCAGTTGGTCAGCGTGCCGCCGAGCCAGCGCGAATTGACGAAATATTGCGCGCAGCGCTTGGCCGCGTCCGCAACGCCGTCCTGCGCCTGGCGCTTGGTGCCGACGAACAGGATGCGGCCGCCCTTGGCAACCGTGTCGCTGACGGCCTGGAGAGCCTGATGCAGCATCGGCACGGTCTGGGCGAGGTCGACGATGTGGATGTTGTTGCGGGTGCCGAAAATGAACGGAGCCATTTTCGGGTTCCAGCGGTGAGACTGGTGACCAAAGTGCACGCCAGCTTCGAGCAGCTGACGCATGGTGAAATCGGGTAGCGCCATCGTTCTAATTCTCCGGTTGGTTCCTCCGGAAACGTGTGAGCAAAACGGAGCGTTCTCGCCCCGGTTGCCACCGGACGGCCTTGTGAGCCATGTTTCCGTGTGAGATGGCGCGCTATATAGCGCCATTTCGGCCAGAAGCAAGGAAATAAGGCGGCTCCTCCAGGGCGCCCGAAAGCTTCAGTCGCTTCCTGGCGCCCCTTTTCGGATCCCTAGCACTTCGGCTGGCCGGGCGGGCAGGTCTTCGGTGGCGGGCCGGCCGGCCGCGGTGGAGGCGCCGGGCGCGGCGGCGCGGCGGCCATCGGAGGTGGCGCCGGCCGTGCGACTGGGGGTGGCGGCGGCGCAGGCCGTGCGATCGGAGGAGGTGGCGCCGGTCGCGCCATCGCAGGCGGGGGCGGCGCGGGCCGGGCCACGGGCGGCGATGGCGCCGGTCGAGCCACGGCCACCGGCGGAGGCGCGGCCCGCGGCGGCGGAGGTGGCGCGACACGGGGCGGCGGCGGTGGCGTCGGTCTCGCCGCAGCTTGGGGGTGCGGCGGCGCAACGGGCTTGGCCGCCTGCGGCGGCGGCGCCGGTCGATGATCCTGAACCCTGGATGGCTCTCGCGCCGCCACTGGCGCCGCCGGCTTGGCCGTGCTCGGGACCGCCGGCTTACCACCGGCGGCTGCACCGGGCGGCGGCACTGCGCCGGGCTGCGGTCCGGCTGGCCTGCCGCGCACCTCGGCTCCAGGCGGCGTCGTTGCCCCTGGCCTAGACAACCGCGCTGACGGGGTCATCGGACCCGCGGGAGCCGTCGGGTTTGCCGGCGCCGTCGCCGCGTGCGGCGGCGTAGGCGGAGCGTTGCCGACAGGCGCCGTCGCGGTCGAAGCGGGTTTGCCATGGGGCGTGGCAGCGCCAGGCGCCCCTCCTACCCCGGCCGGGGGTGGCGGTCCGCCAGGGGTGCCGGGCGCAGGCAGCGTATTGGCCTGCGGTAGCCTGGCCGGAGCCGGCGCTTGCGGCGTGGCAGCAGGAGCACCTCCGGCGGGGGCTGTCGCGGTCGGACTGGGTGCACCCGGTCTCGCACCAGGAGTGAGATTGGCGGGAGCAGGAGCCGGTGCAGAGATACCCGGTCGCGCGGTCGGCTGGATGGTCGCACTCGGCGGCATCGGCGCCTTGCCCTGCTGGATCAGGGCGGCGCGCTGGATGACGGCCTGCGGCACCGCCGGACCTGCCGGGTTGGCGCGTCCGGCGACGGCTGGTGCCAGATTGCCCAGCGCGGGCGCTGCCCCGGTCGGCGGCGCCGGCGGCCGGTTGATCACGGTGTTGATGACCGTCGTATTATGAATGTTCGCATAGATGATGTTGTTCGGCGGCGGCGCGACATAGGCCGGCGGCCGGACGAACACCGGGATCGGGACGAACACCGGCTGCGGCAGCACGAACAGGCCGACCACGGGCAGCGGCGGCGGCAGCACGACGAAATCGGGCGGCGGCGGCGGCAAATAGTAGACCGGCGGCGGTGGTGGCGGCGCGAAGCCGAAATCGGGGTCGCTGAAATACAGCACGGGGCGGTCGACATAGACCACCTCCTCCGGCGGCGGTGGCGGCACGTCGTAGTCGATCATCGCAAAGCTCGGCGGCGGCTCGGGCGGTGCGGTGAGGATCGCAAGGCGGCGGCGCGCATCGGCCGCATGCGGCCCGCGCGGATAACGGCGCAGATAAGACCAATAGGCCTCCGGCGTGTCGGTCCGATAGGTCCGCCGCCAGGTGATCGCCTCGCGACGCGCCGCGACGATCGCCATGACCCGCTTGGAGAGCGGATCATTCGGAAAGGCGGCGAGGAATTCCTCATAGGCCGCCAGCGTGTCGCGCTCGAGCGCGGCGGCGTAGGCATCCTGCACGCCGAGATCGCGGATCGGCTTGCTCCGGATCGCGGCGACTTGGTCGGGCGCGGCCTCCGGCGGCGGCGCGTCGGGCGCCCGCTCGAAGAAGGAAAACTGGGTGGTGATCTTCTGCTCGTTCCAGGGCACCTGCGCACCCTTGGAGGCCTCGTTGACGCGCAGGCGGACGCGGTCGAATACCTCGGGCAGCGGCAGGCCGCCGGTGCGGATCATTTCGGCTAGCGACTGCGCATAGATGCCGTAGGGCCCCGCCTCCTCCGGCGCTACCGTGCCGGGCGCCGCATTGAAGGCAATCAGCATGTTCGCCTCGGGCTCGACCAGCGCAAGGCCGCTCGCGATCGGCTGGCCGCCCTCGATGAAGGGCTGCGCGCGGGCCGCATCGAGCACGACGATGCTCGCCTTGAGCGGAATGGCGGCGAGCTGGCGGATATAGTCGCTGACGCGCAGGGCCTCGGTCGGAATATCCGTGTCGCGGGTGACGTTGGAATCGACCGGCATGAAATAGTTCTCGCCGGCAAGCTGTACCCCATAGCCTGCGAAATAGATCATCGCGACGGTGCCGGGGCCTGAGGCCTGCGCCTTCTGAATGAAGTCGCGAAGGCTCTTGCGCAACGTGTCGCCGTCGAGATCGCGCGCGCCGACGACGTCGAAGCCCGCGGCCTGCAGCGTCTGCGCGATCAGGCCGGCATCGTTCGCAGTCGTGGCCAGCGGCGACTTGGCATAAGCGCCATTGCCGACCACGAGCGCGATGCGCTTCTCCGGCTGCTGCGCGTTTGCGGGGCCCGCGATGTTAGCGGCCGCAAGCAACAGCATTGGCAGCAAGGCGAAGATAAGAACCCGGTTTGTCCCACGCATGGCTTGTCCGCCGCTGTTGTTGTTGAAGTCCCTACCGTACACTAGGCCCGTGGCAGCCTGAACGGAATTTGAACGGATTGCGGCAGCCGATGGCCCTAGCCAACGTCTGTTCGGCAAGCCACCTCACTCGAAAATATGAAAGCGCACTACTCCGCCAGCCGGAGCTCCGCGACGGTCGTCCTCGCAGCCGCCTCATCAACCGGCGAGAAATCCACCGGGCCCGGATTCTTGTAGGCCGAAGTCATGGCCAGGGTGAGGCCATATCCCAGCAATCCGGTGCTGGCATTCGCGATCACGGCGTTCTTGCGGTCGCTGTTTCGGGCCAGATAGAAATACGTTCGGCCGGATTGGACCGAGATGTCCTGACGCGTCTTCCCAGGAAAACCGGGCTCTGCCGCGAAAAACTGATGCTCGCCGGCCGGCCGATCGGTGTAGAGGTAGGTGCCGGTCTTCAGTCCCTTGAGCACCGCGCCATCCAACGCAAACTCCCAGCCCGCGTCGGCTACGCCACCGAAACCCTTCTCGCGGAACACCACGATGCGCGCCTGCCCCGCTTTCGGCGGTCCAATCTTCTGCATCGCGGTCGCGTAATCCAGCCCGCTCCGCTCTGTTTGGCAGCCACATAGCATAGCCGCCGCAATGAGCAGCAAAACCCCACGCAAAACCATCGAAGCCCCCGCCTACCCAGGCGTGAGGCTAGCGCAAAACAGCTTTTGATTGCAACACAGTCAGCATGGTTGTCCTGTGCCGCTCCACTGCAATTGCTACGGGTCGACCTTGCGGCCGGCCTCTGCCGGAAAGAGGCGCGACCGCCCCCGATGCTTCGCGAGGTGGATTCAGCCCTGGGCAATCAACTCGACGGTCCCCGTATTGAGCCGATAGATGCCGCCGACCACCTTGAGCTTGCCCTGCTCGACCGCTGCGTTGAGAATTGGGGCGGCCGATTTCAGCTTGGCGACGTTGTCGATGACATTCTGACGAATGGCGTTGTCGAGCGCATTCCCACTTTGCTGGGCAACCGCCTTCACCGCCGGCGCGATCGCGGACACGAGCGAGGGGATGTGCCCCGGCAGCGGCTTGTCGTCCTTCAGCGACTTGATCGTCGCGTCGACCGCGCCGCAGCTGTCGTGGCCGAGCACCAGGATCAAGGGCGTGCCGAGCACCGCGACCGCGTACTCCAGGCTGGCAACGGTTTCATCGCCCGCGAAATTTCCGGCGACGCGGCACACGAAGAGGTCTCCGCGTCCGCTGTCGAAGGCATATTCGGGTGCGATGCGCGAATCGGCGCAACTCAGAACGGCCGCATACGGATTTTGACCGCCGACCAATGCCTCGCGCTCATGCGTGAAGTCGTGGCGACGGGAAACGCCCGATACATAGCGCGCATTGCCCTCCATCAACCGCTTGAGTGCGGCATCGGGCGACAGCACGTTCTGCGGCTTGGGCGGCGCCTTTGCCTCCTTGGCCACCGCCGTCCCGCCAAACGCCGCCATCCCGAGCGCCGAGGCGGCAAAAAGCACCATCGAGCGCCGGGAGGGAGCAACCGTTTGATGCAGATTTTCAGAGCATTTTTCGCACATGGCTGTTGTCCTCCCTGAAGACCCGCCGAACACGATTATCCGGCAAACAACTGATAGCTGCGCCAGGCAGATTTCGAAACCGTGCAAGAATGATAGTCAAGATTTGGTTTGCGGCGGTGCCGGCAACGTCAGAGCTGCTGCACGTCGACCACGCCAGCGACCGCCTTGATCGCACCGGCGATCTGCGGCGAGACCTTGAAGCGGCCGGGCAGCTTCATCTCCACCTCGGTCTCCAGGTCGAGCATCATCACCAGCGAGACTTCGCCGTCGCCGTTGGAGCGCGGTGCGGTGCCGGGACTGCCGATCTTTGGCGCGGCGGGCGCCATCTCTGGCCCGGCGAGACGCTTGGCGATCGACTCCAGCGGCTTGGTATCGCGCACGAAGATGCGCAGGCCCTTCTGCGTCTTGGCGGCGGCATCATCCAGCGGCTCGGCATGCAGCACGCGGGCGCGGACGTCCTCGCCCTGGAGCTCGGCGCCGAGCTGGAGCAGCACGGCGGCGCCCGGCTCCAGCACGTCGCGATACTGCGCAAGGCCTTCGGAGAACAGCACGGCCTCGAAATGGCCGGTCGGATCGGACAGGCCCATGATGCCCATCTTGTTGCCGGTCTTGGTGCGCCGCTCCATGCGCGAGACCACGGTGGCCGCGACCTTCCCGGCAGTCGCGCCGGTCTTTACCGCGCGCGAGAACTCCGCCCAGCTCTGCACCCGCAGGCGCTTCAGCACGGTGGCGTAATCGTCGAGCGGATGTCCGGACAGGAAGAAGCCGATCGCGTCGTATTCACGCCGCAGCCGCTCGGCCGGCAGCCAGGGCTCGACCTGCGGCAGCATGATGCTGGGCGCATCAGCCGAGCCGCCGAACATGTCGTTCTGGCCAATCGTCGCGGCTTCATGCGCGCGCTGGCAGGCGGCGAGAATCGCGTCCGCGCCGGCGAACACGCGCGCCCGGTTCGGCTCCAGCGTGTCGAAGGCGCCGGCGGCGGCGAGACTCTCGATGATGCGCTTGTTGATCGCGCGCGGCGACACCCGCGCGGCAAAATCGGCGAGCGAGGTGAACAGGCCGTTCTTGGTCCGCTCCGCAATGATCTGATCGATCGCCTGGATGCCGACGCCCTTGAGCGCGGCGAGCGCGTAATAGATCGTCTTCTCGCCGACCTCGAAGGTCGCGCCCGAGCGATTGATGTTCGGCGGCTCGACCTTGATACCGAGGCGCTGCGCCTCGGAGCGGAATTCGGAGAGCTTGTCGGTGTTGTTGAGATCGAGCGTCATCGACGCCGCGATGAACTCCACCGGATAATGCGCCTTCATGTAGGCGGTGTGATAGGACACCAGCGCATAGGCCGCGGCGTGGCTCTTGTTGAAGCCGTAATCGGCGAACTTGGCGAGCAGCTCGAAGATGGTCTCGGCCTGCCCCTTGGGCACGCCGTTCTTCACCGCGCCCGCGACGAAGATCTCGCGCTGCTTCTCCATCTCGGCGCGGATCTTCTTGCCCATGGCGCGGCGCAAGAGGTCGGCGTCTCCGAGCGAATAGCCCGACATCACCTGCGCGATCTGCATCACCTGTTCTTGGTAGATGATGACGCCGAAGGTCTCTTTGAGGATCGGCTCCAGCACGGGATGCAGATATTCCGGCTCCTCGTCGCCGTGCTTGCGCGCGCAATAGGTCGGGATGTTCGCCATCGGACCCGGGCGATAGAGTGCCACCAGCGCGATAATGTCCTCGAAACGGTCGGGGCGCATGTCGATCAGCGCGCGCCGCATGCCCTGGCTTTCAACCTGGAACACACCGACCACGTCGCCGCGCGCCAGCATCTGGTAGCTCTCGGCGTCGTCGATCGGCAGCGTGGCCAGATCGACGTGGATGCCGCGCGGTTTCAAGAGCTTCACCGCGACGTCGAGCACCGTCAGCGTTTTCAGGCCGAGGAAGTCGAATTTGACGAGGCCCGCCGGCTCGACCCACTTCATGTTGAATTGGGTCACCGGCATGTCGGATTTTGGATCGCGGTACAGCGGCACGAGCTCGCTCAAGGGGCGATCGCCGATCACGATGCCGGCCGCATGGGTCGAGGCGTGACGGGTCAGGCCTTCGAGGCGCTGGGCGATATCGAAGGCGCGCGCCACCACCGGGTCTTCGTCGCGGAACGCCTGGAGCTTCGGCTCGCTTTCGATCGCAGCCGCAAGCGTCACCGGGGCGGCCGGATTCTGCGGTACGAGCTTGGTCAGCTTGTCGACCTGCCCGTAGGGCATCTGCAGCACGCGGCCGACATCGCGTAGCACGCCCCGCGCCTGCAGCGTACCGAAGGTGATGATCTGCGCGACCTGGTCGCGGCCGTAGCGCTGCTGCACGTATTGGATCACCTCGCCGCGACGGTCCTGGCAGAAGTCGATGTCGAAGTCCGGCATCGAGACGCGCTCGGGATTGAGGAAGCGCTCGAACAGCAGGCCGAACCTGATCGGATCGAGATCGGTGATGGTCAACGCCCAGGCGACCAGCGAGCCGGCGCCGGAGCCGCGGCCCGGCCCGACCGGAATGCCTTGCGACTTCGCCCATTTGATGAAGTCCGACACGATCAGGAAGTAACCCGCGTATTTCATGCGGATGATGACGTCCAACTCGAAGGCAAGCCGCTTGGCGTATGTCTCCTCCGTCGTGCCCTGCGACAGTCCGTGGACACGCAGGCGGTTGGCTAGCCCCTCCTCCGCCTGGCGCTTCAATTCGGCGGCCTCGACTGCGGCGGCATCCGAGCTCGATGCGGCGCCGACGGTGAAGAACGGCAGGATCGGCTTGCGTGTCATCGGGCGGAACGAGCAGCGCTCGGCGATCTCCACCGTCGAGGCCAGCGCCTCCGGAATGTCGGCGAACAGCACCGCCATTTCCGCGCGGGTCTTGAAGCGGTGATCGGGCGTGAGCTGCTCGCGGTCGGTCTCGGCGATCAGGCGCCCACCGGCGATGCACAGCAGCGCGTCATGCGCTTCGTAATCGTCGGTCGCGGCGAAATACGGCTCGTTGGTCGCGACCAGCGGCAGGCCCTTGGCATAGGCAATGTCGATCAGGCCGCTCTCGACGCGCCGCTCCTTGTCGGTGTTGTGGCGCTGCAATTCGACATAGAGGCGGTTGCCGAACAGGCTGGCGAGACGCTCGCAGCGCGACGCCGCGATTTCGGCCTGCCCGGTGGCGAGCGCCAGCGAGACAGGTCCATCCGGACCGCCCGTGAGCGCGATCAGCCCCTCGGTCTCACCTTGGAGCCAGTCGAACTTGATGTGGGGGGCGTGGGTGTCGGGCGTCTCCAGGAATGCCCGCGAGTTCAGCCGCATCAGGCTGCGATAACCGCGCTCCTGCGCCGCCAGCAGCACCACGCGCGACGGCCCCAGCGCGTTGCGCGCATTCGGATCCTGGTCGCCGAAATCGACCGCCAGCTCACAGCCGACGATCGGCTGAATGCCGGAACCCGCCATCTTGTCGGAGAACTCCAGCGCACCGAACATGTTGTCGGTATCGGTCAGCGCCAGGGCCGGCTGGTGGTCTCTCTTGGCGAGCTCGGCGAGCTTGGCGATCTTGATCGAGCCCTTGAGCAGCGAATAGGCCGAGTGAACGTGAAGGTGGACAAATCCGGCGCTCGGCATGGTCGCGTGACGGCCTCTTGCAGGGGGAATGGAGCGGTCGCCGGCTCCTCAAGGCATCATGCACTCGCCCGGCCGACTCGCCTCCTAATGGTGCGGTGTGGCGCCGCGAGAGTCCACGGCGGAGCGGCCAATCCGCCGCGTCGTCCCGCTTTTCCCCAACCGCGTCCTCTAGAGCTGGGGAATTACCTGGGCCCAGATCGCGATCATCCCGACGAACAGTGTGATCGAGGCCAGTGCGGCGGCTTCTTCCACGAAAACCCTGAACATGTCTCGCTCCTTTTGCTAGAACGTAGGAAGAACATTGTTCTCATTTCGTTCTCTGGAGTCAAGCCAGCTCAACCATTCCGAAAGGGAATGGTTAACTCGTTGAATTCGAAAACAAAAAAGCCCCGGCGCGAGGCCGGGGCTTTTCGACGATCGCTTCCTGAAGGAAGCGGTTCGTCTTAGTAGCGGGCAACCATCGGGCCGCCGAACTTGTAGTTCAGGCGGACGAGGCCCATGTCGACGTCCTGACGGATGCGCTCGGTGCCAGCGAAGCCAGCGAACGTCACGTCCTTGTCGGCCAGGAAGATGTGGTTGTACTCGACGCCAACCGACCAGTTCGGGGCGAAGCCGAACTCGAGGCCGGCACCGACCGTACCACCCCAGCGGGTGTCGCTGGACGAGGCGAGCAAGGGACCGCCGAGGCCATAGATCTCGTACTTGTCGCCGACCACAGCCGCACCGCCCTTGACGTAGAGCAGCACGTTGTTCCAGGCGTAGCCGACCTGGCCGGTGATCAGACCGAACGAATCGATCTTGGTGCGGTTGCGGGTGGCGAACAGCGCGCTGACGTTGTCGCCCGTGAAGTCAGCCCAGTTGCCCTGGCCTTCCACGCCGAACACGAACTGGCCGGACTGCCAGCGATAGCCGATCTGGCCACCGACCGTGCCGCCGGTCGCATCGTGCGAGCCTTCGCGGCCGACACCAACGAAATCCCAGGTGGTGCGAGCCGAACCGCCACCGCCGTTGATGCCGATGTAGAAGCCGCTCCAGTCGTAAACTGCGGCGATCGCCGCCGGCGGAGCCTTGGTGTAAGGCCGCGCCGCCAGGTCAGCAGCCACCGCCGGCGCAGCCGCGCTGAGCGCAATCAGGCTGACAGCGGCAAGCAACAAATTCTTCTTCATTTGATTCCCGTTCCAGTTTCTTCAGTAGGCCCCCGGGCCGTGCCGTCGTCATATCAGCGATCGACAGAATTGCTGTAACCGCGACGCAACAGTTAGAGCCAAAGGGCCGCGCTTCATTAATGAACATTTAGCAGAGCGCACTGGAAACCCTTTGAAACTAGTGTTTTCAGGAGTTCCAATGTCGACTACACGACCTAACCTGCACGCGCGCGTAACAACGTCGCGGGCACATTCGCGTGATTGGAGAATTCAGATGCGAGTCCAAGCTTCTCTCCCCATTGTCGCCACATTTTCGCTCGGGCTTGCCACATTTGCGCTCGGGCTCAGCGCGAGCTCGCCGGCGCGCGCCTTCGGCACGCACCATCCATTCTGCCTCACCGGCGATGAATGGCCGGGGCTGAGCAATTGCAGGTTCGATACCTATGCGCAGTGTCAGGCGAGCGCATCGGGCCGCGCGCTGACCTGCATCGCCAATCCGTTCTTCGCAGGCCAGAGCGATGATCCCTACGCGTATCAAAATCGTCCGCGCGCGCAGACGCCGGGCTATGCCTTGCCGCGCTGAAATACGCGGCGCGTGGACCACGCTCGTCGCAATCGGCTTGCTCCTTACGAGCACTCTTGCGCACGCGCAGACCTATGATCCGCGCTATCCGGTCTGCATGCAGATCTACGGCCCCGTCGGCTATTTCGACTGTCGCTACGGTTCGCTCGAGCAGTGCAGATATCTCGCCGTCGGACGTTCGGCGAGCTGCGTCGTGAATCCCTATTTCCCCGCAAGCAAACCGACGTCCCCTCGCCGATCGAGCCGCGCCGCCGCTGGCGCCGGATAATCCCAGCGATCGTATGGCCTGGCGTCTCTCAGCTTTGCCAGGACGTGTTGCGGATGCGCGTACACGCATTTGGCTTGCGGAACGTCGGATCGTGATCTTCGATGTAGTCGAAATTGACCGTTCCGAACGTCGTCTGCGGCTTCTTCAGGGCCGAGCAGGTCTGCACCTTCAGGAACTCGTTCTTGAAGTCACCGCGCGGAAACGCAGTGATCACCTCTTCGCGTTGATCCGGTGTGTAGTCGTCAAATCCAACGCCGACGACGTCCACCAGAACGCCAGCGTTGGTGAGAGCAATTTCCGGCCTCATATATTGCGGAATGCCGGGAGTGGTGTGCAGCGCGATCGCTTCCCACACCAGATCGGCCTGCGGCTCGGCAATGCCGCGCGCTCGAAGAAAGTCGCGTGCCGCGTCTGCGCCATCGACCTCAAACCGCTTGGTCTCGGTGTGGTAATGATCGACCAGGCCGAGGTCGTGGAACAGCGCCGCGACATAGAGCAGCTCGGAATCGAATTTGAGCTTTTGTCGCAGTCCTTTGATCGCGCCGAATACGTAGACGCGAACCGAATGGTTGAACAACATCTCGTCTTCGTACTGGCGCACCAGTTCAGCGGCTTCGCGCGCCAGCTTGCTGTCGGGAATTTTCACGCCGGAAATCACGCTCGTCATTTTCAGGCTCTGCTTTGCATTTCGGCTGACGCCGTTCGGCCTGTCAGGCTGTTTTCTCCACGGCCGCCTGCGGCGAATTCCGGAAGCTGATCGACATTCGATTGTATGCATTCATCAGGCTGATTGCGATCGTGAGATCGACCAGCTCGCGCTCGCTGAAGACCGTGCGGGCGGCTTGATACGCCTCATCCGGAACGTTGGTCTGAGCGACGCAGGTCACCGTCTCGGCCCATGCGAGAGCCGCGCGCTCGCGTTCGTCGAAGAGATTGCCAGCCTCGGCCCACGCCTGCACCAGCGCGAGCTTTTCGATCTTTACGCCGCTCTTGAGCAGGTCGCAGGTGTGCATGTCCAGGCCGGAGACGGCGATGTCGCCATTCGCTATGCGACCAGCCGAGCACGGCCAACAGACGGAATGGTCGATGATCTCTTCATCGATACGTTCTGGCCGGTTTGCAGTCCGCATTTGCTTGCAGCGGAGCGCCTGAAGAGACCAATCGATCCTGCAAATCACGTTCTGATTCACTCCTATTGGTCGCCCGCCGATCGTGAGCCACCGACATGGCAGAGATGGCTTGCTGCGGCTCAGCGCAGGTGGCGCGAGGTGCCCCAATTCAAGGACATGCAGCATTTGAGCTTCCGGGAGGAACTGTACGCCATCGAGGCGGTGATCGCCGGACACGGTGTCGGGATTTCAGTGATGTGCCCGTGGCACACGAGCTCGCAGCTGGCACGCTCGTGAAGGCGTTCAAGTTGAGCTTGCCTGGCTACGGCTTCCATGTGGTCAGTAAGCCAAGCCATCCGCGAGCACGACCATCCGGGCTTTTTCGCAGTGGTTGCGGTCAAGCCCTTGATCCGCTTCTCAGTACCCTCGAAGGGTCCTCTTCCTGATCAAGCGTTGCAATCCGAACCGCAGCGTCTCCGCTTGCCTTTCGAAAGCAGACGCGCTGGCCTCGATGTCTTGGTGCCCTACACCGGCGTATAGATCACGAGCTTCAGCGCGGGATCGTCGTTGGCCTGAAAACTCGTGTGCTCGAACCGGAGCACGCCCTTGGTCGGATGGTTCATGGTCTTCAGGCCCGAGGCGGTGCTGCGGATCTCGTGCGCCTCCCACCAATTGACGAATTCCGGACTGCCCTGACGCAGCCGCGTGAGCAGCTCGGTGAAGGCGGGATCGCCCGCCCAGACGTCGTGAGTGGCGCGAAACATCGCGACCATGCTCTTGGCCACGTCGGTCCAGCTCGCGCCGTAGAATTTTCGCGTCTGCTTGTTCGTCAACACCAGGAGCAACGTATTGCGATCCTGCTCCGGCAGCTGGCCGAAGCCAAAGATCTCCTCGGCCGCCGCGTTCCAGGCCAGCACGTCCCAGCGCCGCCCAGTGACATAGGCGGGCTGCGTCAAGCTGTCGATCATCCGCCGGATCGGCGGCGGCACGATCTCGGGCACGAAGGCCGCCCTCGCGCCGTCGCGCGCCAGCGCCTTCAGATGCGCATGCTCGGTCTTGCTGAGACGCAGCGCGCGGGCGAGCGCATCGACGGTGGTGATCGAGGGGCTGACGGTGCGACCCTGTTCGAGGCGGATGTACCAGTCGACACCGATGCCGGCAAGCTGCGCGACCTCCTCACGCCGCAGCCCCGCCGTGCGCCGCCGGCGGCCCGCCGGAAGACCTACTGCCTTCGGTGACAGCTTTTCGCGGCGTGACCTGAGGAAGTCGCCGAATTCGACGCGGCGTGGGTCGGCCATGATGTCGTTCCCGCGATGGAGGGTCGTTGCAATACTAGGATAATACCAGGCCTTCTTGTCCCCTCCAAGGCAGCGCATATGCGCTTCACCCGACCTTGAGAGGTGAACATCGTGAAAGCTGCCGTACTCAAATCCTTCGGCTCGCCACTGGTGATCGAGAATGCCCCCGAACCGGTGCTCGGCACCGGCGAGGTCATCGTCGATGTCGTTGCCACGCGCGTGCTGTCCTACATGAACGAGGTCTTCGACGGGACACGCAATTATGCGCTCGACCTGCCGGTTATCCCCGGTCCCGGCGGCATCGGCCGGGTGCGCGCGATCGGCCCGGACGCAACCAGGCTTGCGATCGGCGACTGGGTGTTCTGCGATCCGACGGTGCGTTCGCGCGACGATGCCGTTGCGCCCGACATTGCCCTGCAAGGGCTCACGGCCGCCGGCCCTGGCGGCATGCGCCTGCAAAAGCATTTTCGCCACGGCTCGTTTGCCGAGCAGATGCGGGTCCCGACCGAGAACGTCACACGTCTCGGCGCGATCACACCGGAGGCAGCGGCGCAATGGTGCGCCCTTGGGACACTGCTCGTGCCCTATGGCGGCTTCCTTGCCGCGAACCTGCGACCAGGCGAAACTGTGCTGGTGAGCGGGGCCACCGGCAATTTCGGCAGCGCGGCCGTCTCGGTCGCGCTGGCAATGGGCGCGGTCTGCGTGATCGCGCCCGGCCGCAACGAAACAATCCTGGCCGACCTCGTCCGCCGCTTCGGCAGCCGCGTGAAGCCGGTCAAGCTCACTGGCGTTGAGGACGACGACCGCGAGAGCATGAAGCACGCGGCATCAGGTCCGATCGACTGCGTGCTCGACATCATGCCGCCCTCGGTCAGCACCAATGTGGTGGGCGCGGCGGTCATGACGGTGCGCCCGTATGGCCGCGTCGTGCTGATGGGCGGCGTCGGGATGGCGGGCGGTGCAGGGCTCGAGCTGCCCTACCCCTGGATCATGCGCAACTGCATCAGCATCCACGGCGTCTGGATGTACCCGCCGGACGCAGCAACCCGCCTGATCGCGCTGGTGCGTGCCGGGCTGCTCAGGCTCGACGAATACGAGGTGACGGCGTTCGATCTCGACCACGCCAACGGGGCCGTGGAACACGCCGCCGCCAATGGCAGGCCGTTCAAACTGACGGCGATCCGGCCTTGATACCCAGAGGGCGCGGGGGAGCGCCGTCGCCAATTTTTTTCGCAAGTCCGGCCAAGCACTTGGCTACTGTGCATGGGGTTGTTTTCGCATTTTAATCGAGCTCGACCACCTGGCCGTTCGACAGCGAGACGCGCCGGTCCATGCGCCCGGCGAGCTCCATGTTGTGAGTCGCGATCAGCATCGACACCTGCGTCGCCTTGACCAGCTGCATCAGGGCCTGGAACACGTGCTCGGCGGTGCCGGGGTCGAGATTGCCGGTCGGCTCGTCCGCAAACAGCACGCGCGGCGCGTTGGCAACCGCACGTGCGATCGCGACGCGCTGCTGCTCACCGCCCGACAATTCCGCCGGACGATGGGTGATGCGGTCGCCGAGGCCGAGATAGCCCAGGATCTCCTTGGCGCGCTTGACGCTCTCGGATTTCTTCAGGCCGCGGATCATCTGTGGCAGCATGACATTCTCAAGCGCCGAGAACTCCGGCAGCAGCCGGTGCGACTGGTAGACGAAGCCGATATCGGTGCGGCGCAACTGGGTGCGCTCGATGTCGGGCAGCTGCGAGGTCGGCGCGCCCGAGACATAGACCTCGCCGGAATCCGGTGCCTCGAGCAGCCCCGCAATGTGCAGCAGCGTCGACTTGCCGGACCCCGACGGCGCCACCAACGCGACTGACTGCCCGCGCCACAACGCCAGCTTGGCGCCGTCGAGGATCGTCAGCGGCATCTCGCCCTGCACGTACTGCCGCTTTATCTCGTGGAGATAAATGACTGGTACATCTTCCGCCCCCTGCTGCTCCATCAGCCCCTCACTCGTACCGGAGCGCTTCGACCGGATCGAGGCGCGCGGCGCGCCACGACGGGTACAGCGTCGCCAGGAACGACAGCGTCAGCGCCATGACGACGACCGCCGTGGTTTCGCCGACGTCGATCTCGGCGGGCAGCTTCGACAGGAAATAGAGTTCAGGCGAGAATAGCTCGGTGCTGGTGAGCCAGGACAGGAATTGCCTGATGGACTCGATGTTGAGGCAGATCACGAGACCGACGAAGAAACCGACCAGCGTGCCGACCACGCCGATCGAGGCGCCCGTGATCAGGAAGATCCGCATGATCGAGCCCTGCGAGGCACCCATGGTGCGCAGGATCGCGATGTCGCTGCCCTTGTCCTTCACCAGCATGATCAGGCCGGAGACGATGTTGAGAGCGGCAACCAGCACGATCATGGTCAGGATCAGGAACATCACGTTGCGCTCGACCTGGAGCGCGTTGAAGAAGGTCGAGTTGCGCTGGCGCCAGTCGACCAGGAACACCGGGCGGCCCGCAGCCTCCGTCACCGCCTTGCGGAAGGCGTCGATCTTGTCGGGGTTGGTGGTGAACACCTCGATCGAGGTGACGTCGTTGCTGCGGTTGAAATAGGCCTGCGCCTCGGCCAGCGGCATGAACACGAAGCCGAGATCGTATTCGGACATGCCGATCTCGAACACGGCGACGATCTTGTAAGGCTTGATGCGCGGCGTTGTGCCCATCGGGGTGACCGCGCCCTTCGGCGCCACCAGCGTCACGCTGTCGCCGGCATGCAGCGACAGCTGGTCGGCGAGCCGGCGGCCGATCGCGACGCCCTGCCCTTCGTCAAAGCCCTCGAGCGAGCCCTGCTTGATGTTCTTGGCAATCGAGGTGAGGTTGTTGAGGTCGTCGGAGCGGATGCCGCGCACCAGGACGCCCGAAGCGTTCCATGGCGATGACGCCAACGCCTGGCCATCCACCACGGGCGCAGCGAGCCGGATGCCCTCGACCTGGCTGAGGCGGTCGGCGACGTCCTTCCAGTCGGTCAGCGGCGATTCCAGCGGCTGGACCAGGATATGGCCGTTGAGCCCTAGGATCTTGTCGAGCAGCTCCTTGCGGAAGCCGTTCATGACGGCCATGACGATGATCAGCGTCGCCACGCCCAACATGATGCCGAGAAAGGAGAACCCGGCGATGACCGAGATGAATCCCTCCTTGCGGCGCGCTCGCAAATAGCGCCCCGACAGCATCCACTCGAATGGCGCAAAAGGCGCGGTCTGCACGGTTTCGGTCATGGTCTCGTCCATCGCTCGATAATCCCATGATTCGGGGTCAATTGTGGCCGGATTGGCGGCCGCGATATCGCGCGATGAACAATATTCAGCCGACCAGGCGGGCGACCGCGTCCGCAGGCGACATGGTCTCGCGTGCGCCGTCGGCTCGCCGCTTGATCTCGACCTTGCCGTCAGCAAGCCCCTTCGGTCCGATCATGATCTGCCAGGGGATGCCGATCAGGTCGGCGGCGGCGAATTTAGCGCCGGCGCGCTGGTCGGTATCGTCATAGAGGACATCCACGCCCTTGGCGGTGAGCTCCTCATAGAGCTTCTC
This sequence comes from Bradyrhizobium sp. 137, assembly GCF_023074095.1. NCBI lineage: Bacteria > Pseudomonadati > Pseudomonadota > Alphaproteobacteria > Hyphomicrobiales > Nitrobacteraceae > Bradyrhizobium > Bradyrhizobium sp. 137. Next base: position 139,174 of record NZ_JADPKU010000033.1, read on the forward strand.
GCAGGCCGCATCGACCGCGGCATCGCCTTGCTTGAGGTTGAGCACCACGGCGCGGAACGGGGCCACGGCTTCCGGCCATTTGATGCCGGCATCGTCATGACAGGCCTCGATGATGGCACCAAGCAGGCGTGAGACGCCGACACCGTAGGAGCCGCCATGGATCGGCACGTCGACACCGTCGGGGCCCGCCACCAGCGCCTTCATCGGCTCGGAATATTTGGTACCGAAGTAGAAGATCTGGCCGACCTCGATGCCACGGGTGTTCACTCGTTTGTCCGCAGGCACCTCCCGCTCGAACCGCGCGGAATCGTGAACGTCCTCGGTAGCAGCATACAGCGAGGTCCACTGCTTGATGATCGGCGTCAGATCGTCCTCATAATTGACGTCCTCGCCCGGCACCGGCAGGTCCAGCACGTCGCGATTGATGAAGACGCCGGATTCGCCGGTCTCCGCGAGCACTATGAACTCGTGGCTGAGATCGCCGCCGATCGGACCGGTCTCGGCGCGCATTGGGATCGCCTTCAGCCCCATCCGTGCGAAAGTCCGCAAATAGGCGACGAACATCTTGTTGTAGGCGACCCGCGCCGCCGCCTCGTTGAGGTCGAAGGAGTAAGCGTCCTTCATCAGGAATTCGCGGCCGCGCATCACACCGAACCGCGGACGCTGCTCGTCGCGGAATTTCCATTGAATATGATAGAGATTGAGCGGCAGGTTCTTGTACGACTTCACATAGGCGCGGAAGATCTCGGTGATCATTTCCTCGTTGGTCGGTCCGTACAGCAGCTCGCGCTTGTGGCGGTCGGCGATGCGCAGCATCTCCGGACCATAGGCATCGTAGCGGCCGCTCTCGCGCCAGAGGTCGGCGAGCTGGAGCGTCGGCATCAGCACCTCGATCGCGCCCGAGCGGTCCTGCTCCTCGCGCACGATCCGCTCGATCTTCTTGAGCACGCGGAAGCCAAGCGGCAGCCAGGCATAGATGCCGGCGGCCTCCTGCCGGATCATTCCGGCGCGCAGCATCAGCCGATGCGAGACGATCTCGGCCTCTTTCGGATTTTCCTTCAGAATGGGCAGAAAGAATCGCGACAACCGCATGGCAACACTCTAGGAATCAGTGACGGGTTGCAGTGAAACCGGATTGGGAGCGAAAACACAAGACCGCGAGTGAGGAAAAGCCGCTAACGCGGCGGAATTCCTGTCATTTTCCGTTGACTTCAGATTTGGCTTGAGGAGCAGCATGCCAGCAAAGCCGGCGAGCCTAGGGCGGCGCCACCTCGAGTTCATCCTCCAGCGTAATGCTCTCGAAGTCGCTCACCAGCGCATCGATCCGGATATGCCAGCGGCCAGCGAAGGGCAGTTCGACCTTGCGCACATGCCAATAGCCGTCCGGCCCGAGCGAGGTACCCCGTTCCATCGGCTCGATGCCGCGCTCGGGCAAGCTCAAGGTCAACGTCACCTCCTTGGCCGCGAGCGGCGTCCCCTCGCCGGTCATGAGCTGGACCACGAAGTCATCGACACCGGCCTTACCCGGCGAGACCAGGACTTGGAACATTGCCTTGTCGCTGTGGACGTGGATCGCGAGCGGCGCCTCGGGAAGCATGGTCCGCGGCGGCGGCGTGAAGCGCCACCCGGCGACGACCGCGAAGATGACGAGTGCGATCGCACATTCGAACAGGATCGAGCGCTTGAGGGCGGACGCGGCCTCGTGATCGCTTGCCAGCGCCGGGCTCAGGTGAAAGCGGTTGAGCGCGGCGAGTGCGAGCAACATGAGGACCAGCGCGAGCTTGATGGAAAGGACGAGGCCATAGCGGGTCTCGACCAACGCTGAAGGCCTTTCGAGCTGGACGATAGCGAGCCCAAGGCCGGTCAGGGCCAACGTGGCGACGACCGGCACGGCGATACGGGAGAAGCGGTTTACGACAGGCAAAGCCGTGGCCGCCGGCTTCGACACCAGCACAGCGAGCGGCGCCATTGCCCCGATCCAGAACGCGACGCCGAGACCGTGGAGGAAGACCGCCGGCCGCGTCAACATTTCGGGCGGTGCCGTTGCGGCGTGTCCGGTCATGGCCAGCGACAGGCCGACGCCGATGAACGCGATAAACGCAAGAGCGCGCGCGTACCAGGCGGCACGCAGCGCCATCAGGGCCAGCAGCATCGCAGCGACGGCGACCAGCAAGGCGGGGCCTGCGCTGGTCGCGAACGCGACCTTCCAAGGCGCGGCCGTCGCAAGAGCTGCCGGTGGCAGGCCGAGGAGATCGAGACCCAGCGCACCGGGGGACATCACCGCGCTCGGAAGGCCGACCGCGAGTGCCACGCGCGGCACGATCATGCTGGTCGTCGACCACGCGATCCAGCGCGCGAACAACACACCGCCGACACCAACAAACAGCCCGATGTAAAGACCAACCCGCGCCAGCCAGATGAGTATGCTCAACCCGCTATCCGTGTTCGCGAGAGGCTTCGTCCCCGTCGGCATGCCGATCGAGAAGATCACCGATCCGGCCACGGGATGGCCGTCCTGCGAAATCACGCGATAGCTGACGACCGCCGTACCCTGCGGCAGGTCCGGCGGCATCGCAACCGAAATGGCCTCCGCCGACGCGTCGATGCGCACATCGTCCCGCGTCCTGCCCGCGCCATCGATCAGCCGGATCGCGCCGGGCGTGACGGCCTCGTTGAAACGCAGCACCACAGCCTCCGGCGCGGCCATGAGCCTGCTGCCGCTCGCCGGCTCGGCCGAGATGAGTGCCGCATGCGCCGAGGCCCCGGTCGCAAAGCCGGTGACCAGGAGCAGCGTCGCGAGCGCGGCGAGCAGGCGCATCAGGGTTTCGGCAGCAGCTTCACACCCGGGGCGGGCGACTTGCCCTCGTGCGAATGCCCTGCCCCCTCAGCCGGGATCTCGATCCAACGGCTGACACCGGTCTCGCATTCCTGGACAACGGGGAAATACAACGTCGTGTTCGGCTTGAGCTCGTCGGTCAGAACCGTGTGCATGACGAACTCGTCATAGTTCTTGTCCGGAAGCTTGCCGCCGGCCCACGCCACCTCCTTGACGCCGGACGAGATCTTATTGCCGTGATAGTCATATTCGCTGGCATATTTGCCTTCGACGACATCGATGGTCCAGCCTGCCTTCGGCATTGGCTTGACCGCGATCACCCCTTCCGGGATCTGCACGCGGATCTTCACCGTGGGCGAGCCAGCACAACCATGGGGCACTGTGAAGACAGCCTTGTAAGACGCACCGACCGTGGCTTGCTTGGTCTCGAGCGACACGTGCGCCGCCGCCGGCGAGGCGGCGAACGCAGCAACCAGGATCAGGCGGAATCGCTTCGGCATGTTCAGCCTCCCGAGAGTTCGGATCCGTCTCATTTCATCTTCATTCCCGAGTGATCCGGCATTTTCTTCATGTCCATATGACCTGAATGCGCGGCCTCGCCCGGTGCCTGCGCGCCGACGCCCTGTACGTCGAGGGAGACTGCGACTTTGCCGGCCTTCTCGAACTGAAGCGTCACCGGCACCTTATCGCCCTGCTTGAACGCGCCCTTCAGCTCCTGGAGCATCAAATGATTGCCTCCGGGCGCAAGCCTCACGGTCTTGCCGGGATCAATAACGAGCCCCTTGTCCAGCGGACGCATTTTCATCACGCCATTATCCATCGCCATCTCGTGAATCTCGGTCTTCCCCGCGATGTCCGCGGAAGCGCTGACCAGCCTGTCCGCCGCCGCCCCCTTGTTCTCGATGGTGAGATAGCCGCCCGCGACCTTGGCGCCGCCCGGCGTCGCCCGGCTCCAGGCTTGCGAGATCACGAGATCGCCGGCCTTGACGTCGTCGGCCGATGCGACGGCGCAGCCGCCCAGCAGCAGCGCGATTGTGAGGAGAGTCTGCTTCACTTTCTTCATTTCGATAGCCTCATTGATGATTACTCTGGCAGAGACGTCCTTGGTCATTTGCTATTTGGCGCGTGCTATTTGGTGCGTCACCATCGATACCTCATTCCGGCGTATACCGCGCGCCCGGTACCCGGCTCGAACAAGGGTGACGTCGCCGTTGCCCGATCGATGATGCTCGCGCTAGCAATGTAGGTCTTGTTGGTGAGATTGCGTCCCTCGACATAGGCGGATAGCGGACCCCCATTGTCGAACCCGGCTTTCAATCCCAACAGCGCATAAGGTTCTGTCTTGAGCGTGTTCATGCTATCGACAAAATAGGCTTGTGGCACCCATTCGACATTGGGGCCGACATAGAGACCCGTCGGATGCTTGTAGAGGAGCTCTGCGCGCAGGTAATGACGGGGCGCACCCGGCAATTGATTGTCCCCAAAGACCGGGTCGCGGTCGAAACGGAAGTCGTTGAACGTGTAAGAGACGTTAAGCCAGACCTTGTCCGGCGCGGAGCCATTGACGAAGATGTCGCGAAAGATTGCTGCACCTGCCCCGGCCTCGATTCCCTGGTGAAGCGTCCGGTCGGCGTTGGTCACGTTGCAATTCCCGAACGCGCTATAAAGGCATTGCAGCTCGTCGCGAATATTGGCGCGATAGGCGGTGAGCTCCCAGGCATATTCCGGCCGCCTCATGCGCGTTCCGACTTCGTACGTGGTCGCGATCTGTGCGCGGATGCTGGTGAACGGGATCGTTGGAATGCCCGGACCAATCGAGCTCTCACCGAAGCTCGGCACCTCGGCACTTCGCGAGACATTTGCGAAAGCTTGCCATGTGGGATCGATTTGCCACAGGAGGCCTGCTTTCGGCGACCAGAGATTGAACCGCGTTGCTCCCGATTGATCTCCGTCGCTGAGGAAGCGGTCCTGCCGATTGCGAGTTGCGTACAGAAACTGGGTACCGCCGATCACTGCGACGCTCGGAAGGAAGTAGAAGCTGTCTTCGACGTAAACGGAGGTGTTCTCTGAGCGATCGATCGAGGAAGAAAGCAGCCTCCCCTTCTGACCGGCAAGATTGGCAAACTGCTGATTGTCGATGCTACCATTCAATACGTAGACACCCGCGACCAGTCTATTGCGAAAGCCGCCGATGGTGCGGTCATCCGTGAGCTTCGCGAAGCCTCCATAGTCCTTGTAGCGGTAGTCCAGCCACTGGAAAATCGGATGCATCAGATGGCGGTCGAGCCCGAAGGCGCCGAATTCAACCTTGGTGTCATCGAAGCGGACGGTCGTCTTGTTGGCCAACCTGACAGTATCGATATTGCGCTGCTGATCCATGGCAACGTTCGTCGGAGCGGCAGCCTCCGGATTGGTCAAGGCAGACGCCTTGGTCACGGTACCAGGGATCCGCTGCCGCACCTGGTTGGCATTGAGGTAAAATCGTGTCTCAACGTCCGGAGAGAATTGATAGCCGAAATTGCCGCTCAAGCGATTGCTCGAGCCGAAGCTATGATCGCGAAATCCATCAGCGGCCTGCGTGGAAGCGGTCACGAAACCGTCCCACGGCCCGTTCGCGCCACCTGCGTTCGCCTGAAGCCGCTTGAATCCGAAACCTCCGACGTCGAAAGACACGCCGTTCGGAAATGAATCGCGGCCCGACGGAGTTATAAAGTTGATGGCGCCCCCGAGGGAATTCGCGCCAAACTGGAGTGCATTCCCGCCCTTGTAGACTTCGATATCTTTGTAGGCAGTAGGGTCAATCTCCTGGAAATCGCCATAGCCATCGGCAGTGTTGATCGGGATGCCGTCCATGTAGAGTTGGACGCCGCGAAGGTGGAAGTTGCGCGACAGGCCCGACCCGCGAATCGAAAGCCGCGTGTCGTCGCCCCATTTAGGCTGGGCGAACACACCAGGCACGTAGTCCAGCACATCCTTGATCGTGTTGGCGGGCGTCGAATTCCTGTAAGTTTCCGCCGTTACGAGCGCTACGCCGCCCGGCGTCTGGTTGATTTCCGCAAGCGCTTGTTGTGCGGTCAGCACCGTCAGGGAGCCGGGGACCCTGGCGCCTTGCACGCTCGCGGTTTGCTGTGGCAGCCCAGCCGGTCGTGCGCTTCGCGCCACACGCGCTGATCGCACGGCGTCGCGGTGGGGCCGGACCCGGGCCGCGCGCTTTTGCTGTGGAGCTTCAACAATAACCGAGGGAAGTTCCGACCGACTTACCTGGGCATCCGAAGTGTGTGGAAAGGCCAAAATCGATACGGACGCGAGCAGAGTGCCGCGCGCACGCGCACTCCGCAAAGAACGAAGACAAGGCATGGGACATTTCCTGACACCGGCACGCAGCCAGTCCGTTGCAAAGCGAGATGCGGCACCAGCGAGCCGCACCGAGCACAAGTTCGTCGCGGGTCAGGAAAATTGAGGGGGCGCGCGTGCCTGGGCGCCAGAGCCCCTATCGGCAGCGACGACGGATATCTCCAAAGCGTGCCATGCCACGCGCTTGGCGTGGCGGAAGGGGATGGAGAGCCCAACGTGGGGCGGAGAATCGAGCGAGGCGTTGGCCTGTGCCAGGCAACACAGCGCGCACGCGCCGCCGTGCGCGGTGGGGCTGTCGGTCTGATCGCCCAGGCCGCGCTGCTCACCCCCGCTGTGGCAGATGACGCCGGCGGACAGCCGATCGGCAACGGCCTGGCCGGCCGCCAAGCAGGCGGCAATCGGCGCCAGCACCTGCATCACCAGGGCGAGCAGGACAACGGGTAGGAATTTTTGCAAGCGCGCGCGCATCCGCCGAACCGTTCGTTCCTCCACTAACTAAACACCGCCCCAAGCCCCGAGTCGAGGTCAGTTCCGCCGCCTTGTTGGCCAGCGAAAACATCTCGAAGTGGTCGGGAGCACCCTACCCGCGACGCCAGGGGTCCGGCATTGAGGCAAGTCAAACCACCTCCCTCGTCCAAAAATTCCTTTTGTTTCCCATACGTTTACAGGGATATGAGCCCGATCATTTCGTCAAATGCTCGAATTTTGAACATTCGTTGCCGAAAATGATGACAAGTGAGAAAAGTTGATCTAGCATCCCTCTTGCTCAGGCTGGCCGTGAGGTCGAAGTCTGGTGGTCCAAGTCTCGGGAGGAGCCCCTGGCGCGCAAAACGCAGCGTCGCCCCGTTAATCAAGAGCAAATCTTAGAATCGGGGATAATAGGGTCGACACAATTTTTGAGCGGGGCCAGGGCCCCGCTCTTTTTTTGTCTGCGGGGCTTCGACGCCGATGAGTGGTCCCTCTAATCCGATCGAAAATAGCTTCGAACTTGCGGCATCGCGCTGCGCGGACCTCACGCCGCTGGTCTATCAACGCCTGTTCGAACAGCATCTGGAAACGCGGGCGATGTTCCGCTCGCAAGGCAGCGAGCTCGTGATGGGATCGATGCTCGCGCTGGCCATCGAGGCGGTCCTCGACTTCGCCAATGAACGTCGTGGGCACTTCCGGCTGATCGCCTGCGAGGCAGCCTCGCACGAGGCTTACGGCACGTCGCGCGAGCTCTTCATCGCCTTCTTCGCGATCATCAGGGATACGAGCCGCGATCTGCTCGGCGCTCGATGGTCGGCCGACATTGCGCGGGCATGGGATACATTGCTCGTCGAGTCGACGCATTCACCAAGGCGCGGGCCTGACGCTTTGCGCTGCACCAAGGGTGGCTTGCTGCGATCAAGCGATTGATTGCAGATTGAGTGGCATCAGCTCTTGTGAGACACTTTCGGACATCGGTCGCGCATTCAATGACGCGCCGACGATAAAATTTTACGGGAGCGAGCGATGTCCGGGACGAAAGATTTCTCGACGACGAGGCGCGATCTTCTTCAGGCGGCAGCGACCGCCGGCGCCGCGACTGCCATCCTCGGCAGCATGGGCATAAACCCAGCACTTGCAGCCGAAGTCGGACGAAGCGAGAAACCGCTGAAAGCGGCCTTCTCCAACGCGGGCCTCCAGGCCACCTGGTGCGCGCAGGGCAAGCAGGCCGCGGAATTCTGGGGCAAGCTGTTCAATGTCGAGGTGACCTGGTTCGATGGTCAGCTCGACGCGGTCAAGCAGCGCGCCGCGATCGACAACATGGCCTCGCAGAAATGGGATTTCGTCGCGATCCAGGCCTTCGGCATCGGCACTCTCACCCAGCCCGTGCAGAAGATGATCGACGCCGGCACGCCCGTCATCGACATGGACACGCTGATTGCGCCGCTCGACCAGATCAACGTCCACTCCTTCCTTGCCCCCGACAACGAGTTCATGGGCGCCTCGGTAACCCAGGCGCTGTGCAACGCGATGGGCGGCAAGGGCAAGATCATCATGACGCAGGGTGCGCTCGGCCACACCGGCGCGCAAGGACGCGCCAAGGGTTTTAACTCGGTGGTCAAGCAATTCCCTGGCATCGAGGTGCTCGACACCCAACCGGCCGACTGGGACGTCTCCAAGACCGCCCGCCTCTGGGAGACCTATCTCACCAAATATCCGCAGATCGACGCTGCGTTCTTCCACAATGACGACATGGCGCTCGCCGCCTACAACATCATGAAGGCCCGCAACCGCACCAACATCCTGATTGGCGGCGTCGATGCCATGCCGCCGGCGATCCAGGCGGTGAGCGAGGGTCGCATGTTCGCGACCGTGCGCAATCCGTCGTGCCGCATCCATGGCGGCGCCATCGTTGCAGGCGTGTCGGCCGTGGTCGGCGGCGAGAAGAGCGGACAGGGAATCCCGAAGAACGTCGTCACCGACGGCCCGGTCGTGACCAAGGCCAATGCCGCCGGGATGCAATGGATGCAGGATCACTTCCTGATCTGAGCCTCCATGCCTGCGGGACATCAGCCCATCCTGGAACTGAAGGGCATCACGAAGAGCTTCGGCGGCGTCGAAGCGCTTCGTGGTGTCGACTTCGCGCTTCTTCCCGGCGAGATCCATGGTCTCGTCGGCGAGAACGGCGCCGGCAAAAGCACGCTGATGAAGATCATCGCCGGCGTGCACACCGAATTCTCCGGCCGCTTCCTGGTTGACGGGGCGGAAACGCATTTCCGCTCGGCGCGCGATGCCCATGCGGCCGGCATTGCCATGGTGCACCAGGAGCTCAGCGTTGCGCCCGACCTCACGGTTGCGGAGAACGTCTTTCTGGGCAACCAGCCGGTCAACCGCTTCGGCCTGGTGCAATGGCGGCGGATGGCGCGCGAGGCGGGCGAGCAGCTCGCCCGCTTCGGTATCTACGTCGACCCGATGTCGCGGCTTGGGGACCTCCCGATCGGGCTCCAGCAGTTGATCGAGATCGCCCGCGTGCTGTTCTCGGGCGCTCGCATCGTCATCCTGGACGAGCCGACCTCCGCCCTCTCCCCACCCGAGGTCGAGCGGCTCTTCACAACGCTCCGGCGTCTGCGCGAGGAAGGCACTGCAATCGTCTTCATCTCGCATTTCATCGAGGACATTCTGCGCGTGTCCGACACGGTGACCGTCTTCCGCAACGGGCGGAAGGTCGCGGAGACCGCCAGCGCCGCGACCAGCAAGGGCGCGCTGATCGAGGCCATGATCGGCCGCGGCGGCGAAACGCTCGAGCATAGCTACACTGACGATTTGATGCTGCCGCGGCCGAGCGACAGTCCGGTCGTCCTGAAGGTCGACCAGCTCTCCCTCGCGCGCAGCCTTCAGGATGTCTCGTTCGAGGCCCGCGCCGGCGAGGTGCTCGGCATCTACGGCTTCATGGGCTGCGGCCAGCAGGAGCTGTCGCGCATCCTGTTCGGCAAGCTGAAGCCGGACAGCGGCACGCTCGCCGTCGAGGGCGCACCAAAGACCTTCGCCAGCACGGCGGCGGCGCGGCGCGCCGGCGTGGCGCTGGTGCCGGAGAGCCGGCGCGACATGCTGTTTCACCAGGAGCCGGTCTACAAGAACATCTCAATCAGCATTTTGGATCGCATCTCGGCGCTGCTGCTCAAGCCGGCGCAGGAGCGCGATATCGCAAGGCACCAGGTCGAGCAATTGCAGATCAGACCGCCCGTGGTCGGCCTCGACCTCGGCATGCTCTCCGGCGGCAACCAGCAGAAGGTTGCGCTGGCGAAATGGCTGACCTATCCACCCAAGCTTCTGGTGCTGTGCGAGCCGACCCGCGGCATGGATGTCGGCGCCAAGAACGACGTCATCAACATCGTCCGCGACCTCCGCGCCAAGGGGCTTGCCGTCATCGTGCTGTCGACCGAGCCGGAAACGGTGCTGTCGCTGGCCGACCGCATCCTCGTGCTCAAGCGCGGCGCATTGGTGCGGGAATTCAGGAACGAGCCGGTCAGCAAGGACCGCCTGCTGGAAGCGGCGTGACGGAGAAGCACCATGGCGAGCAGTGACACGGTTCCGGCGGCGGCTGCTCGAGCGCGGGGACTTGCGCCCTTCCTGCGCTCGCAGATGCGCAACATTGCGCCATTCCTGACGCTGATTTTCCTGTCCGGCTTCTTCGCCTTCGCCAGCCCCTCCTTCGCGACGCTCGACAATCTCGGCAACATCCTCACGCAAGTGTCGGTGACAGGCATCATCGCGGTCGGCCTCACCTTCGTGATCCTCTGCGCCGAGATCGACCTCTCGATCGCCAGCATCGCCAACGTCACCGGCATCGCGGTTGCCTATTTCACGCTCCAGGAATCCTACGTCAACATCGCGAATGTGCCGCTGCCCGGCGCGGTGGCCATCATCCTGTCGATCCTGCTCTGCGCGCTGCTCGGCCTCGTCAATGCGCTGGGGCTGACCGTGATCGGCATCCCCTCCTTCATCATGACGCTGGCGATGATGCAGATCGCGGCCGGCATCTCGGCGCTCCTGGTGCGCGGCCAGATCGCCTACAAGGTGCCGAGCCTGATCACGACGCTCGGCTCGGGCTCGATCGGTGGCATCCCCTGGATCGTCATCGTCGCCGCCATCATGCTGCTCGGCGGGCATCTGGTGCTGACCTACACGCGCTTCGGCCGCTACGTCTACATGGTCGGAGGCAATCGCGAGGCGGCCGAATATTCCGGCCTCAACGTCAAGCTGATCCTCGGCGCGGTCATGGTGATCTCGGCGGTCTGCTCCGGCCTTGGCGGCATGCTCGGCGTTGCCCATTTCGGCAGCGCGCAGCAGAACGAATTCGACACGTACCTGCTCGACTCCATCGCCGCCGTCGTTGTCGGCGGCACCAGCCTGTTCGGCGGCCGCGGCGGCATCGGCAACACCATCGTCGGGCTTTTCGTTCTTGGTGTTCTCAATAACGGGCTCGACCACGTCAACATCGACAGTTTTTTGAAGATCCTGATCCGCGGCCTGATCCTGCTGGCGGCGCTGGTCATTAACGTCTATGCGCAGCGACTGAGGGAAAAAGCGGCGGAGTAGACGGCCCCCAAAACGAAAACAGCGAAAACAACCTCGTGCACAGTAGCCGGGGCTAGCGAAATCAATCGCTTGCCGGTGGCGTCGCGACATTGCGGATTTTACGAAGTGGATTTGACTCGTCGGGCAAAACAGGGGCATGATGTCACGATGGCCGGCGGCTCCGAGAGGCGGTGCCCACTCCCGTCATTGCGAGCGCAGCGAAGCAATCCAGAATCTTTCCGCGGTGGCAGTCTGGATTGCGTCGCTGCGCTCGAAAATGACGGTCTGGAGGCAGCAGAGGAATCCTGGATCGTCTCAATCGCGAAGCCAGGGAACGCGTCCTAACTCTCGGCCTCCGTATGCGACGGCAGCCGCGAGAAGCGGAAATTGCAATGGCTCGCACCGCCGGCCAGCGTCTGCGTCCTTTCGAGGCGAATGCCTCGCGTGGCATAGGCGTCGAAATCAAGCCCGCAAATGTTCGGCAGGATGTCCTTGTCGCCGTGGCGCGCTGCGAGCTTGCAGAAGCCACAAGCCTTGTAGTTGATGCCGAATTCGAAGGTGTCTCCTGGATCCGGCTCTACGAAATCGTAGACGAAGTCCTCCGGAAACTCCCTCTGGTGGCTTTCCGTGACGCTCCTTGCCGCCTGCTCGCGCAGCAGAGCTTGGTTCGCGGACGACATGAACTGGCGTCCCGAGGCAAGGCGTTCCGCCTCTGACACGGTGAGCAATTGCGCTTTGTAGGTTTCCCGTTCGATCTCCCCGATCACCGGGACCGGCACACCGTGGCGCCGGAGCACCCGACTGATGGCCATAAAACCCGTGAGACGCATGAAGAAATCACTCATGCGGCTGGCCGCGCCGCCGACATAGGGCATTTGGGTCAGCACGATTTCGAATTCGTGCATGACTTCCTGCCTGATCTTCTCGATGTCGGATAGTCGCGCGCGCTCGCGCAACATCGCATCGGCAAGGCCGAGGCGGTGCCGCATGGCGGCTTCCATTGCGTCCCGATGCGTCTCGTAGAAAGGATGGATCTCAGCCATTGGACACCCGATATGATTGGCTCATTGCAATGTGGGCGACGCCGGTTTCATTCTGCGGCGATCGCCTCGATCTCCAGCAGCCATTTGCTGTCAACGGTCTCGACGATCACGACCGTCAGCGCGGGCTGGTGATCCCCGAGAATCGCGCGGCGAATAATACGGTTGGGCAGGACCTGGTTGCGGTCGGTCAGGAACGTGGTGACCTTGACCAGATGCTCGACGCCCAGACCCGCAGCGGCGAGCACTTCCCTGACGTTGCGCCAGGCCTGCTCGCATTGCGCCTCGAAACCGTCGGGCACGGTGCCGTCCGATCTCTCCGGCACCTGGCCGCTGATGAACAAGAGGCGGCGATGCAGCCTCAGTTCAAGTCCCATGCTGTAGCCGCCGGCCGGAGCGTGGACCGTTGCGGGATTGTGGGTGACGACGTGAACTGGTGGCATGGGATCTCTCCGTGTTGCGGCCGACCCTATCCGGCGGCATCGCCGGGGCGCAAAGCACTATTGCTGCGGTTCAGCGCAAGAAAATCTATTGCAAGCACGCAGCCATTCAGTGACAAACTGGGCAGCAATGACTTACATCCTTCCACCGCTCAACGCGCTCCGCGCATTCGAAGCCGCCGCCCGGCATCTCAGCTTCAAATTGGCCGCGCACGAGCTGCACGTGACGCCCGCCGCCGTAGGGCAGCAGGTGAAAGCGCTGGAGGCGCGCCTCGGCGTACGCCTGTTCGACCGGCTGCATAAGCAGCTCATCCTCACCGCGGCCGGTCAGGCCTATCTACCCGGGATATCCGAAGGCTTTCGCCACATCGCCGAGGCGACCTCGCAATTGAAGCCGGCAGGTGCGGTCCTGCTGCAATTGGGAGTCCATGGCGGCTTCGACCTGCGCCGCCTCCAATTGGCAGAATTTCGCAGCGCGCATGCGGAGATCGGCTTGCGGGTGCTTCAGCCCGCCGGCCTGCACGAGCTGGTCGAGGGCAAGGTCGACCTCTTGATAGCCCGCGGACTTGGTCACCATCCGGGCTATCGCTGCGAGCGGATGGATGAGGGAGCGGGTGTGGGTGATTGGCTCGTTGCGCCTGAAGGCACCGCGGATTGCCCGGAAATCGTCAGTTTTCGCGAATGGGTGCGCGGCCTGCTGGAGGAGAAACCGCTCGCTAGCCGCCGCCCTCGTCTTGTCGGCGGCGTCGGGAGTTGAGGCGACCGCAAACCCGTAACAACTCGGCGTCTAGTCCGACTCCGGTACCTGTGTTTCTTGGAGCAAACCGGACATCGGTCGGCCGACAATTCCCGCTGCATCGGTCGAAAATGACCCGAAGCAGACCTTAGCCTCCTTCAATCCAAATTCCTGCTTCGCTCAGCGCGTTGAGAAATGCGCTCGACGTCTTTGGGGTCCAGTGACCGGCTGTCACACAGCTGATTCAGCTCATCGAAGGTAATCTTACCGTTCCGTTCACCGATTTCGATGGCTCGTCGAATGATTTCCGGCACGCTCATGTTCTCTCCGTTTCAGCAGCCCTTACTATATGGGAGCGAGTCGGGTTGTGGCCGATTCCGTTGAAAAAGGCCGGCAGTATTTCGTTGTAATAGCTCCGTCGCGACGTGGCCGGAACTGCTCTTACTGACTCTATGCGAGCGTCGGGGTGG
>NZ_JADPKU010000020.1:0-507 GCF_023074095.1 Bradyrhizobium sp. 137
AAACGAGGAGCATGTGATGACCCTTTATGTTGGTTTGGACGTATCGCAAAAGGAGACGGAAATTTGTGTGATCGACGGCGACGGTCGGCGCACTTGGCGGGGCAAATGCTCCTCGGAGCCGGAGTGCATCGCAATGGCGCTGCGCGAGCACGCTCCAGACGCGGTTCGGGTTGGTATGGAAACCGGGCCGCTGGCGATCTGGCTTTGGCATGGGCTGCGCGCTCTCGACGTTCCAATCGACTGCATCCACGCGCGCCATGTCGCGGCGGCGCTCTCGCTACAAGTTAACAAGGCGGATGTGAACGATGCATTTGGGATCGCGCAAGTGGTGCGCTCCGGTTGGTACCGGCCCGTCGCCATCAAGAGCCTGCAGAGCTGTCGTATCCGAGCCCGGCTCTCAGCCAGAAGCGAACTCGTCGCGATTCGTACGACGCTTTACAATCAAATTCGTGGTCTACTGAAGACCTTCGGCGTGGTGCTCGCAGCCGGTAAGGGTGGAACGTTCGA
>NZ_JADPKU010000117.1:0-1334 GCF_023074095.1 Bradyrhizobium sp. 137
GCAAGGCGACGGGGGCAATAGTGCATCGCTCCCCGGGGAGCAACTGTGTTGAAGTAGACCGGTGATCGAGCGGGCTCAAGGCTGGCGCTGCGCGCCCCCGCCTCCGGCGGCTGACGGCCTTGACCCCGCCCGCTCAACGGTCTTTAGGCTGGGCATTCGCTCGGCGGAAGCCGAGCGAGGCCGCTCACTTCGTACCGGCCGGCGTCCCATTTTTCTCCGCGCGCGATCATGACGTTGAGGATCACAATCAGCTTGCGCATGCAGGCGGTGAGCGCAACCTTCGCCTCTTTGCCTTTGGCGATCAGGCGATCGTAGAAGGCCTTGAGTACCGGGTTGTGCCGTGTCGCGGCTCCCATGCACGCCATGTAAAAGAGATTGCGGACCTTGCGCCGCCCGCCCTGGATATGACGAACACCCCGACGCTTGCCGCTGTCGTCGTCGTAAGGCGCAGCACCCAGCAAGGCCGCGGCAACATTGTTGCTTATCTGGCCTAGCTCCGGCATCCCCCCGATCAGCCCGGCGGACGTGCCCTCGGCAAGACCCGGCACGCTCTCGATGATCTCGGCGAGTTCGGCAAAACGCGGCGTGGCCTTGATCAGGGCCGCGATCGCTGCTTCGAGCTTGGTAATTTCCAAGGAGATTTGCTTCAGCAGGCGACTCTGCATTTTCTGTACAACGTCAGGTGTGGAATGCTCCCCCCTGTTATGCAGGCTGGTCCGCACTTCAATCAGAGTTTGGCGCGCAGTCACCATCTGCGCCAGTTCCTCACGTGCTGCATCATAGGCTTGGCCTCTTGCCTCGATGAAAGTCTCGGCGAACCAGGCAATCATCTCCGCATCGATCGGATCGTTCTTGGCAAGTTGCCCGGCCGATCTTGCGAAGTTGCGCACCCGCTTCGGATCGACAATCAGGGTTCCGATATCGGCCTCGCGCAGCGCCTTGACCCACTCTCGCTCATAGCCGCCGGACGCTTCCATCGCTGCTTTAGTGACCTTGTACTTGCGAAGCCAACGGATCAGCATTCGCCGTCCCTCTGCCGTGCTCGCGAACGTCCGCCGTTGCGACAATGATCGAATACACACATCCACCTTGTCCTTGGCCACGTCGATACCGGCGACAACAAGATCGTTTTGTGCCATCATCCAATCCCTTCCTTGCTCGGTCCGGGCTCGAAGCCCATGCAACTGTTCGGGTTGAGGAAGACCACCGGATCTGTCCCTCGCTCCCCGACAGGCTCACGGCCTTTGAGCGCGACCGGGCTCAGATCCAGCAACGGGCGGTTTTGCGAGAACCGCCCGTTTGCACATTCTGGCAGATTTCCCAGACACAAGAGC